>AQOF01000051.1 GCA_000565345.1 Salinivibrio costicola subsp. costicola ATCC 33508 = LMG 11651 | reverse complement strand
CGAGGCTGACTATAGTCAGGTCATGTCAGTTTTGTTGGCGATTGGTTTTTTCCATTGATTTGATCACCAGATCAGCGGCTTCAAACCAGCCCATGTGACGCAGCATCATTTCTGCTGACAGGATAAGCGATCCTGGGTTTACCTTGTCTTGGCCCGCGTATTTTGGCGCCGTGCCGTGGGTGGCTTCAAACAGTGCCACACCGTCACCAATGTTGGCACCTGGGGCGATACCAATACCACCAACCTGAGCTGCCAAAGCATCAGATACGAAATCACCATTCAAGTTCATGGTGGCAATCACATCATACTCTGCAGGGCGCAACAGGATTTGCTGCAAGAAAGCATCTGCGATGGAATCTTTAATAATGATTTCTTTACCGGTTTTTGGATTTTTCATCGTCATCCAAGGACCGCCGTCCAACAACTCGGCACCAAACTCTTTATTGGCTACTTCGTATGCCCAATCTTTAAACGCCCCTTCGGTAAACTTCATGATGTTACCTTTGTGGACGATAGTCAGTGAGTCGCGATCGTTATCGATGGTGTACTCGATAGCCGCACGAACCAGACGCTTGGTACCTTCTTCAGAAATCGGCTTGATACCGATACCACACTGCTCTGGGAAACGGATTTTGTTGGCACCCATTTCTTCGCGCAGGAATTTAATCACTTTATCGGCTTCTGCGGTACCCGCTTTAAACTCGACACCCGCATAGATGTCTTCTGAGTTTTCACGGAAGATCACCATATCGGTATCTTCTGGCTTTTTCAGAGGGCTAGGAACGCCAGTGAAGTAACGTACCGGACGCGCACAAATGTAGAGATCGAGCTCTTGGCGAAGGGCCACATTCAGAGAACGAATACCACCGCCAACAGGCGTTGTCAGTGGGCCTTTAATCGCCACTTTGTATTCACGAATAAAGTCGAGTGTTTCAGCCGGTAGCCATTGATCATCACCGTATACCTTGGTGGATTTTTCACCGGTGTAGATTTCCATCCATGAAATCTTACGCTCACCGTTGTAGGCTTTAGCAACTGCGGCATCAACAACTTTGATCATTGCAGGGCTAACATCCATCCCGATGCCATCCCCTTCAATGTAAGGGATCACAGGGTGGTTAGGGACTACCAGTTTTGTGCCGTCGAGTGTAATTTTTTCACCTTCCGCCGGTACAACTACTTTACTTTCCATTTTAATCTCCTAGCGTCCATTTGTTATCTTTGTGTAAGATGCGCAACGAGGATACTCGAATTCATACAACACGCCAAACAGATTATTACGTGTATAATACCAAAGTCTCATTTGCCGTTTAATCTATTTGACAACCCGTATGCCATATAAATCCCGCTCTCAGCCAGCGTCAAAGGCTGTTTCAAACACCACTGCCAAATCATCTCAACACGCACAGGATTCACGCGCGGCGGCGATGACCACTAAAGTGATACTTGTTAACAAACCTTATAACATGTTGACCCAGTTTAGCGGTGAGCCCGGTGACAGCACATTAGCCGACATCGTCTCCGTAAAAGACGTGTACCCGGCCGGTCGACTCGACAAGGACAGCGAAGGCTTGCTGGTGCTCACCAATAACGGTGCCTTACAAGCCAGATTAACCCAGCCTTCATCTAAATCTCCCAAAACCTATTGGTCCAAGCGGAAGGTGATCCCAGCGATGAGGCGATTCAAGCGCTTTGCGACGGTGTGGAGCTAAAAGATGGTCTAACGCTACCCGCTGAGGTATCAAAAATGGCGTCACCCGCCGTGTGGGAACGCCATCCTCCGGTACGCTATCGCGCCAACATTCCCACTACCTGGTTAAAGGTGGTGCTGCACGAGGGGCGAAATCGACAAGTACGCCGCATGACTGCCCATATTGGCCACCCGACGCTGCGCTTGATTCGCGCCCAACTCGGCGCCTGGCAGCTGGATGATTTGCAGCCAGGCCAGTGGTGTGAGGTTGATCCGCCGAAAGGCTTTGAGCAGTTCACCCCTAAACCCAAAGGGCCAAAAGGGAAAGCACCGCGTGGGCGCACTCGATCGTCCAAGCGTGCACCGTTGAAGAAGGCTCGATAAAGCCAAGCTTCCACAGCAACTGTCGTCATCGCTCTGAGATTGGATACCACGCATAAACACGCCGTGAATCCATCCCTGGAGGCTCCGCCGCGCCATCCATGGCGCGGAGGGTCTTTGCGCGGCACCCAATCACAGACTATGTCCGCCATTGATATTTAATCGCATCAACATAAGCTGCATCGGTCGCCGTCCACGCAACTATCTATCTACTTTAGATAACGGTTAACGTGTGAGCCTTATCACATCTGTATCCGGCGATTTGATTCTGTTAAACTCAGCGTCCGTTTATTGATAGCAGCATTTGTGATCACCATGTCAGATAACAGCAGCAAAAAAGTGATTGTCGGAATGTCCGGCGGTGTTGATTCCTCCGTTTCTGCCTACTTGTTGAAACAACAGGGTTATCAGGTCGAAGGCCTGTTTATGAAAAACTGGGAAGAAGATGACAACGAAGAATACTGCTCTGCTGCAGAAGACTTGGCCGATGCGCAAGATGTCTGCGATAAGTTGGGCATTGAGCTACATACCATTAATTTTGCCGCTGAGTATTGGGACAATGTGTTCGAGCATTTTTTGACCGAGTACAAAGCAGGCCGTACGCCAAATCCAGATATTCTGTGCAATAAAGAAATCAAATTTAAGGCATTTCTCGAGTTTGCCGACGAAGTGCTAGACGCCGATTATATTGCCATGGGCCATTATGTGCGTCGATCTTTCCCCGACAATGGTGAAAAAGCACAGATGCTGCGTGGCCTTGATAGCAATAAAGACCAAAGCTACTTCTTATATACACTCAGCCACGATCAGATCGCACGTAGCTTATTCCCAGTTGGCGATCTCGAAAAGCCACAAGTGCGCCAAATTGCCGAAGAACAAGGCTTGGTGACCGCAAAGAAAAAAGACTCCACCGGGATCTGTTTTATTGGTGAGCGCAAATTTACTGACTTTTTATCGCAGTACTTACCCGCGCAACCGGGGCCCATCGAAACGACCGATGGCGAGAACATCGGTGAGCACCAAGGCCTGATGTATCATACCCTGGGCCAACGTAAAGGCTTAGGGATTGGCGGATTAAAAGGCGGTAACGGTAGCGAAGCGCCCTGGTATGTGGTCGATAAAGACGTTGAACGCAATGTACTGATTGTAGGTCAAGGCCATGATCATCCACGCTTATTCTCTGCAGGCTTAATGGCTGCCCAATTACACTGGGTCGATCGCGAGAATGTGACCGAGACACGCCGTTGCACAGTCAAAACCCGATATCGTCAACACGATATATCATGTACTATCACGCCTGTTGATAATGACACCATAAAAGTGACATTCGACGAGCCGCAAATTGCGGTCACCCCTGGCCAATCCGCTGTTTTTTATGACGGCGACGTGTGTTTAGGTGGTGGTATTATCGAGCAACGTATTTAAGGAGCCGTGATCAGTGGCAGAGACGATTTATGATCGCACCCTCGCTTTTGCGAGCATTTGTCAGGCAGCGAAACTGGTGCAAGATGTGTCCCGTCAGGCTATTGTGACCAAGACGCGCTCAGTACCAGCTTAAGCAGCATCGTGATGACGAACCCGTCCTCGACGCTCGATGTGTTTCGCGGTGAGGTCGGTAATGTCACTGGCGGCGGTGAGTCAGGGCTCCATTTAGGCTTGGAAGCGCTGATCAGCCAGCTGGATAATAGCAGCAACGGTAGCGAGCTAATGCGTTATCTGATCAATTTACTCGCCTTAGAGCGCAAGCTTGCCAGCCGTCGTGATGCCATGGCGCAATTGGGCGATCGGATCGAAACCATCGAGCGCCAATCGAGCCACTTTGATCTGCTTGATGAACAAATGATCAGTAATCTTGCCAGTATTTATCTCGACGTCATCAGCCCATTGGGCCCGCGTATTCAGGTTTCTGGCGACCCGCAACACCTACAACAAACCGGCGTGCAACATCGTGTGCGTGCCTCTTGTTATCTGGTATCCGTAGTACCGTACTATGGCGCCAAGTAGGCGGTAAACGCCGACATCTCATTTTTGGTCGTAAACAAATGGTTGAGCAGGCCAAAACTATTCTAGCCCGTAGCTAATCAGATTGAACTCAGGAGACATAAAATGGAACTGTCAGCGCTGACTGCTGTTTCCCCGGTCGATGGCCGATATGGTACGAAAACGATTGCGTTACGATCGATTTTCAGTGAATTTGGATTGCTAAAGTATCGCACCATCGTTGAAATCCGCTGGCTGCAAAGCTTGGCAGCCACTGACAGCATCAAAGAAGTGCCTGCATTTAGCGATGACGCCAACGCCCTCCTCGATCGGATTGCCGCTGAATTTGATGAGCAAGACGCCGCCCGAATCAAAGAGATTGAGCGCACCACTAATCACGACGTCAAAGCGGTTGAGTACTTTTTAAAAGAAAAAATTGCTCATCACCCAGAGATTCATGCGGTTAGCGAGTTTATTCACTTTGCCTGTACCTCGGAAGATATCAATAACCTATCTCACGCACTGATGCTTAAAGACGCGCGTGATACGGTGATATTACCGGAAATGCAGCAGCTTGCCGATGCAGTTAAAGACTTGTCACAACAATTCCGCGATGTGCCGATGCTCTCTCGCACCCACGGCCAACCGGCGTCGCCGTCGACCATGGGTAAAGAAATGGCGAACGTTGCCTACCGTATGGCGCGTCAGATTAAGCAAGTCGAAAGCACTGAAATCCTCGGCAAAATCAATGGTGCAGTGGGTAACTACAACGCCCATTTGTCGGCCTACCCAGAGATTGATTGGCACGCCTACAGTGAAGCTTTTGTCACTTCGCTCGGTATCGACTGGAACCCGTACACCACTCAAATTGAGCCACATGACTACATTGCTGAGCTCTTTGATGCCGTGGCGCGTTTTAACACCATTTTGATCGATTTTGATCGTGATATCTGGGGCTATATCGCGCTGGGTCACTTCAAGCAAAAAACGGTTGAAGGTGAAATTGGCTCGTCGACCATGCCACATAAAGTCAATCCGATTGATTTCGAAAACTCGGAAGGTAACCTCGGCCTAGCGAATGCAATTTTCTCTCACCTGGGGCAAAAGTTGCCGATTTCTCGCTGGCAGCGTGATCTGACCGATTCGACAGTATTACGTAACCTGGGTGTCGGCGTGGGTTACACCCTAATTGCTTATGCCTCGACCCTTAAAGGGATCAGCAAGCTAGAAGTCAACCAAGCCGCGCTAGAAGCCGAGCTGGATAAGAACTGGGAAGTGCTTGCCGAACCGATTCAAACCGTAATGCGTCGCTACGGCATTGAAAAGCCGTACGAGAAGTTGAAAGAGCTGACACGCGGTAAACGGGTGGATGGCGAAGGCATGCGTGCTTTTGTTGATGGCCTCGACTTACCTGAGCATGAAAAAGCGCGCTTGAAGCAAATGACACCAGCTAACTACATTGGTGATGCGGTCAAGCTCACTGACAAACTTTAAGCAAAACGTTCTCATACCTCACGGCCTCCATTGGGGGCCGTTTTTTATCCCCCTCGCACCGCCCCGCTCAGCGCGTTATACTGCCGCAAATTTCTTAACCTGTGATGCTATGTATCAGTTTCAATTTTCCATTGCCGACTTTATGTCCACCTATTGGCACCAAGCGCCTACCGTTATCCGTCAAGGCTTTATAGACTTCGAGGATCCCATCGACCCAGAGGAAGTCGCAGGCTTGGCGATGGAAGCCGATATTGATTCTCGCATGGTGACACACGCGAATGGTCAATGGCAGGTTGCCCACGGACCGTTTGCGGATTTTAGCAACTTTCCTGATACTCACGCGCAACTGATTGTTCAGGCAGCCAACCACTGGCACCCAGCGCCCGCGAGTTAGCCAGTGCCTTTTCGACACTGCCTCAGTGGTTATTCGACGATCTTATGGTGTGCTATTCCCAGCCGCAAGGTGGCGTGGGACCCCATATCGATCAATACGATGTCTTTATTGTTCAAGGGCAAGGGCGTCGTCGCTGGCGCGTTGGGCCGAAAGGCGATTATCAAGATGCCAATCTCGAGACCGGTCTCAAGCAAATTACTGGCTTTGATGCCATTATCGATGTCGAACTAGCCCCTGGCGATATTCTTTATATTCCACCCGGTTTCCCGCACGAGGGCGATACCCTAGAACCTTCGCTCAGTTACTCGATTGGTTATCGATCGCCAAAAGCGCGCGAGCTACTCAGTAGCTACGCGGATCAAGTGATTGTTGATGAAGCGGGCGATAACCATTTCCATTGGCCAGCCATGCCAGCGCAACCCGATGCGCCAGCGGCACTCGACCCACAACATCTCGCCCAAATGGATGAGATGATGATGGCATTAATGCAGGACGAAACCCGTAAAAAACGCTGGGTTGGCGAGTTTCTCTCTCAGGCTCGACACGAGCTCGATTTGCTCAGCCCCGATCCGCAGTGGCAGCCTGATAGCCTCAAAGCCGCCATGCAAAATGGTCTGTGTTTAGAAAAACTCAGTGGCTTACGTGCTTTTTATCACGTTGATCAGTCAGAAATAATTTTTATGCTCGGTGAAAGCTTTGACTTACCGGAAGGCTGTGAGTCACTGACGCCTGAGCTGTGCAATCAGCGTTTTATCGATTGGGAAATGCTCGGTGAAGCCGCTGAAAATAGCCTGTTTTGGCCGATGCTCACACTGTGGGTCAACCGCGGCTACTGGTATCCTTTAGACGAGGCGCCAGAATAACCGCATTTTTTGCAAAAGATCGCGCTCGATGGTTGATAAAAAAGCGCAGGAAACAAACCTGCGCTTTTTTCTTATTACGTTTTTTACGACGCCAAAAGCTGTCGATTATCTGTCTTTTGGATCCAGCGCATCACGCAAACCATCACCGACATAGTTAAAACAGAATAGCGTCAGCACCATAAAGGTCGCTGGGAACAGCAGCTGCCAGATTGCTATTTCCATCGTTTGTGCCCCTTCTTGTAGCAAGGCACCCCAGCTGGTCATTGGCTCTTGCACGCCCAGACCCAAGAAACTGAGGAAGGATTCGAACAAAATCATGTTCGGCACCAACAAGGTCGAATACACAGCGACAATCCCTAATACGTTCGGCACGATGTGGCGGGTAATAATATGACGTGGGCTCACCCCTGAAACATGCGCCGCCTCAACAAATTCTTTACTGCGTAAGCTGAGCGTTTGACCACGAACGATACGGGCCATATCCAGCCAGGCAATACAACCAATCGCCACGAAGATCAGTACGATATTCCGACCAAAGAAGGTCACCAACACAATCACGAAGAACATGAATGGAATCGATTGTAAGATCTCAACCAAGCGCATCATTACCGCATCGGTACGGCCGCCAATAAAGCCAGAGGTTGCACCATATAGTGTACCAATCAGGACGGCGACAAAGGCCCCCATGACACCAACCATGATCGATATACGCCCGCCCATCATGGTACGCGTAAACAGATCACGCCCAAGGGCGTCAGTGCCAAACCAGTGGCCATCAAGACCCAATGTCGGGGCCGCATGGATGGCGTACCAGTCGGTCGCATCATAAGCATAAGCACTCAGGGACGGACCCAATAGAACACTCAAACCAATAATGACAAGGATCACCAAGCTGGCCATCGCGGCTCGGTTACGTTTAAAGCGTATCGCTGCATCCTGCCAAAGGCTTCGCCCTTTTACATCCACTTCTTCTGCGAAGTTTTCTAGGGCGTCAATGTTTTCTTTTTTCGTCAGCATCATGTCACCCTTAGTAACGGATCTTAGGATCGATATACGCAAGTAGGATATCGACAATGGCGTTGAAAAGAATGGTCAGCGTCCCGATTAAAATCGTACAACCCAGTACCAGTGAATAGTCACGGTTAAACGCAGCGTTAACAAATAGCTTACCGATGCCAGGTAGCCCAAAGATGGTCTCGATCACCACCGAGCCGGTAATAATCCCAACAAAGGCTGGCCCCATATAAGACACCACCGGCAACATCGCTGGCTTAAGCGCATGCTTGACAATAATGGTCGGGTAACTCAACCCTTTGGCGCGTGCAGTACGAATAAAATTACTGTTCAGGGTTTCAATCATGCTGCCACGGGTCACACGCGCAAACGTGGCAACGTAGAGTAACGACATGCCAATCACGGGGAGCACCATAAAGTGCCAACCTCCCCCTTGCCAGCCACCGGCCGGTAACCAGCCCAAATTAATGGCGAAAATATAAATAAGCACAGGCGCGAGCACGAACGATGGCATGACCACCCCGAGCATCGCGGTCGACATAATGGTGTAGTCAATCCAGGTATTTTGTTTCAGCGCGGCAATGGTACCGATCGTGACCCCAAATAGCAGGGTGAACACAAATGCTATCGCACCAATTTGCGCCGAAACAGGGAGAGAGCCAGCAATCAATTCATTAACGCTATAGTCAATATATTTAAACGAGGGACCAAAATCCCCTTGTAAGATATTGCCTAAATAGGTGGTGTATTGCTCAAACACGGGCTTATCTAAGCCGTATTTGGCATTAATATTTTCCATTACCGCCGGGGGCAATGGACGTTCACTTGAAAAAGGGTTGCCAGGCGCAAACCGCATCAAGAAGAAGGAAACAGTGATTAAGACCAACAGCGTTGGGATCGCTTCCAATATTCGCTTCGCGATAAATTTCAACATAGCTCTACCGTCAACATTAGCTCTTGCATAAATACGAGCTGTTCCATGTTATTTTGAGAATCACAGCGAACGCTGCCTTGGGCATTTCCACAAACAGCGAAACCATCAAGGGAGTCGTAATAAACGACTCCCTCACTTAGCCGTGAATCAGGGATTACTCCGCTTTGATGTAAAGATCTTTGGAGAAGATCTTCTCTTCCGCGTTATTGGCTGGGAAGCCACCGACTTGGGGGCTAAGCAGACGCGCTTTTACATACTGATAGATTGGCGCAATCGGCATGTCTTTCGCCATTTGTGCCTCTGCATCAAGGTATAGTTTGCTACGTTCCGCCTCGTCTGTCGTGGTCATCGCTTTTTGCATGATAGCGTCATAAGCTTGGCTATCGTAGTGCACACCGCCTGAGGTATTGGTGCTTCGCATTAAGCTGAGGAAGGTCGACGCCTCGTTGTAATCACCACACCAACCGGCACGCGCCACGTCAAAGTTACCTTCGTCTTTGGTGCTTAGGTAGGTTTTCCACTCTTGGTTGTTCAGATCGACAGACACGCCGAGCTTGTCTTTCCACATTTGACCAATCGCAACGGCCAGTTTTTTGTGGTTTTCACTGGTGTTATACAGCAGTGAGAAATCAAGCGGATTATTTTCACCAAATCCTGCCTCTTTAAGCAAACGCTTAGCTTCTGCATCACGCTCTTCTTGGGTCATTTTGGCGTATTCTGGCAATTCAGGCTCAAATCCGGCGGTGATCTCTGGTGTTAAGAAATAAGCCGGTTTTTGGCCCTGACCCAGTAAAGCGTCAGTGATTACATTGCGATCAATGGCATAAGACAATGCTTTACGGATGCGGACGTCATCAAAAGGTTCACGCTTGGTGTTAAAGATGTAGTAATAGCTACACAGGTTACCCACGATAGAGAGGTCGTCTGGATGCTCGCTTTTCAAACGACGGAAATGCTCATTGGGGATCTCGTGAGTCATATCAATTTCACCGGCCAAGTAGCGGTTCATTTCTGCGACTTGGTTTTCAATCGGCAAGAAAGTGACTTTGCCGAGTGTGGTATTGTCGTTATCCCAGTACTGCTCATTACGCGTTAATTCGATACGCTCGTTGATTACCCAGTTATCGACCACAAACGCGCCATTACCAACGAAGTTTTCTGGTTTGGTCCACTGATCACCATACTTTTCTACGGTTTCTTTATGGACTGGCTTCATGGTGGTGTGACCCATCATTTTCACCAAGTACGGAACCGCTGAGTCAAGCGTGATCTGTAACGTGTGATCGTCGAGTGCTTTAACCCCTAAGGTGTCTTTATCTTTTTCACCTTTGATGATGGCTTTGGCATTCTCCATGTGGGTATAACCCAGATACCATGAGTAAGGCGACGCCGTCATTGGGTCAGCGACACGTTTAAAGCTGTATTCAAAATCTTGTGCAGTGACGGGATCGCCGTTTGACCACTTGGCTTCATCGCGCAGGTAGAAGGTAAAGACTTTGTTATCTTTGTTTTCCCAGCGCTCAGCCACACCAGGAATCACATTACCGTCGGCGTCTTGGTTAACCAGACCTTCGAGTAAGTCACGAATAACATGTGACTCTGGCACGCCTTGGGTTTTATGTGGATCGAGAGAAGCCACTTCCGCCCCATTACCACGAACGAGCTCTTGTACATCAGCAAGTTGGGGCTCACCGGCGGCGGTTTCAGTTTTTTGTTCAGGGGCTGTTTGGGAGGTTTGTTTTTGCTCAGGCTCACTGCATCCTGCGAGAGCCAGAGAAAGGCCAGCGCCCATAAAAAGGGTTCGGGTAATCGTGTTTAGCTTCATCGTGTAACTCCATAACAATCGCTATTGCATCCATGACAATCGTCGCAGCCAGCGGGGGCATCCAGTTGCACAACTCTAGAAGTTGTACTACGCCGTGCTGCGCGACTAAAGGCAAAACATTACCAATCAATACTGTGTTTTGCCATAAACCTGAAGTATTTTGCCATAAAATGAGATTAAAAACTTATCTTTCACTACACTTAAGTCACATAAAAAAACGTTCAGCTGGTAAGGCAAGGCAAATTTAGCGCTTTATTCATCACCAGTAACAAAAAACGGTACAAATTGCTGTTTATACTGAATATGAGGACTTTGAGGCTAAGACTTCACTGGCTTACCGTTTAGAAAGCACACAAGCCTCTACCGAACACGTTCACCTCAGTGACTTTAACTGACAAACCACATCAATGTTAATCAATTGTAACGACGATAATAAACGCTATTTGTCAAAAAAACTCAACATAAAAGCGCACGTGTGATGTCAGACAGGTATCAAGGTCACAAAATCGATGGTATTTCAGGTGACCGCTGCGGGAGGGTATTTGCGGTGTCATTCTCTTTTTATAGGCATGTTAGCGATTGCATCGACACGAGCCTGATGATGGTCATCTCAACAGCCACGCGGTTATCGGCGTTTTATCAACCAAATTTAAGAAGATTAACTGATAATAATTCGCTTTTTAGACGAAATACCAATATCGACCACTTTTTAACCAGATTATCTTGTTATTCATTGCTATCTCCCCCATCCTTGTACAAGTGGTGAGACGTTCCCTATCACCACCTTATTTTTCTTCCGACAAAAGAGTGACAAGCAAGACTATGAGACCACAAAGTTCAACCTCGCGCCCCCTGTGCGCACGCGTTCGCCATGGTTACAATCCATACAAAGGAAAAAAACCTCAGGTTAATCGCTAACGCGGTGTTGAAGTGACGATGCGTCAATCTAATAGCCTCCCATGTTGGAGGCTATTTTTTTAATTGCACAATACGCGATTGCACAATGCAGGCCATGAAGCGGATTTGCATTGCAAATTGCGATTTATTCAACCGTCGGTTATGGCTTAAGCCGCTAGAAACGTGCCAACCCCCCGATACAGTTGAGTTTTAAAAAGTAGGCACCCCTTTTGCAGTATCTAGATTATTAGACCAAACCATTGCTCACCAGGAGGTGTACCATGGGACAATCAACACCCATTCTGTTCAACGATCGCCATATATTACCGGGTGGACGCATTCCACTCCGGATCCCAACCGGGGAAGCGTTGCAAACACTGGTCTTTGCCTTAAAACACGGTCTGCCTTTGGGGGTGTGTATGGCAGAAAGCCAGGCTCAGCGTCAGCATGTCAATATTGGTACCTTTATCGAGATTGAAGATTACACCCGCAGTCAAGAGGATGGGTGTTTGGTTGTCACTGCCCGCGGCATTGCGCGTTTTGCGATTCGAGCCTTCAACCACCAGCATGATGAGATGTTATTCGCGACCGTGAGTCCACTCCCTCGCTGGCCTGACTGCCACGTCGATAAGCAAAGCGAACCACTAGTTGAGCGCTTACAATCCATGTTTGAGCGCCACCCAGAGCTACAAAGCATGCATCGTGAGGCAGAGTTCTCCAATTTAACTTGGTTATGTCAACGCTGGTTAGAGCTGTTACCGCTGCCAACCGATGAAAAACAAGCATTAATGGCCAATAACTCTTGTGTCGCTACACGCGATTACCTACTGAGTATGATGCAGGATCCTCACTAGATAGAGGACGATGCTTTCTGTGCTGCCTTGCCAATTACGCCCATTTTTCTGTCTTTTTAGGGTGAGGGATAATGCGCTGCGTTATCCCGTTTTTTCACTTTTTATCGTACTTTTCTTCTCCTGCTCACATTTTCGCACCAAGCGTTTCTTCTTAATTCGGACGATTAAGGTAACATTAGCGTAATTTTTCTGTCTGTTTAGGTCTCTCGGCAATGCGCCATCCAACGCTTTCTGATCCAGCGATTTCCCACCAAACCGTGTCTGATCAAGATCGATCAGCGCAAAGATCGTCTCACCAAGCAAACGTGACGTCTTCAACACGTATCGTCGCCCTTGGCGGCGGGCATGGCTTAGGGCGAGTGTTATCTGCATTAAGTGAGCATGGAAATCGCGTGACCGGCATTGTCACCACGACAGATAACGGCGGATCAACGGGCCGTATTCGCGCCTGCCAGGGAGGAATAGCCTGGGGTGATATTCGTAATTGCTTGAATCAATTAATTACCGAACCATCAGTGGGCTCTATGCTGTTCGAATACCGATTTAAAGGCAAAGGCGAACTGAATGGGCATAATTTAGGCAATTTAATCCTGACGGCGCTCGATAATTTATCCGTTCGCCCCTTAGAAGCGATTCAGCTAATTCGCGATCTATTAGATGTACGTCCGCATCTTCTGCCGATGTCTGAACACCCAGCAGAATTAGCCGCATTAACGGCCGACGGCGAAACCGTCGCGGGGGAAACACACATTGATGAGCTCTCTGCGCCCCCCACACGTTTATTTCTCTCGCCAACCGTACCGGCCACACGTGAAGCCATGGATGCAATTGCACAGGCAGACATGATACTGCTCGGCCCCGGCAGTTTTTTAACCAGTGTCATGCCACCTTTACTGGTTCCCGAATTGGGACGAGCGCTCAAGCATACGCAGGCAAAAATTGTTTTTATCCGTAATTTAGGCAAAGAAATCGGTCCGGCGGGCGAGATGTCTCTCGATACTATGTTGGCGTGGTGCGAACGTGCGATGGGAGGCAAAAAGGTTGATGTTATACTCGGAGAGAAAAGCGCGACACAGCTTGACCCAGACTATCAACAAAAAGAGGCCGAGCTGGCCTCTTCAAATCATCATTGGCGTCACGACCGGGATAAGCTACGTCAAGCTATTGATGAAGTCCTGCTCGACTGCCATCTCCCGGTATGTTGACGCCGTCCCTTGCAGCATTTCGGTAAGCTCATCCAGGTGATGTGACATCCACTCGCGCTGGCCTTGCTTAACACGCGATTCGCACTCGCGCGCCATTTCGGCTAAATCATCGGCACCAAAACTGGCGGCACTGCTTTTAATCGCATGGCTGATTTCACGGATTTGCTCAATTGATGGCGAGCCAGCCAGTTGAGAGTGATACTGAGATAATTCATCACTAAATACAGTGAGCAAAACGGTCACCGTATCCTCTCCCACTTCTAATGCCAATCGACGCAATGTTTCAGTATTTACTGTGGTGGCCATACATCCGTTCCTATCATTCATTCGCCGCAGTTTTTTGCCAGGCTTGCAGTTTTCGGTACAAGGTTGAAGGACTCACTTCGAGTAACCCGGCCGCTTGCGGGATATTGCCATTGCACACATCAATCGCCGCTTCAATGGCGCGCTTTTCAATTTTCCATAAAGGCTCGATATCCGCTTTACTCAACGACGAAGGCGTTGAATCTGATGACTCTCGCGTCACCAGGTGATTCGGCGAAAAGGCACTCGTCGTGACGTCAGACCCTGCGTTATGCTGCGGTGATGCAATTTCGGCACCAGAAACGCGATTCACAGGAGAAGGAAGCATTTCTTTGCTGACTTCTTCACCATTATGTAGCACAACGATGTTGCGAATCACATTTTGCAATTGACGAACGTTACCCGGCCAGTCATAACGCAGCAGGAGATCGGCTACCTCATCGCTAAAGCGACAAAAGTCTTTACCCTCTTCTGCAGAAAATACAGCGAGCAAGGCATTGGCAATCGCGAGTACATCGTCACCGCGTGCGCTTAAAGGCGGCAGTTCAAGTGGGATCACGTGCAGACGATAATAGAGGTCTTCACGAAACTTTCCTTGCTGAACCTGAAGCCAAGGATCTTGGTTGGTTGCACAAACAAATCGAACATCCACGTTTTTGACATGCGAAGAACCGACTTTTTGAAAGCTACCCGTTTGAATGAAACGTAGCAATTTGGATTGCAAATCCATATCCATTTCGCAAATTTCATCTAAAAAGAGAGTGCCGCCATGCGCCATTTCTGCCGCCCCTTCACGCTCAGCCGCCGCCCCGGTAAACGCGCCTTTGACATGGCCAAACAGCTCACTTTCAATCAGATCTTTGGGAATAGCGGCACAATTTAATGCAACAATAGGCTTATTACTGCGGGTGCTGGCTGCATGAATGGCCTCGGCACAGACTTCTTTCCCGGTGCCACTTTCACCTGTAATAAAAACAGTCGCTTTGCTGGGGGCGGCGGATTCAATCACACGGTAAACCGCTTGCATCGGTAAGCTACTGCCGATGAAGCCATGATATTCGCTTTCGGGCTTGCTGGTGTTGGATTGATGGCTGGATTTAGGCTTGAGCGACTTATTCACCGTGACGCGCAATTGATCCGCTTCACAAGGCTTAATTAAGAAATCATTGGCGCCATGGCGCATCGCGTCGACTGCCGAGTCAATCGAGCCATGAGCGGTCATGATGATCACCGGCAAGTCTGGCGCGACAGCACGGACTTTTGCCAGCACATCAATCCCTGACATATCGGGCAGGCGAAGATCCAGAATGATCAACGCAAGTTGGTCGCCTTCTTGTTCAAAGAAAGTCAGCGCATCCTGCCCTTTGCCCACAATGGTGACATCGACATCCAAGGGATTAAAATACGATTTGTATAACGCCGCGACCGACGCTGTATCTTCCACCATCAATATTCGTTTATTGGGTGACAGTGCTGGCATTTATCCTCCAAGAATCACATCGCTGCCTGGGGTCTTCATAAAGCATACAGTCTTCATTGAGCCCATAGTCTTCATTGAGCCGATAGCCTTGATAGAGCCTATAATATTCATTGGCTCAATTGCACAAGCGTATGCGAAATGCGTTGCATTATGCAAAATTTCCCACATTGTATCTTTGCTTGTGGCTTAAAACCACACGTTTTGTCGATGTAATCGCCTTTTTAATTTTTGGCACGCCAAATGCATCCTATTGTGTGACCCTAAGGGGTCACCTAGCCAACTGACGTTGTTTGTGAGTTATTACTCACTGAAACACTGTAGCCAACCTGACTCTTAGGTTGGCTTTTTTTATCTAGCTCTTATCTAACTGTTGGCGATAAACTGCTCGCGCAGCCCCTGGAGCTGATCGCGCAATTGAGCTGCCGTTTCAAACTCAAGGTTTTGTGCCGCTTCTAACATTTGGCTTTCAAGCTTTTTAATTTCCGCATCAATCGCTTGCGGGGATTTCAGTGCATAATCTGCATCTGGCTCGGCAACAGCACGTAACGACTTCGCGGACGATTTATTCGCCTTGCTTCGCTTACCGGTGCCGATTTCCATCACGTCCATCACTTTTTTGTTCAATTTCTGCGGTGTGATGCCATGTTCCTCATTGTAAGCCACTTGCTTGACGCGACGCCGCTCGGTTTCATCAATCGCACGCTTCATCGATTTGGTGATCCGATCACCATATAAAATGGCTTTACCGCGTAGGTTACGCGCAGCACGGCCTATGGTTTGAATCAGCGAGCGTTCAGAGCGCAAGAAACCTTCTTTATCGGCATCCAAAATGGCAACCAAAGAGACTTCTGGCATATCTAACCCCTCTCGTAGCAGGTTGATCCCCACCAAGACATCAAACTCGCCAAGCCGTAAATCGCGAATGATCTCCATGCGTTCAACCGTATCAATATCAGAGTGCAGATAGCGCACGCGCACATCGTGCTCTTGCATATATTCGGTTAGGTCTTCGGCCATACGCTTGGTTAATGTGGTCACAAGCACCCGTTCATTCAGTTCGCGCCGGGCACGTACTTCTGAGAGTAAATCATCGACCTGAGTGGCGACCGGGCGCACTTCAATTTCAGGGTCAATAAGCCCCGTCGGTCGCACCACTTGATCGATGATGTCTGACCCTGATTTCTCTTGCTCATAATTGCCCGGTGTCGCCGAGACATAAACTGTCTGTGGGGCAAGTGCTTCAAACTCATCAAACTTAAGTGGCCGGTTATCCAGCGCCGACGGTAAGCGAAACCCATAATCGACCAGTGTTTCTTTACGTGATCGATCACCTTTGTACATGGCACCAATCTGAGACACAGTCACGTGAGATTCGTCGATAATCAGCAAGCCATCAGCCGGCAAATAATCAAATAGCGTCGGCGGCGGCTCGCCTTGAGTCCGGCCACTCAGGTAACGTGAGTAGTTTTCAATCCCGGAACAATACCCCAGCTCGTTCATCATCTCGATATCAAACTGCGTGCGCTGAGTTATCCGCTGCTCTTCCAACAACTTGTTATTTTCAAGCAGCGTTTTTTTGCGATCAGCGAGCTCCACTTTTATCTGCTCAACCGCTTCCAAGATACGCTCTCGCGGGGTGACATAATGCGTTTTGGGGTAAATGGTACAGCGTGGCATATCTTTGACGCTGACTTGACCGGTCAATGGGTCAAAAACGCTAATGGTTTCAACTTCGTCATCGAAAAGCTCAACTCGGATCGCGTCTTTGTCTGATTCGGCGGGGAAAATATCAATCACTTCACCGCGAACTCGGAATGTGCCGCGCTCAAATGCCAGATCATTACGGGTATATTGGAGTTCCGCGAGACGCTGTAAAATAGTGCGCTGATCCAGAATATCACCGCGCCGGATATGTAACATCATTTTCAGATACGCGTCGGGATCCCCCAAGCCGTAAATGGCCGATACCGACGCCACAATGACGACATCACGCCGCTCCATCAAGGCTTTAGTTGCCGAAAGCCGCATTTGTTCAACCTGATCATTGATTGACGCGTCTTTTTCGATAAAGGTGTCGGTTGAAGGCACATAGGCCTCTGGTTGATAGTAGTCGTAGTAAGAAACGAAATACTCCACCGCGTTATCCGGGAAAAACTCACGCATTTCACCATATAACTGAGCCGCTAGGGTTTTATTGGGCGCCAGTATCATCGTGGGTCGATTCAGTTCCGCAATCACATTGGCCATCGTGAATGTTTTACCTGAGCCCGTTACCCCCAATAATGTTTGATGCGCGAGGCCCGCATCGAGCCCCTCACATAATCGGTGAATGGCTTCAGGCTGATCGCCCGATGGTTGAAAAGCAGAATGCAGCGAAAACGTTTTACTCATGAGGCTGTCCTGTTGGGTCGTCTGACCAAGTCATCTTATTGTCCTGACTCACCTGACGGAGTCAACGACTCTGACTGCTTACTGGTTGCGTGTAAAATGCGATCTTTTTCGCGTAGAGTTCTTGATCTGAAAATCGGACCTAGGTAATCTATCGGTCCTCTTTTGGAACCCTTACCCCTCCTTCCCGCAAAAAAATCGCAACATTCAATGATTATCACTGTATTTATCCCCGATACTCAATGACTGACGAAAAAATAATCTGTGCATAATATTGACATTCCGCCTTCGTCATACTCGCGCGCACTCACCCATAAAAAATCAATAAAATCATAACCATAAAAACACAAAACAATTTCTTGATTATCGATGTTTTGCATAAAATCAACCATGTAGCGAGTTTATCAAGATTCACACACATGGTTATCCACAGAATCTGTGGGTAACCACTGAAAGCCCTTGCCTTACTGGGGTGAATAAAAGTCAAGTCCAAGTTCGCATCAATGCTTAATCGATCGCCATTGTGGTGCTTTTATCAACGCCAACGGCTAGCTTTTCAGCAGTCAGTTGAAAAGATGGATTTTCTTAGGGTTGATGAGTTGACACTTTTTCAGGGGCTCGCTAAGATTCGCCCCGTTCTCAAGGCAATTCCCCCACTAGTTCAGTTGGTAGAACGGCGGACTGTTAATCCGTATGTCACTGGTTCGAGTCCAGTTGGGGGAGCAA
>AQOF01000050.1 GCA_000565345.1 Salinivibrio costicola subsp. costicola ATCC 33508 = LMG 11651 | reverse complement strand
GCAACAATCCGGGTGTTGCGCATGAGAACGGTGCTATCGAAAGTCCGCACGGGCACACCAAGTCCCAAGTCGAGCAGGCACTGAAAATCCGCGGTAGTTACGACTTCGACAGCCGTAATGCGTATGAAGCCTTTGTTGCCAGCGTGGTAGCTCGGCGTAATCGTCGCGTCAGCGACAAATACCTTGAAATCTACCGGAAGCCAGTTTTTTACAGCAGAAGTTATTGTCTGGTTAGTTGCGGAGGTCGGAGGTGCGCCACTTGAGATTGTGAAGCAATACCTAGATCAGCAAGAAGGGTTTGATTAAAGCCACCACTTCGTGGTGGTGCGCCTTTCACCACCACCTAAATTAATTTCGCTTAGGCTCATTAGATTTAGATGGAGCACTTGGCGCTATTGGGTAGAATAAAAGATTCGCTAACACACTTCTTAGGAGGAAGTATGCTGAATCCATCAACGGCAAAATCGGTGATTGATCACGCCATGTTTATGGGCGCAGATTTCGCCGAGCTCTTTGTCGAGCACCACCACTCGGGCAACGTCGAGTTATTGTCTGGTGAGGTGGATAAAGTCAGTTCAGGGATTGATTTTGGAATTGGTATCCGTTTGTTTTTCGGTCATAAGGTCCTTTATGGCTATACCAATAGTCGCGATGAAGAACAGCTTAAAAAAGTGACCAGTTTACTTTGCGCGCGTGATAAGCGTGACCAAATTGCCGCTGCTGGCCCCCTTAATTTGTCGCATTTAAATGACAAACATCCTATGTCTGAACCTCTATCTCGTGACCAGCATGTGGCAGATAAAGTCGATTTTTTACGCCACGTAGACCAACGTATACGCGCCGAAAGTGAAAAAATCACACAAATTATTGGTCGCGTCGGCCAACGTGAACAACAGATTGAGATCTTTAACTCTCGCGGGTTGCACGTTAGCGATACACGTCATTACACTCGGATTGCTGCAACCGCGGTTGCCACCGATGGAAAAGAGCAATCGACCGGCTTTGATGCCCCTGGCGCACTCACTGGCTGGGAATTTCATCACGATATTGATCCCGTGGCGATGGGCGAACGCGTTGCACGTCAAGCATTAACCAAACTCG
This sequence comes from Salinivibrio costicola subsp. costicola ATCC 33508 = LMG 11651, assembly GCA_000565345.1. GTDB lineage: Bacteria > Pseudomonadota > Gammaproteobacteria > Enterobacterales > Vibrionaceae > Salinivibrio > Salinivibrio costicola. Next base: position 52,292 of record AQOF01000050.1, on the reverse strand, counting down.
GCGCCCAAACCTGTCCTTCTGGTGAAATGCCCGTGGTTATTGGAAATGGATTCGGTGGGGTCATTTTCCACGAAGCCTGTGGCCATTTACTAGAAACCACCTCGGTAGCCAAACAAGCCTCGGTGTTTCATGATCAAATGGGTGAGATGATTGCTAGCCCAGTGGTTAGCGCCGTCGATGATGGCACCTTAGCCAACGCATGGGCTCAATTAACATCGATGATGAAGGTATGGAGACTCAGCATACCCAGCTTATCAAAGACGGTAAGCTCACCTCGTTTATGGTCGATCATATGGGCAGCCTGAAAACCGGTTATGCACGCACCGGCTCAGGCCGTCGTGAGTCTTACAAGTTCGCGCCGACCTCGCGGATGCGGAACACCTTTATCGAGCCGGGTAATGATGATCTTGATAAGATGATTGGCTCCATGGAGCGCGGCATTTATGCTAAAAAAATGGGCGGTGGTTCAGTACAGCCCGGCACCGGCGAGTTTAACTTCGCGGTGCAAGAAGCCTATTTGGTAGAAGATGGCCAAATCACCGCACCACTCAAGTCCGCAACGTTAATCAGCACCGGTCCGAAAGTACTTAAAGAAATTAGCATGGTTGGTAAGGATCTCGCCCTCGCCGCGGGTATGTGTGGCTCTGTGAGTGGTGCCGTACCGACGACTGTGGGTCAGCCCGCACTTAAAGTCGACAACATCCTAGTAGGAGGCGGTAACGCATGAGTGAGCAAAACGTGAAAGCAACCCTAAGCGATGCCGTCGATCAGGTATTAGCACTCGTTCAGGCAAAAGGGGCCCATGCAGACGTCATTGCCAACGCCAGTGAAAGCTTGTCATTGAAGGCGGATCAAGGCGATCTGTCCGAGCACAAAGTCACCGCGGGCCAAGTGATTGGCGTACGTGTGATCAAAGGTGACCAAGTTGCCACCAGTTATTCCGAATCGCTAGATAGCGACAGCCTTGCCAGCATGGTCAATGCCGCGCTAACGAATGCGAGCTTTACCAAAGCCGACCCTGACCAGAAAATTCGCGCCGAAGGGCAGCAGATCGATAGCCAAGATCCCACTTTGTTTCAAGCAGATAATACGCCGATTGAAGATAAGATTGCATTAGCGCTGGCGATGGAGCAAGACGTGGTCAATCAACCACGGGCAACGGGTGCGCCCTATAATGGCTACGGTGAGCAAACCCAGTATCAGCTGCTGGCTAATACCCTGGGCACACGCTGCTATCATCGCGAACGGAGTTTTAGCTGCTACACGGCAGCACTGCTCAATCACGACGGCAAGCAATCGATGCATTTGGGGGCGTCAGTGTCACGCCGCTTTGCCGATCTCGACCAAGCATATGCAACCCGCTTAGCCTATGACACGGCTGATGCATTGTTAGAGGGTGGGCCAGTCAAAACCGGTCAATATGCGGTAGTGTTTGAACATAATTGTTTAAGCGAATTGCTGGGCGCATTTGGCAGTTGTTTTTCGGGGGATGCGGCCAAACGGGGTACCAATCCATGGCGCGAAAAAATCGGAAAACCGATTGCCGATCCAGCCCTGACCATTACCGATATCGCACGTATCGATGGCGGGATGCGCAGCAAAGCCTTTGACAGCGAGGGCTTTGCTACAACCGACACGCCGCTAATTGAAAATGGCATATTGGTTGGGTTGTTACATAATAGCGCTACGGCCCATCATTTTGGCGTCCGTCACACTGCCAACGCCGGCCGCAGCCCGAAAGGCGGCTTAGATGTCACTTCACGTCACGACCTCATTGCCGCCGGCAAACAAAGTGGTGCCGAAGTGCATGGAGGCGAGTATCTCGAACTGGTTTCGCTGCAAGGGGTGCATTCTGGCGCGAATGCTATCAGTGGCGACTTCTCGTTTGGAGCCAGTGGCTTCTTGTGCCGTGACGGTAAACGTGTTCGCCCCGTGCGTGGCATCACAGTGGCAGGTAATTTCTATACCATGCTCAATGAGATTGATGCGATTGGCAACACAGTCACGCCTAATTACGATGGCGCCTTCTTCGCCCCTCGGATACGGTTTGCCCGTTTGTCGATAGCTGGCGAGTAGATAGCTGGCGAGTAATACGTTTTTTATAAGCCACATACTATAGACCCCATATGGCACCGCAGACGTCGGTGCCTTTTTTAGATTACTTGCCGGAGCTTACACATCCATGGCTGACGCGCTGGTCTCAATTGTCTGCCAGTTTTTTTCCGCGCTGCGATATCGCTACTTGACGTTGCGCTCTCAACACTGTGTACCGCTGGATCCGTCTTAGCCGCAAGATCAGTAAACGCTTGTAAAGTCACGTCGCTTTTTAAAATCCGCCCATGCCCTAGCCCATCAGTAGGCAGCAAGCAGACATGTTGATAGTCGTTTGCTTTTTCAGTCACGCTGAACGAGGCAAAACGATCGCTTCTGTCATGCGCAATGACCACCTGATGACGACGCGCGCCGAGTTTAGTCAAGGGTTCGATGGTTTCGATCGGATAACCATACTGCTCCCCCACTTCTTGTACAATTTCATCAAACAGCTTGAGTGAGTAGCCGGACTGGCGCACCGTTGCATACAGATTCTCACGATAATTCAACACAGGCGCGACCAAGAGTAATGGTAAGTCATCTAATTGCGGGTGTTGGCTCTCGAGGACGGCCGCCGCACCCATACTGTGGGCGACGACACCAGAAACGTTGTCTACTTGATCCAAAACATCGTTGATTGCCTGCACAAACCCTGGAATATGGCTTTCGTGCCCCCCACTTTCACCATGGGCCGGATGATCAAACGCCACAGCGCGAAAACCCAACGAGGCAATATGCGCCATTAAAGGAAAAAATTGGCTCGCCGAACCAGACCATCCATGTGTCAGTAACCAGGTCGGGCCCGCGCCAACGCTGTACATCTGTAGCTCGCCTTGTTGACTCTGCGCAGTAAACCGCTCTAAGCCATTCGGGGCCGCGTTCACCGCTGGACTGCGCGTGGGAGTAAGAAAGAGCTTGCGGGCAATCTTCCTTGCATGACTGGGGGCAAGTCGATGATGACAACGGCTAACCGCGCCTATCAACGTACGTTTTGCACTAAACCGGCCTGGGGTCGAGAAGTAGATTTTTCTGCTCATTGTGAATCCTTCAAATCAATAACACATCACTCCTGGTATGCGTACAAAAATAAACACGGTGAGGATGAGTCAACACGCGCGGCCTTACCTTACCGGAACCTTAGGTGTATTCCTAGAACGAACGCTTGTTTTAAAACAGCCGGAATAACTTGTCGTCGCCATTGCGCGATATACCACCGCAAATTGTGCAATAACTGTTCCATATTCTTTTTAGTTTTAATAAGTGCTTTTTTTATCTAGCCGTAATGTGACATATGTCTTCATTATGTGCACCCGTCGGCATAAGATGCGAACCAATATCGATCCCTTAACGACATCCACGGGATCTAACGCTGAAATTATTATAATTCTCTAGGTGGGAACGCCAACTATGACAGTTATCCTTTTAAATCTGATCGCTTTTGCGCTGTTACTGGCAGTGCTTGTGAAGTTGCACAAGCAACAAAAATCCCTATCAACGCGAGTCTTTACTGGCTTAGGCTTAGGGGTGGCATTCGGTGCTGCGCTGCAAGCGTTATATGGTGCTGACGGCACGGTTACACGCGAAACCATTGACTATATCAATATCGTCGGCTCAGGCTACGTGAGCTTGTTAAAAATGATCATCATGCCGTTGATTACCGTGTCAATTATTGGTGCCATCTTAAAGGTGAAAGACTCGGGTTCACTGGGTAAAGTCTCTAGCTTAAATATTGGGATTTTGCTGGCAACGACCGCAGCATCGGCACTCATTGGTGTGTTCGTCAGCAGTCTATTTGGATTGTCTGCGCAAGATATCGTGCAAGGTGCGCAAGAAATGGCTCGCGGGGCTGCACTTGAAGAACGCCTAGGTACCGTTGAAAACCTGTCACTGGCTGATATGGTGATCTCTTTCTTCCCACAAAATCCGTTCGCAGATTTAGCAGGAAGCCGTCCAACGTCTACGATTGCTGTGGTGATTTTCTCTGCGCTTGTGGGAATTGCCGGAGTAACGCTTTCACGCACACAGCCTGAACTGGGTGAGCGCTTTGAACGCTTTATGGATGTTGCTCAGGCGCTTGTACGTACTCTGGTGCGCATGATTATCGGTTTAACGCCATACGGTGTCTTGGCACTCATGACAAAAGTCATTGCCGGATCAAATGTCAGTGAAATCCTGCAACTGGCAAACTTCGTTGTCGCTTCATACGTTGGCCTAGGCGCGATTTTGGTGATGCATTTGATCTTAATCGGCCTAGTAGGAATGAGCCCAGCTCAATACTTGAAAAAGATACTCCCGGTACTAACGTTTGCCTTCACATCGCGCTCTAGTGCCGCGACTATTCCGCTAAACATTGATTCTCAAATGAAGAACTTGGGGAACGATCCGGCCAGTGCCAATTTCTCAGCCTCTTTCGGTGCGACCATGGGGCAAAACGGCTGTGCCGGGCTATACCCTGCCATGTTGGCGGTGATGATTGCACCAACCATTGGTATTAATCCGCTCGATCCTGGCTTTATCGCGACCTTGGTTGCCATCGTAACGGTGAGCTCTTTCGGTATTGCTGGCGTTGGTGGCGGGGCAACGTTTGCCGCGCTGATTGTACTCTCGGCACTGGATATGCCGGTCGCACTTGCGGGTCTGTTAATCTCAATTGAACCGTTAATCGATATGGGCCGCACCGCGATTAACGTTAGCGGCTCAATGACTGCTGGCACGCTCACCTCACGCTTAACCGGTGGCCAAGATAAGACTATCTTCGAGCACCACGAAGTGGTGAAACAAGACACTGCAAACGCTTAATGGCGCGGTGCCATCGTTTATAAAATGCCACGCCGCATTGGCGTGCATTTTTGTGTCTATAATCATCCATCAATTCGCTGACTTAATCCCTTATAACTTGTAAGAATTTATGTCAGCGATTACACTCTGCCGCATTGTTAACGCAGGCTCGATCTGCCCTACACGAGACATTTATGAGTATTGAACAAACACTTCAGGCACGCAGCGGCGGCCAATGTGAACTTTGTACCCGCCAAGACAACTTATCTGTATATGACGTCCCGTACTCACCAGATACCACCGCGAACAGCTGCGTATTGGTTTGTGGCACCTGTCATGACCAGCTAAGTAATCCTGACAATATGGATGTGAACCACTGGCGTTGCCTGAGTGACAGCATGTGGAGCCAAGAGCCGGCCGTGCAAGTCGTCGCTTATCGCCAGCTTTCTCGCCTTTCGAGTGAAAACTGGGCGCAAGATAATCTCGACATGATGTATATGGAAGATGACGTGCGTAAATGGGCGGAAACCGGTCAAGATATCGAAGAAGTTAAAGTGCTGGATGCAAATGGTGTGGCGCTGCAAAAAGGCGACGACGTGACCGTGATTAAAGATTTGCCAGTGAAAGGCTCAAGCCAGGTAATCAAACAAGGTACCGTGATCCGTGGCATTAACCTGACCGATGATCCCACCCATGTGCAGGGTAAAGTGAACGGCCAAACGTTGTTCGTGATCGCTGAGTTCTGCCGCCGCAAGTAATTGGCAGCATACCGTCGCCCTTTATTTAAACACGGTCTTTTCTTTTGTTAGCGTATAACGACCAGTTATTGATGCTGTTGGCGGTATTTGAACGTGCCGCCTTATTACTCATGGCCTTATTTTGGCTCACTCGCACCCATCTGATCCAAACCATCGTACAGAAGACCCAGCGCCATCCAATGGAAACAGCGCTCATTGCCGCTTTATTTGTATTGTTTGCCTTGTTCAGTACCTACACGGGAGTGAATGTCGATGGGTCGCTGGTAAATGTACGCATCATCGCCATTATCGCCGGCGGTATTTTGTTTGGTCCTTGGGTTGGCGTGACTGCCGGCGTCGTCTCGGGCGTTCACCGCTATCTTATCGATATTGATGGGCCAACCTCACAAGCCTGTTTGATCGCCAGTATTATTGCTGGGTGCCTGTCGGCACTGATTCATTATCGCGCAGATAAACAGCATTATGCACGCTACGGCATTTTGGCGGGTATGCTCTGCGAATCGCTGACGATGCTGCTTATCCTTTTGCTTGCCCGCGATCAAACGCTCGCCCAACACATTGTTGCTACCATTAGCTTCCCGATGATTGCGGGTACCGTCTGTATTGGCCTGATCATCCAACTGGTGCAGTACATCGATGATGAAAAAGAACATTTAGCCGCCCAGCAGGCTAAGCAAGCGTTAGATATTGCCAACCGCACTCTACCGTATTTTCGACGCGGAGAGGCGCGAGGTTTGACCAAAGCGTGCAGTATTATTCGTAAAGACACCGGTGCCGATGCCGTGGCTATTACCGATACCGCCGATGTTTTGGCGTATGTTGGCATTGGTGAGGAGCAATACATTGATGCCCATCACCAAATTAGCCGCCTTACTCAGCAAGCGGTAAGAACCGGTGAACAAATTATCAGCAATGATCTCAATGTGCATGATTTTCGCTCTTTGTTGATCATTCCGCTATGGGAAAATGGCGTGGTCACGGGAACCTTAAAGGTTTTTTATCGCCAGCCCCATCGTATTCGTCGCTCCATGCAGGAAATGCGATTGGTTTATCACAATTGATTTCGACCCAAATGGAAGTTGCGCGGATACAAAACCTCAAAGAAATGGCGAGTAAGGCCGAATTTTCTGCCTTACAAAGTAAAATTAACCCTCATTTTTTGTTTAACGCCCTCAATGCGATCTCCAGCTTGATCCGCCTGCGTCCGGATGACGCCCGTGGCTTGATTGCCAATTTGGCCGACTTTATGCGTTACAATTTAGAGCGTACGCAGGATCTGATCCCCATTAGTGATGCCATTAAGCAAGTCAAAGACTATGTCGCTATTGAGCAAGCACGTTTTGGTGACAAACTTACGATCCGCTTTGATATTGAAACGACCGACACCAATATTGCGCCCTTGCTGATACAGCCACTGGTTGAAAATGCGATTCGCCATGGTTTTCAACCTTCTCGTCGTCCTTGTGATGTTATCATTGCGGTGCGCGAAATTGCGCAAGGAACGGAGATTAGCATCACAGATACCGGGATCGGCATCAATCCTAATATTGTCGAGCAACTTTATCATGGCACCATCGACAGTCATCATATTGGCTTGATGAATGTGCATCAGCGTTTAATCATGCTCTATGGACAAGGCTTAACTGTTGAGCCACGCAATCCCGGCACACGTGTATCATTTGTGATTAACCATAAGGAGCCTTCATGCTTCGCGCTGTCATTGTCGAAGACGAATACTTAGCGCAAGAAGAGCTACGTTACTTAGTTGAAAAGCATAGTGTTCTTGAGATCATCGAAAGCTTTGATGATGGGTTAGCAGCGCTTAAATATCTGCAGACCCATAAAGTGGATGTGCTGTTTTTAGATATCAACATCCCCTCCATTGATGGCATGTTGCTGGCGCGCAGTTTACACGCGGATGCGCGCCCGCCCTTTGTGATTTTTACCACCGCTTACAAAGAGCATGCCGCAGATGCTTTTGAGCTTGAAGCGTTCGACTACCTGCTTAAGCCGCTTAACGAAACACGGGTGAAAGGCGTACTCAATAAGCTTGCTCTCGCGGCTGCACCTACCGATACCCTGACAGAGCAACGCCATACCTTGCATTTGATGCGTGATAATCGGATCCGCATTACCGATACCGCCGACATTCTTTATGCCGCGGCTAACGAAAAGACCACCTTGGTGTACACACCCGACGGTGAGTTCTATGTGCCTTACACTATCAGTGAATTGATGACGCAATTGCCGGCTAATTTTTTTCGTTGCCATCGCTCTTATTGCATCAACTTAGATAAAATCACCGAAATTGAACCAGGCTTAAACAGCACCTATCACGTTTTCCTCCCCGGCATTTCTGATCCTGTCTTGGTCAGTCGCGGTAATCTGAAAGCGTTTCGCGAACGGATGCAATTGTAATTCATGCCCTCTCGCTGCAGTTCATGCCCGCTAACTGCAGCTCATTTTATCTTTTTCACCTACTCTTGATGTGGGGATTCAGGGTCGTATCTTGGGGGTGTTCTCAATAGATAAAATCCTGGAGCGTTACCATGAACGCACGTTTATCCCCCGGCATTAAAACCCTTATCGGCACCGTATTGGCCAATTTGCACTTGGCTCTGTCTATACATGGAGCCTGTTTAATGCTCCCCTTGCAGCCCAACTTAACGAGCCTGTCAGCCAAGTGGCTTTCACCTTTGGTATTATGACACTGGCATTGGCTCTGGCTTCTTCCGTCTCGGGCCATCTACAGGCACGATTCGGTGTCCGACGCGTGACCATTGGCGCAGGTATACTGCTTGGCGCCAGCCTCGCGCTAACCTCGGTGGTCAGCCAACTATGGCTACTTTACCTTACCGCCGGCCTTCTAATTGGCTTAGCGGATGGTACCGGCTACTTAATGACGCTATCGAATTGCGTACGCTTTTTTCCCAAAAACAAAGGGCTTGCCTCAGCTTGTGCCATTGGCGCTTATGGGTTAGGCAGCTTAGGTTTTAAATACATCAATCTATACTTTTTAGCCGCAGGCGGCGCAGCACTAAGTTTTCAAATGTGGGCGGTTCTGGCCTGTGTGATGGTCGTGATTGGCGGCGCACTGATGCACGATGCGCCACAGCAAAAAGCCACCACAAACGCATCTGAGGTCGATGCGCCTGCTGATTACACGCTCTCTGAGTGTTTTAAAACTCCGCAATTTTGGTTACTTGCCACGGTATTTGTCACGATTTGTATGAGTGGGCTTTATGTCATTGGCGTCGCTAAAGATGTGGGTGAACTTTATGTCCACCTTGATGCTGCCACCGCTGCGGAAGCGGTTGCCATTATCGCACTGGCCAATCTAAGCGGCCGTCTGGTACTGGGGGTGTTGTCTGATCGCATGGCGCGCAGCAAAGTGGTTGGCTTGGCACTCCTCGTCTGCGCGGCAGGCGTGGGTATGCTCCGCTTTATGCCACTGGACCAATACAGCTTCTATTTATCGGTTGCTTGTGTCGCGTTCAGTTTTGGCGGAGCAATTACCGTATTCCCCACCTTGATGAGCGACTATTTTGGCATGAACCACCTCAGCCAAAACTATGGTTTTATGTACCTGGGCTTTGGTGTCGGTAGCTTTATGGGCTCTGTCATTGCGGCGCTATTTGGCGGTTTTGTTGCCGCGTTTAGTGTGATGCTGGTAATGATCACTATATCCTTGTGTATTGCATTCACTATTCACTCGCCCAAGCACAATCAAGAGAAGATTAAGCATCATTGGCAGTTGGAGTCATCGACCAGCTAAGCATTGTTATACACTTTCCCCTCGTCTTAGCAATAATACGAGGGGCTCTTGTTTGTAATCGACACACCAAAAATAAAATGTGACAGCGTCACATAAAGTGGTCCAGTTTACACTGTAAACCCCGTAATATCGGCGCTTGTTGATAAGTCTATCCCTAAATACTGAATAACATCTCAATACATTAACAACACTATTGATTGTTGTGGTGTACTCGCCTAATTTAAAGCCTCGGCGTCGGGCCTTCTTCTTCTCTTGCTAGGTGTTACATGACACGGACGCGATTTGTTACGCTTCACAGCAAAGCAGCACTTATTTTTATCCTAGGGTTACTTGCCATTATTTTCAGTAGCCTTTTATTGACTCGCTATTTTTTCCTCTTCGGTATTGACCACCTAGAAGACATAGAAATCACGCGCGCAAATCAGCAAGCCAAAGCAGTGATTCAGCGTGTCATCGATAATCAAGTTGAATATGCAATTGATTGGGCCTATTGGGATGATACTTACGCACTACTTGCAACAGGTAATAATCGCTATGCGCAGAGGAATCTAAGCGACGAGACATTACTCGCACTCAGTTTAGATATGATGGGATTTGCCGACTTAAGTGGTGAGGTAGTCGAAGCAAAAGTACTGGAAGATGCGGGCAACAAGTCGATTATTGATGCAATATATCGCTCCCCTGCCGTCACAGCCCATATTCATCAACCCATTCCTGATAAAGAGCTGACTCCTTTCGCTGGTTTACTCCAGCTTAGAGGCCGCATATGGGTGATCAGTGTCAACCCAGTCCGAGACAGTGCGGGCACTGCACCGGTCGTCGGCTGGATGGTTTGGGGGCAAGCACTGACGGGTCGCTTTCCCTACGACTACGATAACATATTAGCGGGCAACAACCGTCTCGTTAACAAGGGGGATACAACAGGAGAAGGGAGCGTTGAACGCATTGTTCGTACTGACAATAAGATAACCCGCTATACCCCCTTATATGATTTGAGCAACCGCCCAATTGCGGCCTTAGAAACCACCGAATCTCGCCACTACTATCAAAAGGGAAAGCAAGTATTTCAATATCTTATCTTAGCTTTACTGGCGATGACCTCATTTATTGCTTTCGTGGTTTATCTGCTTTATCGACACAATATTGCTAGACAATTTATCTCTTTTGAGAAAAATGTGAACGCTCTGCTCGGTGACACAGCTCCTATCACAGCGCCCAAAGATATGTTTACCCGCATTACTGAACAAATCGAGGCAATGGCGAGCACGTCCTCTTACGCCGAACAAAAACTTAAAGAAACACTGTCTAAATTTGAAGCGCTGTACCATAGCCAGCATCTAGGCATGATACTTTTAGAAAATAACCAGATTGTCGACGTGAATCAGGCACTACTTAATTTGCTTGGTCATCAACGCACACAGCTTATCGATGCCCCACTCGATATCCTATTAAATAACAAAGATGGCACACTGTCTGATCTGAATGCCTTCCAACAGCAAGACGAGCAGGATGTTACTCACTTTGAAACTAACCTACGCAGTGTCACTGGGCAAACTATCTCTTGCAATGTAGAAGCGATACGGCTAGACAATCAGACGTCTCAAACTGTGATGCTGGCGGTGAAAGATATTAGCCAGCAAAAACGACAAGCCGCTTTAATAGAAACACTATCACACCATGACACCCTGTCTGGTTTACTTAATCGGCCCTCGACAACTAAAGCCTTAAATCAAGCGCTTACGAACAAAAAGGCCATTATCACCCTCTACATAATTGCCATACGTCTTCGTGAAATTTACGAGATATATGGGCATCAAGCCTATGACAATGCGGTAAAGCATATCGCTGATGCTTTGAAGCAACAGTTTCCGCAAGCGGAAATCGGTAGGCTAAGCGAAAATGAGTTTATCGTTTTCACTGATCAAATAGAGGAGGAGCAATTTATTCCTCGCGCGAATACCGTGCTAAAAGTCAGTGCAAGTCATCTAGCTGAGACGACTGCAGACTTTGATATCGGCCTTAACGCCGCAATGATAGGGCCTGAGTTCGCGTTTACCCATTTTGAACCCCTCGTCCACTGTGGTTTCTACGCGATAGAGCAACAGTTGGTACCCAAGCACAATGTGACGATTGTTGATGAAGAGATTGTGCAAGCTGCCAATGAGACATTAACAATTAATCGAAACCTGATCACTGCACTGAAAAACGAAGGGTTTACCGCTTTCTTCCAGCCCATCGTTAACGCGACATCGAATCAAGTGATCGGTTTTGAAGCATTGGCGCGTTGGCATCATCCCGATTTGGGGATGATATCGCCAGGGGTTTTTATTCCGTTGGCCGAAAAACACAAATTAATTATTGAGCTCGACGAACTGGTGTTAGAAAAAGCCTGCGCATTTTTACAAACCATACAAAGGTATTGGAGTAAAAAATCGCAGCACCGTCTCACCATTCATGTCAATCTCTCTAGTCCTCACTTTGGCGCAAGTGCGCTGATTAATAACTTGCAGCGACTCATAAAGCAGTATCAACTTTCGCCAGGACAGCTGGTGCTGGAAGTTACCGAAAGTATTCTACTCGGTGCCGACCAGGAGACAATTGAACGGATGCATGCCCTCAAAGCGTTAGGCGTCCAGCTAGCCTTAGATGACTTCGGTACCGGCTATTCATCGTTTAGCTCGCTGTGTAATTTCCCGCTCGATATCGTCAAATTGGATAAATCGTATATGAGCGAAATTGAAACCAATGAAAAGGCCAAAACCTTAGTCCGCAGCATCATCAACATGGCTCAAGAGCTGGGCATGACCACCGTTGCTGAAGGCGTCGAAACCGCGTCTCAATTGCGCATTCTCAACGTCTGGCGTGTCGATGAAATTCAAGGGTTCTACCACTTTAAACCAATGAGTGCAGAGCAGGCATTAAACACCTTCACAAAATCCGAATATTAATTTTTGTGAACAATTTATCGTTCACAGTATGTGTCTAGGAGAAATAATGAAGTTACAACTTATTTCTCCTCCCCCTGCCTACGCCCTTCCCCTTTAGTAACAAAATTGTGAATAAGCGCAGTTTCGCATGCTGTTTTAATCCAAGTAGTGTGATCGTCGCAACGTGACAACCTCGGTCAAGACAATGTGGTGTGCGCTGGATCGGCTTAAGCTGATCGTTCAAATTAGCTCTCTCCCCCTCCTGATCTCCTCCTTTTTGCAAGCGTTACAAGCGCAAGTAAGGAGGATGTGCCTGTTGTCTATTTGAGCAACACTAGACACTCTGATCGTCACCGTCGGCGCGCGTTATCTGTTGTGCCATTGCTCGCTAGCACGACACCCATCGTCACGCCGCTCGACGACCTCCGAATTTTTTCTTTGTGCGGAAAGTGATTATGAAAAAATTGCGTCACCTCTCTATCAGCCAACGAATCAGCCTAACGGCCTCTGCAATCGTGTTAGTCGGTCTGGGTTTGGTCAGCACCATCTCTCTTTCAACTCTGAATACCAGTCAATCAGCAATGTCATCTCAGGTGACAGAGAGTGTGAAGCGGGATCAGGTGATAAAAATGCAGAACCGGGCAACGGCACTCAGTGAAGAGATTCATGCCTACATCGCTTCTCCGCTCGATACGGTGCGAACCATTGCTCAGATATATACGTCAGAAGCGGAAAAGAATAAGTCATCACGGATCCTCGATCGTGATGATATTCCTAGGATCATGTATTCGATTTTGAAACGTCAGCCTGAGTGGCACAACATCTATACCGAGTGGCAAAAAAACGTCTTAGGGGCCGATGCCTTTTATTATGGCGATCCAACCAGTGCAGCGGATGGACGCTATGTACCGTCTGTATCGGTGGATGAGAACGGAGAAATGCGTCTTCAAGCCGCTCAAAACTTTTCAGAATCCAACCCTTGGTATCAGTGCCCGGTGAACACACAAAAAGATTGTATTACTGATCCAAGAACGGCTCAGATTAATGGTAAGACGCAAACGGTGTTCGATGTGACAACTCCCGTTTTTCGCTTTGATAAAACGGTTGCTATGGTGGGAAGTACGCTCAAGACCTCGCAAATCCAATCACTCTTAGCCAAACGTGCCGATAATGACGGGGAACTATTTGTTATCAGTCAAGATGGTCGGATTGTGGCTAGTACCGATCAGCACGTTCAACATGGCGCTGCGGTCTCAGGACTTTCCTCTCCTGCTTACCAACCACTTTCTAACCTTCTAAGCCAGAACGCAACAAACCAATTCAAGCAAACCGATTCGCACTTTTACGTATCGCAACCCATTGAGTTTGGCAATATGACCAAGACCTGGTCGGTGATGATTGTGACCCCTATATCTGCTGCTATGGCACCGGTGACGCAACTCAATCAAATGATGACCGAGGCCGAGACGCATATCCAAAACACCATCTATCTGGTAAGTAGTATCGTGCTGATTTTGGCGTTTATCATCATTCAAGTCGTCATCAAACGCCAATTGGCGCCGTTAACCAGTGTTGATCACTCCATTCAGGCGATTGCGCAAGGCGGTGGGGATTTAACTCAGCGTTTATCCGTCACGGGTAAAACCGAGATTGATAGTATCAAACAGTCAGTCAATCAGATGCTGGATGCGCTACAGTCGATGGTTGGCCAAATTCAGCAAGCAGGTGGACGCTTATCGGATACTTCAACGACGGCTAACCATGCGATCACCGATGCGCATCAAGCGCTATCTGAAAATACGGAGACCTTGCATCAAGCGGCAACGGCCATGGAACAACTAACAGCAACGTCCAAAGATGTGGCAACCAACTCTGAAGCCTCCAAAGAGAAAAATGCCGCGGTGGTGTCGTCACTGAATCAATGTATGGATAATGTGACCAACAACGTAGCGCGCAATCAAACAGCGAACAATGATCTACAAAAAGCCAACAGTTTTGTCAGCGAAGTCAAAGCCAGTGGTAGCGATATTGCCGCACTACTCGATGATATTCGTGGCATTTCGGATCAAACGAACTTATTGGCGCTCAATGCCGCGATTGAGTCTGCACGCGCCGGTGAAGCTGGCCGAGGATTTGCGGTGGTCGCTGACGAGGTACGCGCGTTAGCCCAGCATTCACAAAAATCTGTCGATCAAATCGTATCGACGCTTGAAACATTTAACCAACTGTTAACGGATATTGAAGCGGTTATCCAGCAAGGTGAACGCGGTGCCGCAGAGGGTTATCAAGCGAGTGTCTCCGTGCAGCAGACCTTAAACGAGATTGTTGATTTGGTACACCAGCTCGGCGATATCAATTATCAAACCGCAGGGGCAGCCGAGGAGCAAAGTGCCGTTTCGCAGCAAGTGGCCGAAAATATCCAAGCCCTTTCACAACGTATAGAGCAAACCTTATCACTCAGTGAGCAAGCACAAGGCGCAAACCATACGCTGAACCAAGAAGCCACCACCATCCGTCAGCTGGTCGAGACGTTCAAAGTCTAATTCGGCGCACTCTCTTGATCGCAAAAAGGGCACCCTCTAAGAGTATATAGTGAATTCTGTGTACTTCTGCCGGTGAGTGAGTGAATGCCCCACAAGCAAAGACTTCTGGGGCATTTTTCATTTTTACACAGTGTGTAATTTGGTGTGTAAAAATAGGAGCACTCGCTCCGAGGCTCTGCCCTCTCGCCGCAAGCGGCGATTCACCCGAGGTATTTCACGACCAGCGATGTGATCGAGTGAGGGCGAAGATACAGATAACTTCCTCATAGATGTTTGAATGTGAGCAACGGCCGTACCACCATACTCGTTCTGTAGCTGGAGAGTGCCACGATAAATTGGCCACCCGTAGCTCTGGTCGCAAAGCGAACGTTCAGATTTCGGAATAACGCCGCCAGCATGCGCGGCTTTGTAGTGGAGCCGTAGGCGGAGAAAAAGCCGTCGCCTTGACTGGCCTTGTTATATTTACATGCTTAAGCAAGTCGCTGAATAGTTACCATTAGATATATCCAAGTGTTTTTCGTCATTTCTTATTATGTAAGATACTCCAATAACTCTGTGGCTATTATTAACAGGAAAGACTATGAATTCTGAAGAGTCTGAACCATAAAACGGTTCATCATAAACAATATAGATGTTCACTTTCTCACCCATTTCACCGTGTTTCCTTGAGTGAGTCACTTTACCTTTATGCTCATTTCCTAAACTATCTTTAATGCTTGCCGAATGGGATTCTGAGTTCCATGAAATTGCCTTAATCGCTCCAATTTCACCTGACACCTTACATATAGTTGTGTCGGCCCAACTATGTATTGGAAATAGAATAGCTAGACTAGCCAAAACCATTGAATACTTCACGTATTTCTCCTGTAAATATAACAGCTTATTAGTTTGCTTTCTTATTAAACCGCAACACCATCACCCAGTCCAATACTGCTTCACAACCTGAATAACCTCGATTTTTCAGATCATTACCCCTCCATCTCAGGGGGCTTTTGAGCTTTTGGTTCTGTGAAAAGTGTGCACGCGGGATATTTATGCACGTTTTTGCACGTTAAATCCAGTGGGTCGAATTTTTCCCATGCTGAAACAGATACCTACAGAGATGCATTGTGAAAAGCGAGCAGGGCCGTGCAAATTAAGCCGCAAGAATTTTGGCGTTTTTGGGTGTTTTTTATTATAACTGTACGTACATACAGCATTCAGCCACGGAGGGCGAGCGTGTCGAAATCACCGTTTCTACAATCGGTCCGCACAGAAATTAGGACAAAGCAGTACAGCTACCGAACCGAGAAGTCCTATCTTTACTGGGTTCGTCAGTTCATCCTTTTCAATGACAAGAAGCACCCAAAAGTCATGGGTAATCACGAAATTGAGCGTTTCCTGAATCACCTCGCCGTCAATCGGGGAGTCAGTCCGGGCACTCAAAATCAGGCGCTATGCGCGATTATTTTTGTCTACAAGCATGTGCTGAAGCGGGAGATTGAAAACCTACAGTACAAGATGACGAAAACGCCTCGACGCATGCCAACCGTTCTGAGTCCCGATGAAGTTGCTTCTATTCTTCAAAACATGGATGCAGAGTATTGGCTCATCACTGCGCTTCTTTATGGATGCGGTTTGAGAATCAACGAAGCTCTTTCGCTTCGCGTGAAAGACATCGACCTAAAAAGCCGCAGTTTGCTCGTATTCAACGGTAAGGGACGAAAAGATCGATACACACTGATTCCAGGCAATCTAAGAGAAAACATGGAGCGACAATTCGCCCATGTCAGGGCTGTACATGAGTCCGATCTGGCCGATGGATTCGGGCTTACGTCAGTGCCGGCCTCACTTCACAAGAAGTATGGACCGGCCATGAAGGACTTTGGTTGGCAGTACCTGTTCCCATCCGTAACAAGATGCGTTCATCCCATCGCTGGTTATGTGTGCCGCCACCATCTTCATCATTCATCGTACTCGCGGCGATTGAGGCAGGCCGTTCTGGCCACGGAAATCACCAAGCGTGTGACGGCTCATACCTTTCGGCATGCCTTTGCGACAGAGTTATTGAGATCGGGGAGCGATATCAGGACGGTTCAGGAAATTCTTGGGCATAGCGACATTCGAACGACAGAAATCTACACGCATGTCATTGGCGATCGACGTGCTGGAACCGTCAGCCCTTTTGATCGTTTGCCAAGTTCTTGATGGGGCATTGCTTACCCGTTTAAGGGGCGTAAAGCCTGGAATTGGGGGTGCGGTGAATGTTCGCTTTTGTTTACAACCGAGCGGAACCTGAGGTATTTGACGACCAGCGATGATCGTTTAAGATGAAGCTGCGGTACAGGGAGAGGTCCCGATGGCCGCGACCGGCGATGAGGGGGCGTGCCGTTAATGGCTAACCCCCGAATCCCTCTCTTCCAGCAAGTCCCTCAAGAAACTCGCCCGCTTGGTGGCATTGCTTACCGATTTCACGATGGACGCAAAATCACTTGCCTGCCCAACGATGTGGATCTCTGCCTCGGCACGGGTAATCGCCGTGTAAAGCCATGCACGGTCTGAGATGCGCCCCTTCTGGACTGCCATGATGATTCTCGGGAACTGGCTTCCTTGAGCCTTGTGGAGTGTGATCCCGTAACCAAGCTCCATGCAATCGAAGACTTCATCCGTAATTGAAATGGCCTCTCCGGTATCCAGGGTCACAACACCAAAGGTTTCCTGGCCATCCTGAGTGTCGCGCTCTGTTGAGGATAATACGCCAAGAGACCCATTCTGAATGCCGATGTTGTAGTTGTTCCTCGTGAAGAGGATCGGATCGCCCACTCTCATATCGAGGAAGAAGTCATCGCCATGCAGCCTAAACTGCAAGCGCTCCCCATCGGGATTGATCAGCTTTTGGCATTCACGGTTCACCTCGCCAACGAGAGCCTTGGTGGCTCCGATGATCTGGGTGTTATAGGGTGACTCCGCGTACAAGGATTTGCACTTATCGACCACCTGCTGCGGAGGCGTCTCGTGGAACGTGATTGCGCCAACCGATAACGATGGAGGCACCTCGCCCGCATTGATGGTAGTTGAGTATTCCGGGATGCCCGTTGAGCCTTCTTGGCGTTTGACGATGCTCAACTCAACCGTAGCGATTGAGCCGGATTCAACGATGTCTGAGAGGACTTTGCCACAGCCGATGGCTGGCAGCTGGTTCGGATCGCCTGTCAGGATGATACGCACTAAAGGATCGAGGTGCGTAACGATCCGATACATGGTCGGGAGGTCGATCATACTGGCTTCGTCGATGACCAGGAGATGCTTCGGCTCATCTAATGACGGCGAGATCGGCTCTTCCCGTAACAGGCGAGCAATCGTCATGGTGAAGAATCCGATGCTCTCGTGCAGCCGCATGGCTGCTCGCCCCGACAGAGCGACGGCATGAATCTTATAGCCAAGCGCAGCATAGGCTTTGAGCACGGTACGAAGGACCGTGGTCTTGCCCGTACCGGCACCACCCGTGATGCAGGACACCGCATTGGTAAGGCTCGACTCGACCGCCTGGACCTGCTGCTCGGTCAGGTCGTAGGGCAACTCCTGAACGGCCTCGGTGAGCGCATTGAAGACGGATTCATCTTCATCCTTGTTGGCGGCCAGGGCCTTGAGCCGCTTGGCAACGACCGACTCCATCATGATTTGGGCGGTAGGATGGTAGGTGCCGGTCTCTGGCCTGAGAATGAACTGGCCGTTGCGATAACCGCTGGCGAACGCCTCTGCGACCAGAGCTTTATCGCCCAGCAGCTTGACCACCTCGGGCCTGAGCGCCTGATGAGTGGCGTAGGTGTGCCCCTTTTCTACCTCTTTTCGTATCGCGCTTTCTAATGCAGCTGCGAGCCGCACCGGTGCTGATTTCTCCATGCCCATTTGTTCAGCAATGACATCGATATCGGCAAAAGACATTCCAAATCCGAGCAATGCGTATGGATTGCTCTTGAGTATCTCAACGGTACGATTATCGTGGTATTTCAGGATGCGTTGCTGAATGCTCAGCGGCACTCCCAGAGAGGCCAGCCAGTTCGCATGCGCAAGGTTTTTGTACTTGGCGTAGCCGTTGTATAGCGCGGTTACTGAAACCTCGCTAAGAACCTCCCTTAGACGACCTCTGTACTCGGAGGTATTGGATTGGAGTATGGGGTGCAGGTCACTGCCAAAAGCGTCCCAGAGGCTCGTGCTTTAGCCTCACCGATACCGGTGAACTCCTTTTCATTGGCAATGAAGCGGATCAGCGCCTCGCCCGTTTCCGGCAGCGTGCACTCCATCTCAGCTGGGGCATCATACAAATGCTGCTGAAGCTTATAATCGCCTGCCTGAACGGTCTCCAGCGTCCTTACGCCACGTACTCGCCATTGCTGACCAACGGACGGCTTGATAGGCAGGGACTGGTTTTCACATCGGATGCTAACGATGTATTTGCCCGAGTTGATTTTGTAACTGTCGGCTTTAAGGGGAATACCCGTGAAGATCGTGTATTTATAGCCGTTGTGCTGGCAGCTGGTGACACGGAAATACTCTTCATGCATCGGGCGCGACTCCGAACTCTGTGAGGACTTCGGACAGTTCACCGTAACGTTTTAGCTTGGCTTCGAGGTTGCCACCCGGGCCTTCAGCTCAATGTTTTCCTGCTCCAGCACTGAGAGCCTTCTCGATTCCATGGCTCTTCGGCTAACGCTGGGATCATAACGCTTCGGTTCTGATCGCTGAGCCTGGGCGGTTTCGGTCAGTTCTGGCAGAACACCCCGATCACGCAGGTTCTGCTCCAGATTCTCCAGCGCCGTTTTGATGGCCGGATTCTGGCGCAACGCGCTCTTTCCGATGCCTATGGCTTTGGCCACTTCGCCACGGTTTAACTGGCCCCGAAAGACGATCTGCTTAAAGTCGTCATCCGTTTGGGTGGCCACCCAGCTCTGGAAGGCACTCAGGTTCTGACGTGCTCTTTCCTGACCATTACTCATCAATTTCCCCCAGGATCTTCTTGAGCCCGGTCAGGAAGCCACGAGGCAGGATTTCCATGCCAAACTCATCCTTCACCTGACCCAACTTGTTCGCCTGGAACCCGAGCTTTTCAAGCCACTCATCGGTGCAGACAGTTTGCAGGGCTTTAATCTCATTGTCAGAGCAGATTCCCTTCAGTGAGGGCAGCAGCTCCACACTGGCGTCTGACTGGGGTTCGCTGTAAGCCGTAGGGCGCTTGTCGATGACGATCTGGGTTTGGTTCTTGAGCATGTTGGCTTCGCTTCTGTAGCGATCCCGCTCACGGATGATTTGCCCGAAAAGGCTCGCACAGCCGTATCATCAATCCGCTCAAGCAGCTGATGGTCCTGAGTTGGTCTCTTGGCAGGCCCTACCGGTGGCTTCTTGGTGGTGGTTTTCGCCTTAGCGGCCCACGCTTCAATCAGGTCCCGGTAATGCTTGTTCGCAGTGGCACGAATCGACTGATAGCCAACGCCGCCATTTTCCTCTGAGACTCTCCCTATGGTGGTAATGGAGAAGTCCCGGGCACCGGATTCGTAGTAGTCTTTAAGGGTCTGATTGAGCGTATCCAGCGACGACTGCGTTTTAGCGGTTTTACCGTCCTTGAGGGACTCCAGAACCGCATCGGTATCGATGTTCATTCTTCCACCTCCAGGGCGGGAATCCGCTCCACGGATTCAGTAGGCAAGCTGATCGGGGCTATCTTCTTCACGGCGTCAAACCCGGATTTCAGCAGCCGATCATCTTTGAGGAACTCCTGCGCCTCGATGTAATTGGATGCGATCCGATAGCCCTCCAGCCGATCTTCGGGGGCGGCGATTTTGGCCATCTTGCGCATCAGCGCGTTACCCGCGATCAACTGGGTTTGTTCGTCCATTTCAAGGAAAATGGGCTTGTACCCCGAGCGGGCCATCATGCGGCTCAAGGCGTTGGTACGCTTGGCGATCGCGGGCGTCTTGCGCAGATCATCGTGCAGATCGGGGTGAAACTCCGCGTCCTCGCACAGCAGCGCCAGGTGCAGCAACTCCGAGTCGGTTTCGACGAACTTCATACTATATTTGAGGTCTTCATCGGAGCCGACCGCGATCAGCTTTTGCCCGTCGTCGCCCTCTTCACGCCCATTTTCAATCTGGATCACCCGATTGATCAGGTTGAAAGTGGCGATGTAATCCTTGGCGTACTCATCGGCCTCCACCCTCTGCTTCTCGTAACGGCGTTCTAAGGCCTGAAGCTCGTTGTGCTTGAGAAACACGGAACCGGCTTCCTCAGCGATAAACAGCTCATCTTTCAGCGCTTCGAGCCGACCCTCTAACTCAACGGACAGCTCGGCGGCCTGGTGTGCCTTGTAGCTCACCTGGTTGAACGCCGAATTGAGTGCCGGGAGATAGGTGGCATCGGTGATGTGCCAGCGACAGCGTGGGCAGTTTTCCGGCCCGTGGGGGACCGGGCCATAAACTCTCGCATGCGCCCTTTCGGTATCCCTGATTATCGGACCACCGTTCCAGCAGCCACCCACGGTGGACAGCTCATCCGAGCGCGCGGTGTTACCTCCGACCAGGCACAAGCCCGTGGCCCGTTCCTCCCAGCCAATGGGATTTCGGTTGGCAAGTACGCTCTCGACGGAATTGTGCTGGTCGTTGTGAAAGGCAGCCCGGAGCGGAACCTGTCTCATCTCTGCGTCCAACAGGAAGTTTCGGAGCGAGCTTTCACCTTGTTCGGACAGAACTGCGTGTGCCTCCTTCATTTTGTCGGCCATGACGGAGGGCGTGATTTTGTTGTAATAGATCGTCATCAGAAGCCGTGTGTGGCCGGCCAGAAGCTTCGAGATCACCGGCAAGGGGAGATCGGTGTCCATGGTGTAGCAGGTGATCAAGGAGACCCGAAGGCTGTGGAGCGGGTATTCCGTTGCCACCTTATTGGTTTCCAGACCTTCAAAGTCCTCGCCGTAGTCTTTCACAAACCGAAGGCGGTCGCCGTTGGCCATTGTTTGGCCCGCCTGGAAGACATCCTCTTCCAGTTTGAACAACAGACGGTACCACGGACTGTCAGCTGAGTTTTTATAAATGGACAAAGCCGAATTCCGATCTCGGAACAAAAAGGCGAACTCGCCCATGTCTTTTAATTGTTGCTTGGATTTCGTATGCCCCAAGTGCGTCCTTTTGAGATCGGTACCTTCAACCAACCGGTCGATGGGGTTGTATTTCTCTTGCCAGTTACGAAGTTTTTCCAGCCAATACAAAAGCTCTTCGTGCTGCCAGGGGATGCTGTATCCCCGCTGAAGCTCATCCTTGTTTTGATCGGCGGTTTTGTTGGTGGACACGTAGAGGCCCGTCGAGTACCCCTCGGTCATTGAGTCATATATGCGGCGGAAGACGCCTTTCTGATAAGGGCGCTTGGGCGTTCCATACTTGAAGGGGTGTTTGGTGTTTTCCACCCATTGCCCGCCTTCATAGCGCCAGGTATCGCCTTCTCCAGAGTCCAGAAAGCGCACCTGTAAAGAGCGCAGGAGCAAGTGCAATTTGGTGAACAGGAGCATTGCCACGACCGGCGACCAGATTTCGTGGATCTCAACCCGCTTACCATTCCTTGTCACAATCCGAGTCCGGAAAACGCAATCTGGATCGTCCGGGTCGATGACCTCGGGCGGCACTTCCTTCCAAGCCAGGTTGCCTAACTGAAGGTGATCGATGGCCCAATGCCAGTCCCGGAAATGGCGGCCTACCCACGGCGCTTTATTGCTAGGATCGTCGGTTGGATAGGGGCAGAGGATGTGCCTCAGTTGCTGGATGTAGCGATAGGGCAAGGGGCTGTGGACGGTTTCTGTATTCGAACTTGTCTCCTTGATTTTTTCGAAAGGATTCTGAAACAACGCAACAGGATTGCCGTCATCATCGTCAACGCTCAAATGGTGTTTGAGGATGTAATCGCATAAATCGACCGTGTACGAAATGTGTTTATGGTTGTTAAGATTCGATCCACTGCTAACCAGAAAGGCCACAAACTCTTCACTGGACACCTTATGGCCGCTCGGATGGCCCTTGAACATTGTGGCGACATCCACGGCATACGGGGCTTTCGCGTTCAGGTAAAGAAGAAATTTTCTTATACCCTCCAAACGCTTACTAACGCCTGCGTCATGCGTTTTTAGCCATTCAACGGCGTACTGCTGCCATTGCAGCCAGTTGTGCCCCAATTCCTCAGTCACCCACCCCAGCGTCAGATCTGTGGTGTAGCCCTTCCTTCCTGATTTCTTGGTCATGTTATTGTTTCCCTAACCGTGGATTCTTACCGGCGAAGTGGCCGTTTGGATCGAGGTCTTCGAAGCCGTGTTCTGCCAACGTCTTCCAGTCGAAAGATGCGGGGGTCTTTTCATTCTCCGATCCCAGTTGAAGCTGTTGTGTTGCCTGGGACAGCGCTTCTGAGACTTTCACGCTGGAGGGCATAGTGTAAGGAACCTGAGACTCCAAACTTGCGTGATGCAGGCACTTTTTGCGAATGAGTGGATCGACTCCGGCATCCGTCAATCGGCGACCATAGTTGTGTCGATGGCCATGAGGATCGAGCCCTACGCTCTTGTTGGGTTCGAGGCCAATTCGCCTTAATCCAGCCGCGTAGCTTTGGGAGAAGGCGTTGTAGGTATAGGGATTGCCCAGATAGCGAGAGTCGAAGCTGATAAACGCATAGGGGTGATGGCACTCCAACGATGCACGGAAAACCAAATACTGTCGCCACAGCAACATGAATATCCGAGCAAACTCCTGAGGGAAGAAGTACGCCTCCAGGTAACCATCCTTGTGATCCAGGGTTTTGGATTTCCAGCCGAGATGCTGGGTGTTTTGCATCTCCTGACGCGGTATGCGTGAATACTTTTCTTGTAGGTACGCCTTGCGTGTTTTTATCCCTTTTCGGGACTTCCATCCTTCAGGTGCCTTACCTTCTATCTCGTTGTAGATTCTCACGATTGCCCGATCTGGATCGGAGGGGTCTTCAAAGACATCGGTGACCCAGAGCAACAGGCTTCGCTCACCCTCAATCCGGTCGCGTGCATCAGGAGCACGATAAGCTTGTCCCGCAGCGCAACTCGCGGGTCTTTGGCTCCTCCCAATCCCTTCATATAGAAGTCTTCAAACTTGCCCGTAGGGAAGGCGATGGCATCGTCATTGGTTTTTGCCAGAGGTGTTCTGCCCTTGATGCTGCGGGCTCTCTTTACCGTGGTACTAACCGAGGTGTCTTTAATGTGCCCGAGGAAATCATTCTGGTTGCGCCTAAACCAAGCGGCGTACTGAATGCGTTCCTCATGTCGAGTGGCTGTGCGCAAGGTATTGAGAGGCTTGCCCAGACCTTTGTCCGAGAGCCAATTAGTGAAATTCGTCAGATTGGCGATGTGACGATGTATCGTGCCACTACTGGCCGGTATCCAATACAGGCCAGAGGGGTCCAATCCATCTTCACCGATGGTCCCGCTGTAGAGCCGTCGGACGAAGCCCGCGAACAACGCTTCGGGTTCATCGAACATGCCTTCGTTGGCATCCATGAACTCGATGAGGAGTCTAATCGACTGAATATGGTTGGTGATGGTCGAAAGCGAGGTGCCATTTAGGTGAAGGCTAAGCACATAATCTGTGACTGACCCCAAAACCCCTTGGTCCGTCAGAATGACCGGGATCTCTGTGGTTACTCCACTGTTGTCCTGGACTACCTTGGCTGTAACCTTCGTTGCAAACATCCTTGAATCCTACACAAATTACACAGTATTTACTATAAATATAGTGCAGTCTTCAGGAAAAAGAAACCCCCAATTAAGGGGGTTTTTATTCACAATTACACAGTTCTATGTACTATAGAGAAATTTGCAGGTGCCCTTTTTATTTGCTGTCTAGAATCGCTATGTGATGAAACGTCACTGCAAAGCTCGATTACTGCCGATCTAACTGTGCTTTCATCGCTTCACGAAAGACTTGTTCAGCGTCGGCAATACCCAATTGCTCAGCATCACGCAGCAATCCCATTGCTTTGTCGACATCGTTATCTGCAACCGCGGTTCGAATAGCCTGGTGGTAAAAATTCACGCTTTCTTGTTGCGGACGTTCAGTGTTGGAGAGTGCTGGCAGTACGATAGACTGATCGCTGGTGCGTGCGCCCAATGCTGCCGCTTCTATGGAAAACGTACCGGTCAACGCGCGCGGCACTTGAATATCGCCTACCTCTGGAAAGTAATTCCCTCTTCCCTCTGCGTCCAATTTCGCTGGGTGCTGACCGCCACCGTTTCATCAAGTTTATCTTTATCAGTAAAAACAACCAAGTAGAGCGCACTGTCACCTATTTGTGGATGGACTTTAATATTACCTTGCAAACGGTTTCCATCGGCTAGACGGGGCTTTAGATAGACCAACCCCTCATCATCAAGCTCAGCACGAATATCGCCAGATTGGTTAATGGCTTTAGCACTTGGGACAAAAACACTATCGTTTATTTCTGCCTCGATATTGATATCCAATCCATTTTTTACCATCGGTAATTCAAAAATAACGCCAGGGCTATCAATGCTATGGATATCGAGGACTTGTGTTTGCGCGGTGACCGCTATTTTTATCTCTTTGTCCATTGTTATCGGCAGTTGTTTCGCTTTTTCAATCTGCGTCACTGCCTTTCCTGTCGGTGCAACCTGATATTGGTTATCAACGATCGTCGAGCACCCACTAAGTAATAATAGCCCAGAAATAAATAACACTTTCTTATTCATATAAAACACCTAAAAAAATAGCCGACAATTGTCGGCTATGAAAAAAGACAGTTTAAAAAAGACTTACCACCAAGCTTCAACCTGTACGCCAGCTACAAGCTCATTATCTTCACCTGAACCAAAAGCGTCATCGTTTTCAAGGTCAGAGATATAAGATCCATATACGCGGATTTCAGGACGTGCCCAGAAGCTGTCACCCATTGCCCATGCTTGCGCAATGGTCAATTTAGAGTTACCAAAGTCTTCGACCGCGTTACCGTCATCATTGATTTTCTCACCCGCATTATAACCAGCTTCGAATACAGTACGCATGGTATTATTCCATTTATACATAGGGCGTGCTACGACAGAGAATTGTTCAATATCGAGTGTAGAGGCGCCGATATCAGAACCAGCTAAGTAAGCGAGTTGATGGCCCATTTCCCAAGACTCACCTAGATTCATTACCCCCCAGTTAATCAAACGATAGCCTGTCGCCTCATTTTGATCACCTGAGCGGTCATAGTAAGTACCAGCCCCCCAGAAGTTAGCCGCTTGAACGCCATAACCATTGGTACCGTACTGAAGAATAGTTTGGTTAAAGCCATTATCCATTCCCTGATGAATAATACCGGTAACCAATAGACCATCGTCTCCTTGAAGATCTTGATCGGCTTTTTCAACGCCAAAGTTATAAGCTGCCGCCAGTTCTAACTTAGCATCTGACCATAAATCGATATCGGCTAGGCGAATATCGGCAATATAACCATTAACATCTTCCGATTTTTCGTTAAGCACGTCTTTGTAGTTGCTTGAATTGTTAATCACGTCAAGTTCACATGATGGGCTACCATCACAAGCCTTAATATCAGTATTAGCTGCATCAGTGAGGACTGCTTTCTGGCCATCAGCAACTTTCTGAGATCCATTATCTTGAATCAATGCTAACGACAATTTCTGGTCGCCAACGGATAGATTTTCAATACCACCACCGGTGCCTGATGTATTCAAGAAGTAGAAATCAGTGATGTGGATATCTTTACGTTGATAATAAGTTTTACCCGCCCAAAGTGTTGCCTCTTTGTCGGCCAACACGCCTTTTGCTTTTACGGCAAACTGAGCGACGTTGAAGTCACTATCTTCCCAGCCACTTTCACCAGGCGCGCCCGACGCAATCATTGATTCAACTCGCCAAGTTTGTTCACCGGTTTTTAGCTCTTCCGAAAATCCAAACTCAGAGTAGTTGTCATTTTCATTGCCGAGGCGACCAATACCATTTTTATTAATAGCCAAATCACCGGTGTCAGAATTATCATAATTAGATGCACTAATTCCAGTTCCTGCTCGCATGTAGCCATTAAAGTCGACAGCGAATGCTGAGGTGGCAGTGACAGCAGTCGCGACAGCTGCGGCAATTAAACTTACTTTTCTCATACCTTACTCCATAATGGGCCTTTTTTACGTGTCTCTTCACACCGGCAGTGGGTAGTGGGAAAAGACAATGTGTCCAAGGCTTAGCTTTCTTCGTTATCCTGGAATTATCCTATCCCTGAGCGGTCATTTTGGCGTCATCCGGCCGTGCGATTTAGGGGGGAGGAGAAAGGATGAGTGAGAGCCAATTATCTAAACTTGTCGAGCTGAGTCACTGAAAGAGGGCGTAATTGGTAATTATTTTTCGCTAAACAGGCCTACAAAACGTCGACATGATCACTATTAATAGATTTATTCTTAAAGGCATGAAACTTAATTACATACTGGGCAATCATCATAAATGTGACATCAGATTGAATTGTTTATGATTAAAAGCTCTAATGGTAGCGAGTCTAATTTAATGGTGTTATTTATGTCGATTTGTTTTCCTGCTCCTTATTCATTAGGGGCTAAGTTATACGGCTCAGGTTGTCGATTTACTTTGTACGCACCAGACCAGGACTGCGTGCATTTATTGTTGTGGCATCAAGGGCACCAACCTCAGCGGCTCGCCATGCGCGAATACAAACGTGGTTATTGGACAAAAGAGGTCGCTGATGTGGTTGCAGGGCAAGATTACAGTTTTGAAATCTCACATAATGGCCAAACATGGTGCGTGGCCGATCCGTATGCGCAAGCGGTGATTGGCCCTTTAAGCTATCAACCTCCTTATACACCATCGCAAAGTACATTACTGGCGCGCTGCCAAGTTGTGGATCATGCGCCATTTGATTGGCAAGGCGTGTCATCCCCTCAGCGTCCAATGTGCGACACTGTGATTTTTGAAACTCATGTTAAAGGGCTGACTCAGCAGTACCCGGATGTGGAGCCGGCGGAAAAAGGGCGTTACTTGGGTTTAATCTCACCAGCGATGTTGGCGTTTTACCAAAAACATCACATTAATTGCCTGCAACTGCTTCCTATCACCGCCTGCTTACCCGAGCCGCATTTACTCAGCCAGCAAAAAACCAATTATTGGGGCTATAACCCTTATGTTTGGATGGCCCCGGATCCGCGTTATGCCGAAAAGGACGCGGTTAATGAGTTGAAAACAGCAATACGCGAGCTACATCGTCACGACATTGAGGTGATTTTAGACGTGGTGTTTAATCATACCGCGGAAGGTGGCGACGGTGGACCCATACTGCATTTTAAAGCGATCGACCAGGCAATGTATCTCCAGGATAACCAACAGCTGCGCAATTATACCGGTTGTGGCAATACCCTTGATTTACGCCATCCTGCCGCGCTAAAACTGGTGCTCGATACCTTGCGTATGTGGGTCACCCACTATCATGTGGATGGGTTTCGATTCGATCTCGCCGCCACTGTGGGGCGAGACGGTGAGGCTTTTCATCCACATAGTGCCTTTTTCCACGCTATTGCCCAAGATCCGATCCTTTCTACCGTCAAACTGATTGCTGAACCCTGGGATATTGGCCCCAATGGTTACCAGTTAGGCCAGTTCCCTGCAAATTGGGCCGAGTGTAACGATAAAATCCGCGATACCACCCGCAGTGTATGGCGTGGCGATCCAGGCAAGTTACAAGATTTTGCTACTCGTCTTATGGGATCGCGTGACTTTTTCAGTGCCAGCCACTGGCCCGATCATTTGCCGATTAACTATGTAACCTATCATGACGGTTTTACCCTGCAAGATATGGTCAGTTACGCCAAATGACATAACCACGCGAACGGTGAGAATAACCGAGATGGTCACGGTGACAACCGCTCTGCGAACTATGGGATCGAAGGACCGACAGACGATCCCACAATCATGGCTGTTAGGGAGCAGCAAAAGCGTAATATGATCGCGAGTATTTTGTTCTCATTGGGCACCCCGCATATTCTGACCGCGGATCTCATCAGTCACTCGCAACAAGGCAATAACAATGCTTACTGCCAAGATAACCCCACGAGTTGGCTAAACTGGCAAACGCAGAATCACGCTTGGTCAAATTGGTTTGCCACCATGATTGCGCGTCGCAATGCTATCGTGCCGCGCTTTATTGATGCATTGAGTGGCACACAGCGCCATTTCAATCAGATTGCGTGGCGCCATTCGAATGGCGATCCGATTCAAGATCACCAATGGCCAAACCTGCAAGCGCTCAGCTGTCAGATCACGCTCGGCGCGCATCACTCTAATGCGGGTCAATCAATGCTTATAGCCATTAATAGCAGCGACACCGCCCAAGCGTTACGGCTACCGAGTGATCACCAATGGCGCATTGTCTGTGATACGGCGACCGATGAAACAACTGTCACTGCACCAGAAACATTCCAACGCTTGGCAGCAAAGAGCTTTTTAGTCTGCGTTGACGGTGATTGGTTGTAACACAATGTCCTCGACAGTAAAAAGGCAGCTGTTATCAGCTGCCTTTTACGTATTTCTTAACACTCAATGGTGGGTTGAGGGTTACCCTTTCACGCCACCTGCGGTCAAACCACCCACTAACCAACGTTGTGCTAGCAAGAAGACACCGGTAATCGGTACCGCTGACAGCACGGCTGCCGCCGCGAAATCACCCCACAGGTAGTTTTGCGGATACAAATACTGCTGCATCCCTACCGCCAAGGTATAAGAGTCGACATCCGATAACAGAATCGAAGCCACCGGTACCTCACCCACGGCCATAATAAATG
This sequence comes from Salinivibrio costicola subsp. costicola ATCC 33508 = LMG 11651, assembly GCA_000565345.1. Lineage (GTDB taxonomy): Bacteria > Pseudomonadota > Gammaproteobacteria > Enterobacterales > Vibrionaceae > Salinivibrio > Salinivibrio costicola. The sequence continues at coordinate 22,587 of AQOF01000050.1, read as the reverse complement.
CCAGAATAAAGACCACCGCCAAGATTGGTACTGAGAGCGGAAGTAGTACCAGCCTAAAGGCTTGCCATGGCGTGGCCCCATCCAAAGCCGCAGCCTCTTCGAGGGAACCGTCAATGCTTTCAAAGTACCCTTTAATGGTCCAGACGTGCAACGCAATCCCGCCTAAATAGGCAAAGATCAAGCCGCCATGAGTGTTGAGCCCTAAAAATGGAATGTACTGACCTAACTTATCAAACAAGGCGTAGATAGCCACCAATGCCAGCACTGCCGGGAACATTTGGAAGATCATCATTGCATCGAGGATAGTCTGCTTACCTTTAAACCGCATACGGGCAAAGGCGTATGCCGAGGTGGTAGACAGCACTACAATAAATAACGAAGTAATGCCTGCAACCTTCACCGAGTTCCATAGCCACAATAAGACGGGGAATGGTGGCGGCGTGACCGTGCCATCCGAGTTAGTCACCGAGAAACCCAGTGCTAACTTCCAGTGCTCCAGTGACGGATTTTTCGGGATCAAACTCCCGGTAGCAAAATTACCCTCACGGAAGGAAATCGCAATAATCATTAACAGCGGGAATAAAATCAGCGCCAAAAATAAGCACAGACCAATATGGGTTGCCCAGACGCGATATTTTAAGGATTTACCTTGTACCATTGCCATATTAAATATCCTACTGCGTGTTTTTATGTGCCAAGCGCAGATTCACCAGAGCTAAAGCGCCAACTAAAATGAAAATCAGCGTCGCAATCGCACTCGCCAAACCAAAATCCTGACCGCCACTGCCTTCAAACGCAATTCGGTAGGTGTAACTGACTAGCAAGTCGGTATAACCGGCCGGTTCAGATGTACCAATTCGACTCGGTCCACCCTCTGTCAGCAACATAATCATCACAAAGTTATTGAAGTTAAACGCAAAGGCTGCAATCAGTAGAGGCGTGAGAGGCTTGATCATCATCGGCAATGTGATGCGGGTAAAGTTTTGGATGAAATTCGCGCCGTCAATGGCCGATGCCTCATAGAGATCATCCGGAATGGCCTTAAGCAAGCCCATACAAAGAATCATCATATAAGGAAAGCCCAGCCAAGTATTGACCGTTACCACCATACTTCTGGCCATTACAGGGTCTGAGAACCAATTAGGACTGATCCCAAACAGAGCCTCTAATACCATATTTATTTCACCGAAGCTTTGATTATATAAACCGCGGAAAATCAAAATCGAAATAAACGCTGGCACCGCATAAGGCAGAATAAGGAGTAGACGATAAATAGACTTACCCTTCAACTCTTCCCACTGAACAAGGCTGGCAAGAATCAAACCAATAAATAGGGAAAAAGCGACAGATAATACCGAAAAGACAATCGTCCAAATAAAGATGCCAATAAAGGGCTCTTTAATTCCATCATCCGTCCATACGCGTTCGAAATTATCGGTACCAATTTGAACAACATATCCAGGTGAAACAGTATCGCCAACAAATTCGCCGGCATCGTTAACCGCTTGGTAATAACCGATCTCATCATTTGGCTTGAGTGTTTCACCGGTTTGGTTATTGATCAGTGTACGACCATCATCTTGCAGGCTGTAAAGCGGTTGAATGGCAGCAAACTTCCTTAAACCGCTCATCCGAATGATTTGATCATCGCTGCGTTTAAGTTCGAGAGCGCTGAGTGCGTCTCGATTTTGGATCACCGCTCGTAATGTCGCTTTTTCGCCCGAGATACTGTCGACTGGCGTTAACGCCAGTGTTTGGGCTGGAAGGGCTGCAAAGTCAAACGGTTTGGTGGCGTAGCGAGCTCCGGCATCTCCACCACAAGACGCGCGCCTTTATCCGTTTGGTAAAGAGAAAACGGATAGCTATCACCACCTTGGAAGGTTCGCTCTAGCAATACCGACTGAGCGCGTTCGAAAGATAACTGGTTGGAGGCACTATAATTGGTAAGTGAAAGCCCCACGGTGTATACCAATGGGAAAATGATGAAAAGAATCATTCCCGCGATACCTGGATAAATGTATCGGTGGGCATATGTCTTTTTACTACCAAAAATGTACAGAGCTAACGCGGTTAACACCACGGTTAACAGGGCAAAAGCAGTTTCACCACGCGAATACATTAAAACGGTGGCATAACCGTTAATAATAGCCACAGAGGCCAACAGCGCCCATTTGATGAACGCTTTTGTGCTGCTGGGCAAAGAAGAGCCTGACGTTGTCATAGCTTGAGAACCTTGGACTGACTGCATAAGGAACGCTACTCACTTAATTCTGAAGTGTGCAGGGAGGACGCATCCCCCCTGCAGATAGAGCTTATTTAACCATCTGTTTTTCTGCGTCGTTAAGAGCAGCTTCAACGCTTTGACGGTCATCAACCACGTTGATAATTGCGTTTTTGGCTGCCGCCCAGAACGCGTTCATTTGCGGAATGTTTGGCATTACCTCGCCATGCTTAGCGTTTTCCATCGTTGCCGCAATGCGCGGATCTTTAGCAAGTTCAGCTTGATAAGCATTTAACGCCACCGCACCCAGAGGCTTATCCGCATTCACGGTTGATAGACCTTCATTGGTCAGCAAATAGTTTTCAAGAAACTCGACGGCGAGTGCCTTGTTTGGCGACGCGGTGCTAATACCGGCACTTAACACGCCAACAAAGGGCTTAGAGGCTTCACCTTGGAAAGTTGGTAAGGTAGCCACACCATAATTAATGCCTGACTTCTCAACGTTCCCCCACGACCATGGGCCATTGATGGTCATCGCTGTGTCACCCTTGTTAAACGCAGCTTCAGAAACGGAATAATCCATATCAGAAGAAATCACGCCATCTTTGACCATCTGCTTCATGAAGTTCAGTGCATCGTGAACCCCTTTATTATTGATGCCCGCATCTTTGACATCATAACCCGTTGCGGTTTGTTTAAACGCATAGCCGCCATCAGCCGCCATTAGTGGCCAAGTAAAGTAGGGTTCTTTTAAGTTCCACATGATGGCCGATTTGCCTTGCTCTTTGAGCTTGGCATCTATCGCAACCACGTCTTGCCACGTTTCTGGCGGGTTAGGGACGAGATCTTTGTTGTAGATAAGAGACAGTGACTCCACGGCCACCGGATAACCGACGTATTTGCCTTTGTATTTGACCGCATCCCAAGCAAAATCGACCATGCCGTCTTTTAAACGATCCGACGGACGGATTTCTGTCAATAAGCCTGACTCGGCATAGCCACCGAAACGGTCATGCGCCCAAAAAACGATATCTGGGCCATCACCCGTTGATGCGGTTTGCGGGAACTTGTCTTGCAGGCCATCAGGGTGAACCACGGTTACAGGAATGCCCGTGTCTTGTTCAAAACGGTCACCCACTTCGGCAAGGCCGTTATAACCTTTGTCACCATTAATCCAAATGGTCAGCTGGCCTTCTTCAATATTCGCATTTGCACCAAATGAGCCAAGTGCAATCAGGGTACCGAGGGCAACAGCGCTAAGTGATTTATTCATCTTTCTATCCTTCTTCTACTGAGGTGTAGCACGATTCCATGGAGGATGAGCTGTGTTTCAGGCTCTATCATGGGTAATTCCTCTTCATTCCTCATCATCCTGGTCTCTACGCCCTACACCTATGCGAGCGAATTCGTGATCCATATCGCTCGTCACTAATGATGCGGCTCACAAAAATAAACTGAACGTGATCAAGTTCAACTAATTAACTCAGATTTTTGTGAAGTACGCCCTCAAATTATTTTAGGTAGGAGAAAATCCTCCTCCCCGCCTACTCCCCCTGTAATAATTGATGATAGGAGGATGCAGGGCTAGCGCAGATAAGACACACTGAGTCTCATCAAAAAAAGCATGAGTGGTATTTTTCCCTAGTGTGGTTAATTAATCATCAACGAACGTTAAACAAAAGCGGTAACGCTTATAACGACCCACATTGATAACATAACCACGTATCATGCAAATTGAGCCGAATTAATGAAAAGCGATTGAGGGCGAGCGACATGGCAAGTGTCACGTTTAAAAACGTTTGTAAAGCGTATGACAACGATGTAATGATTTCTAAAAACGTTGACCTAGAGATTAAAGATGGCGAATTTGTCGTCTTTGTCGGTCCTTCTGGTTGCGGTAAATCCACCTTATTGCGCTGCGTTGCCGGGTTGGAAGATATTACGTCGGGCGACCTTTACATTGATGATCAGCGAGTAAATGATATTGAGCCATCTAAGCGTGGCGTCGGCATGGTGTTCCAATCCTATGCCCTTTATCCCCACTTAAACCTCTACGACAATATGTCATTTGGTTTAAAGCTGGCAAAAGCCAATAAGGCTGAGGTAGATAAACGCGTGCATCAAGCGGCGGAGATTTTGCAACTTGGTCACTTATTAGATAGACAACCAAAATCCCTGTCGGGCGGCCAACGTCAGCGCGTCGCCATTGGCCGTACCCTGGTGTCTCAACCACAGGTTTTTCTACTTGATGAACCCTTATCGAATCTCGATGCCGGGTTACGGGTGCAGATGCGTGCACAAATCACCAAGTTACAACGTCAGCTTGGCTGTACCATGATTTATGTCACCCACGATCAGATTGAAGCCATGACCATGGCCGATAAAATTGTGGTGCTAGATGAGGGCCGTGTCGCGCAAGTGGGCAAACCGCTTGAGCTATACCACTACCCACAAAACCGCTTTGTTGCCTCTTTTATTGGCTCACCAAAAATGAATTTCATGAGCGTATTCATCGCAGATGTTGAGCCAACTCGGGTCAAAGTGCAGCTAAGTGAGGGGGCCAGTTTCTGGATACCGGTCGATGGCAAAACCGTCACCCGCGGTGATCGTATGTCGCTAGGGATTCGCCCAGAGCACTTAATCGCCGCCAAAGACGGTGATGCCAAAATCGAAGGAGACGCGACCATCGTTGAGAAGTTGGGTAACGAGACGCAAATTTATCTCAACCTAGAAAGTGCCGATGCGGATGTGATCTATCGCCAACTCGATACGGTTGAGATTGAGCCCGGCGAGAAGTACGCGATTGGTATTCCCGCTCACCGCTGTCACTTGTTCCACAGCGACGGCCGCGCGTGCAAGCGTCTACACCGTGAAAACGGCGTGACCTTCGTTGACGAAGAAGATGCGGCATAAAATGGCGCCTTAAAGATAATGATTAGGCCGCATACGCGGCCTTTTTTGATGGATTCAACCTAGAACAAGGCGGTAAGCGGTGCAGTAAACATAGCGTTGCGGTCTGCGCGAGGCGACAAATAAAAACGCACCAAGGATTAACTTGGTGCGTTCCTCATTGGGTCGTCTAGCGTGGTTTGAAGTTGTTCACCCTTGCCAGCGATAAAAAACCGTGGCTAACGGTGGCAAATTGAGCGTCAGTGATTGGGGTTGCTCATGTGCTGATACTTTATCCGTACTCACTACTTGGTAAACCGGATAGCCACTGCCCCAAAATGCCTCATCATCGGAGTTTAATACCAGTTGATAGTCGCCACTCATCGGTACACCTAGGTGAAAACCATCACGTGGTACAGGCGTGAAATTACTCACCACCAGCACTCGCGAGCCATCATCGCCCAACCGCTCATGGGCCATGATACTGATATCTGCCGCATCTTTGACTCGCCATTCAAACCCTGTCGGATCACAATCGAGTCGGTACAATGCTGGCGTCGACACATAAAGAGCATTGAGGCTTTCACCAGAGCTTGAACACCTTGGTGGCGTTCATACTGCAACCAGTGCCACTCAAGTTGACTATCGTGATCCCACTCTGCTGTTTGACCAATCTCCGCCCCCATAAAATTCAGTTTTTTTCCGGGTTGACCATACATATAGCTCAAATAGGCGCGTAAATTAGCCGTTTGTTGCCACTCATCGCCAGGCATTTTGCCCATCAGAGAGCCTTTACCATAGACCACTTCGTCATGCGATAGCGGTAACACATAGTTCTCACTAAACGCATAAACTAATGGGAAGGTCAGCGTATCGTGATGATAGCGTCGATGCACAGGTTCTTCACGGATATAACTTAAGCTGTCATGCATCCAGCCCATATTCCATTTGAATCCGAACCCAAGTCCTCCCATATACGTGGGCGCAGACACGCCAGGAAATGTGGTGGACTCTTCAGCAATCGTCATCGCATTGGGAAAATAGTGATAAACCGACTCGTTCATCCATTTTAGTGTCGCAATCGCGTCGTAATTCTCGTTTCCACCGTCAGCGTTGGGGAGCCATTGGTCATGCTCACGCGAATAATCGAGATAGAGCATCGACGCGACGGCATCCACGCGTAGACCATCAATGTGAAATTGATCGAGCCAATACAGCGCATTATTCACCAGAAAGCGGCGCACATGATCTTTACCCATATCGTAGAGATGGCAGTGCCAATCATTATGCCAACCACGACGCGGATCAGGATCGTGATATAAAGGCGTGCCATCAAAGTACGCAAGTCCATGATCATCGGTGGGAAAATGCCCCGGCACCCAATCAAGGATCACGCCAATCCCTGCCTGGTGGCATTGGTCGACAAAATACTTAAAATCATCCGGCGATCCGTAGCGGTTGGTCGGTGCAAAAAGCCTATGGTTGATATCCCCACGACCCATAAAAAGGGTGCTCACTGACCGGCATTAACTCCACATGGGTATAGCCCATATCAACCAGATACGGCACTAAGCGCACAGCAAGGTCGCGATAGCCCAGCATTTGGCCATTTTCATCATGTTGCCACGAGCCAAGATGTAACTCATAAAACGACAAGGCTTGTTGATGCTTTGCGGTTATGGGTCGTTGCTGCCACTGATGATCGTTCCATTGATAAACAGACTGATCATAAGTCAGTGACGCAAACGAGGGATAAGCTCAGCGTACGCCCCGTAAGGATCGGCTTTATGGGATAAACCCCTGTCCGTCACGGTAAGCCGGTTAAGGCGTATTTATAGCGTTGGTGTGTGCCAAGGTTGGCAATAAACCCGACCCAAAAGCCATCTTCAATGGGCGTCATCAAGGCGGTATCAGCTTGCCATTGGTTCCAATCGCCAATCACGCTAACCGATTGCGCATGAGGGGCAAAGACAATAAAACGCACGCCTTCAATAGGCTCACCGTTAACCGGCAAGGTCATAGGATGCGCACCCATGAGCTGATGCGCATAGCGAGGATTGTACAAGGCCGCGAGATCGATGTCGTAGTGATCGGGGTGCGTATAATATGGTGTCATCGAGGAAGAGGAATGTGACACAGAAGGCTCCTTATAGAAAAACGCTCCATCCGTGCGTGTTGGCTAGCACTAAGGATAGAGCGTGGTCGCGTGGTGATCAGGCGATCAAACGGATAGATGACTCGCGTGTAAGCGTACCCGCGAAAGATCCTTCGCCAGTTGATTTAACTCTTCGCGGCTAAACAACGTATCTAGGTTCACAGAGAGTTTACGTCGCCAGTTAGGATACTCATCAACCGTACCAGGGATATTAACTGGCTTGTCCATTTCTAACCAATCTTCAAGCTGCACACTCAACAGCGCAGATTGGCCGGCTGCGACATGCAATTGTAGTGCGCGACACAAATAGCCATCCATCGGCACATAACGCGCATCTGCCCCTACACCTTCCGGCAACATGCCATGCCAACGAACACTGTCTAAGATCCCTTGTTTCGCTTTTAAGCGATCATCAAACAATTGCTGAAGCTGTGCTTCGTCCGGATACAAGCCCAGCTCTTGACCCATTTTTAAGTCATCACAATGCCAAAATCCCCGAATGGTTGGCATATCATGAGTGGAAAGTGTTGCCATCGCTTGCTCGGTATAATGGGCCGGTGAAATAAATCCACCATCTTCCTCTGACGTTTCAAAGAAGAACACTTTATAAGAATGCACACCCGCATCGCTCAGCAACGCACCAATTTCGTCAGGCACCGTGCCTAAATCTTCACCAATCACACTGCATTGATGACGGTGTGATTCAAGTGCCAAAATAGCAAGCATGTCTTTTACTGGGTAATATAAATACGCGCCTTCGCTGGCGTTCTTGCCTTTCGGGATCCACCATAAACGCAACAAACCTAGCACATGGTCAATCCTTAATGCACCACAGTGACGCATATTGGCACGCAACAGTTCAATATAAGCATGATAACCCGAAGCTTGCAGCGCTTGTGGATCAAACGGTGGTAAGCCCCAATTTTGTCCTCGCGGCCCCAACATATCGGGTGGCGCGCCAACACTGGCGTCAAGCACGAGTGGCGAGTTATCTGACCATGTTTCACTTCCCGCATCTGAAACACCCACCGCCAAGTCGCGATATAAACCGAGCGCCATGCCTTGTTCTTCGGCGATCGCTTGTGCCTCTTCGATTTGGATTTGAGCAATCCACTGTAAATACATATACAGCTGGATGTCATCATGGTGCTGTTCAATAAAAGCTTGCGTCGCCGCATTCTCATAACGACGGTACTTTTCTGGGAACACCGGCCAGCCCCACATATTCTCGTCGTCTGCGCGCAAGTGTTGATGCAATGCATCAAAGGTCGCTTGCTGTTTTAAGCTGTCACCACCTTGCTCAATAAAGTCTAAGAATTCGCGGCCACGATGCGTCTGTTGCAGCAACTCCCGCTGTTTAAACTCCTCAAACAGTAACGGCAATACCGCCATCTTCAATGCGGCAACTTCACTATAATCGACCCAATGGGTATCACGTACGGCCTGTAATCGACGTTGAAACGCGGCACTGCCCACCAGTTGCTGCGCCTTGGCGCTCAATGAAAACTCTCGCACCGCGCTGACATCGATATACAAAAGATTAAGCCAGCGACGCGATGACGGGCTATAAGGACTCGCAGCTTCAGGATTGGCAGGGAAAAGCGCATGAATCGGGTTCAGACCAACAAAATCTGCCCCGCGTGACGCCAATTCACTGACCAACTGTTTGAGATCGCCAAAATCACCGATGCCCCAATTATGTGGAGTGCGTAAGGTGTAGAGCTGAATACTCGGCCCCCACATTTTTTTGTGCGCGTTCAGTTCAGGTTGTTTATAGCACTGAGAAGGCGCCATAATTAACGTCATCTGATAGGGAGATTTGCGGCGCTTTCGGTTTACAAAGAGACGGTGGTAGCCCCAAGGTAGAGCGCACGGTAAGCTAAAAACGAGCGGGCCACCCTCACTGCGTTCATCGCGAATAATTTGTGACTGAAGATAACCTTCAAAGCACTCGCCCTGTTCGGTTTCCAAACGCCAACTAAAATCACTGTCTCTGGCACTGGTGCCAAGGTAAAGCGCAATTTCAACCGGTTCGTTGTCTTGCACCACCTTTACGGGGGCAAGCACATCCGTTTTATGTTTTCTCTCCGCTGATGCCAACAACGCATCATCATGACGTGTGTCATAGCCAAGTGACGTTAATAAATCATGTAAGGTACTGTCTGGCACCGCCGCTTCTGTGCCCCAAGCACTGATATAACGGTCGGCAAGGTTCGCCATGTGTGCGACTGTCTTTAATGCAGATTCTTTCATCGCTTTCTCCGAGGGGTCTGCCCCCTTCTTTTATTGGGCAATATTGTTGTCATTATTATCAGGTGGCAAGGCGAATCCCTTGCCACCTATCAGGTTGTTAACCCGTTATATTGCAATTAGCAATTAGCGTTTGATCGCTTTTAGCTGCCAAATATTATTAACATAATCACGGATGGAACGGTCAGAGCTAAACTTACCAACCAGCGCGGTGTTAAGAATGGCTTTGCGTGCCCACTGCGACATGTCTCGATAATCACGATCAATGTCATTGTGTGCGCGGACATAATCAGCAAAGTCAGCCAAACATAAGTACGGGTCACCACTTGTCATCACGCTGTCAAAGACAGGGCGCAGCAAACCAGGCTGCCCTGGCGTGAAGGTTTCATCCAATAGGCTATCTAAAGCGGCTTTTAGAAGCGGTTGATTTTGGTACGCTGTTTCGGGTTGATAGCCTTTTTGGCGTAATTCGGTGACCCCATCAACATCTAAGCCGAAGATATAGATATTATCGTCACCCACTTCTTCACGGATCTCGACGTTAGCGCCATCCATGGTACCAATGGTCAAGGCACCGTTAAGGGCCATTTTCATATTACCCGTACCCGACGCTTCTTTACCGGCCATTGAGATTTGCTCTGACACATCGGCGGCTGGAATGATAATTTCTGCCATGCTTACGCGGTAGTCTGGAATAAACACCACTTTAAGCTTATCGCCAACGCGTGGATCGTTATTGATCGTTTCGGCCACCTTGTTGATAGCGAAAATGATCGATTTTGCCAGTTCATAACCTGGGGCTGCTTTAGCGGCAAAAAAGACCACTCGTGGCGCCATGTCAAAGTTTGGCTCGTTGAGCAAGCGCTGATAGAGCGAAATCACATGCAATAGATTTAAGTGTTGACGCTTATATTCGTGTAGACGCTTGATCTGAACATCGAAAATCGCATCGGTGTTAAGCGTGATATCGAGGTTGGATTTTACCCAGTCAGCAAGGCGCTGTTTATTCCGCTTCTTGACCGCCATGAAGGTTTTCTGAAAATCAGCGTCGTCAGCATATTGTGCAACCTGCTCGAGTTGCTCAAGCTGTGCTGGCCACTGCTCGCCAATTTTTTCACTGATCAAGTTTGATAAATCAGGATTACAGAACTTCAACCAACGACGCGGTGTAATGCCGTTTGTCACATTTTGAATGCGACCTGGATAAAGCGCATCAAACTCAGGGAATAAATCACGTTTAACCAACTGTGAGTGCAAGGCCGCGACACCGTTGACAGCATAAGAGCCAATCACACACAGATTCGCCATGCGCACCATGCGCTCACCTTGATCATCGATCACGGATAACACTTGCTGTTTGCGCACATCACCAGGCCACTTTTGCTCCACGTCTTGTAAGAAACGATGATTGAGCTCGAAAATGATCTCCATATGGCGAGGAAGAAGCTCTGCCATGAGCGATTCACTCCACGTTTCAAGCGCTTCAGGTAATAACGTGTGGTTCGTGTAAGCGAAGGTACGGCTAGCAATGGCCCACGCTTCATCCCAACCTAAGCGATAATCATCTAGCAACACACGCATCAGTTCCGGAATGGCGATCGTTGGGTGAGTATCGTTAAGCTGAATGGTTTCATACTCCGGCAACGCCGCCAACGCATGTCCGGCTTCCAAGTGACGGCGAAGGATGTCACCCACTGAGGCGGCGCTATGGAAGTACTGCTGCATTAAACGCAGCGTCTTGCCCGCATCATGATTATCGTTGGGGTAAAGGACTTTAGTCAGGTTACCCGCATCAATATCAGCTTGCTGCGCATGGGTGTACTCGCCCGCATTAAAAGCATCAAGCGCGAACGGTGTCAGTGCTCGACCTTCCCACAAACGCAATGGATAAACGGTGTTACTTTGGTAACCGACAATGGGTAAGTCCCAAGGCATTGCCTGGATTTTCAAGCTTGGCACCCATTGACGATAGGTATGCCCTGCTTCCTCAACAACCTCAACATGGCCATAGAAACCAATGGTTTGAGTCAAATCTGGACGGACGACTTCCCAAGGGTAGCCTTCTGGCTCACGCCATGCATCAGGCGCTTCTTGCTGGGCCCCTTGGTCGAAAGATTGGCGGAAAAGGCCATACTCGTAATGTAAGCCATAGCCAACAGCTGGATATTGCTGTGCCGCGAGTGAATCCATAAAGCAAGCGGCGAGACGCCCAAGCCCACCGTTGCCGAGTGACGGATCACGCTCTTGCTCTAATAAGTCGGTAAGACCCAGACCGAGTTCACCAACGGCCTCAGCAATCACATCGTATAAACCCATGCTAATCAGGTTGTTGCCCGTCAAACGGCCAATGAGAAATTCAAGAGATAAATAGTTAACGCTTTTTGCCTGTTTGATCGCTTGATCGTTTTCAGTCGCCACCAAGTCGCCTGTTGTGTGCTCAGCCAATGCACGCCCTAAGGCAAGGTACCAATCGCGTTGTTGAGCGGTTTCAGGTGCGTGACCTAGCTGGGTCAAGTGTTGGACCATGCTGATTTTAAACGCACTTTTATCAAAGGCATGTTGCTGTTTTGGGGTCATGTCATAACTCTCAATAATGGAATGAAACCTTGATGGCTATTCATCCTGCCCAACTCGAGAGTAACAAACATCCTCCCACTCACAGTGACGGAAAGGAGGAGATAGCAGGGCGTAGAGAGCTGTGTCACACACCAACAGTGAGCCGCCTCTCATCAATCCTAGCATCCACATACAAGCCAGTGATCAACATCACGTTATGGGACAAAAAGCATTCGAAAAGCAGCCTGAAAAGTAAGAAATCACTTTTGTTATTTTTGTGCGCCAGCGCAAATTCTATATTTTCCAGGACACATAAATGTACAAAGCTATTTTAAAGGATAGCGAAAACAAAAAACTATTGTGATATAAATCACAAATATAGGGCGTAGATGCACCATTCTAGAGCAATCAACACAAGAGTGGAGAGAGATCATAGTTTGCTATCTAGGAGTCGCATAGACTCCAAGGAGGATAAAGCAGTGTCGCGCTGAGGGGCCGGCACCGTATTTGAGGTTAAGGACAGTGTGTTATGTGGATCCCATCAAAACTTACTCGACCAGGTCGGCTTTATAACGCCACATTGCGCCCTCGGGTGCTCGATATGCTACAACAAGCGCCTCACTATAAATTAGTGATGTTCCGCTCCCCCGCCGGCTATGGCAAAACAACCATGGCCGCACAATGGCTGGCTGATCAGTCTCATGTTGGCTGGTTTAGTATTGATGACAGTGATAATGATAGCTTCCGCTTTATTAACTACTTGTTACAAGCCCTGCATCAAGCCACGCAAGAAGGCTGCGCAAACACCATTAAGCTTGCTGAGAAGCGCCAATTCTCATCGCTTCGTGCACTTTTATCCGATGTGTTTGCCGAGTTAGCGAATTTTCATGCCACCAGCTATCTGGTATTGGATGATTATCAGCTTATTGATAACGAAGAAATCCATGAAGCCATGCGTTTTTTCATCAAGCACATGCCGGATAACCTCACTTTGGTCGTCACTTCACGAGCCAACCCGCCATTGGGCACCGCGAACTTGCGTGTTCGTGACTTAATGATCGAAATCGGGAACGAATTACTCGCCTTTGATAACGAAGAGACCACCCGCTTTTTTAATCAACGCGTGGCCGATGGGGTCGATGAGTCAACCGCCAATGCCTTGTGTACCTACGTTGAAGGTTGGCCGTCAGCATTGCAACTGATTGCGATTCAAGCACAGCACCAAAAGCGTACGCTCATGCAAAGCGCGGCCTCGTGTGCCAGCTTTAACCATGCCCACCTTTGGGACTATTTAGCGGAAGAAGTGTTTGATTTACTTGATACTGAAACCCGTCAGTTTTTGATGAAAGTGTCGGTATTAGAAATGTTCAACGATGAATTAGTCTATGCCTTAACGGAGCGCGGCGACGCGTTGGGGATGCTGGAGTCTCTGAACCGCTACGGTTTATTTATTTATCCACTCGAAGGCGACAACAATTGGTTCCGTTTTCACCATCTATTTGCTGAATTTCTTGCCCATGAGCGCCAGGCTCGGATCCCACAGCAGCAACAAACACTGCATCGGCAAGCGGCCTTAGCTTGGCTCAAGCTTGAATCGCCACATCAAGCATTGCGCCACGCACGTTATGGCGAGGATGATGCCCTGTTGGCAGATATTCTGAATCAATATGGTTGGCGGATGTTTAACCGTGGGGAGCTATCGACCCTCGAAGCGGCTATCAGCAAGCTAAATAACGAGTACTTGTACCAGTATCCGAGTTTAAGCCTACTTCGAGCTTGGCTTGCACAAAGCCAGCATCGCTATCATGAAGTGGGTGAGCTATTAGCAAGTGCAGAAAAAGCCTATCAAGCTCGCGAAATACCGCTCGACATTGATTATCAAGGCAATGCCAATGCGCTACTTGCACAGGTGGCAATTAATGCCAACGACCCAGAGCGGGCCATGCGCCTGGCTGAAAAAGCACTTGAGCAACTAGATAGCGCCAATTACCGTGGCCGTATTGTCGCGACATCTGTCGTTGGCGAGGTGAACCATGTGCTCGGCGAGCTCGATCGTGCCTTATCGATGATGCAACAAACGGAAAAACTCGCTCGCCAGCACCAAGTGTATCACCAGGCACTTTGGGCAATTTTACAACAAAGTGAAATTCTTCTGGCACAAGGCTATGTGCAAGCGGCATTTGAGCTGCTCGACAGTGCCGATCAACTCATTGAAGATCAGCAATTACACCAAGTTCCTTTACATGAATTTGCTTTACGTCTTCGCGCACAAACTCTTTGGTGTTGGAACCGTTTAGACGAAGCCGAAGCCTGTGCCTACAAGGGGCTCCAAGTGCTAGAGAATCAGCCCCCGAGCAAACATCTACACAGTTATTCCATGCTCTCCCGCGTCGCTGTTAGCCGCGGTGAACTCGACAAAGCTGCCAAGCACATTGAGCATATTGAGCATCTATTACGTGAGTCGGTTTATCATGTCGATTGGACCGCTAACGCGTCTTTATCGTTGTTACTCTATTGGCAAGCCAAACACGAACTTCCTCATATGGAGGAGTGGCTGCATCAAGCCGTTCGCCCCGCATCGGCCTGTAATCACTTTAGCCAGCTGCAATGGCGTAATATCGCCCGGGCTTACCTCCATCTAGGTCAGTATGATCAGGCTCGCCAAGCGATTGATTTTCTCCGTCGCGAGGCGAACCAAGCCAATCTCGTGACAGATAAGAACCGAAATCTTATCGTGGAAGCGGTGCTCGCCAGTAAAGAGCATGAAACGGAGTATGCGAAAACGCAGCTTCAAGAAGCGCTTATACTCACTAATCAGACGGGTATGATGGGTAACTTTTTAATTGAGGGTGACGCTATCTCATCGCTGTTGCATGCGTTGATCGAACAACAAGCGCTTGGCGCGTTAGAACGTCATCGCGCACAACAGTTACTGAAAGAAATCGCCAGCCATCAGCGCTCTCGCTCAACCCACTTTGATGAAGCCTTTGTCGAAAAACTGGTGAAGCATCCAAACGTTCCTGAGTTAGTACGAACCAGCTCATTGACCCAGCGGGAGTGGCAGGTACTTGGCTTGATTTATTCAGGATTCAGTAACGAGCAAATTGCTCATGAACTAGATGTCGCCGGGACAACCATTAAAACCCACATCCGTAACCTTTATCAAAAACTCAACATTGCCAATCGCAAAGAAGCGGTCGTCACCGCCGAAAACCTCTTGCAACTGATGGGCAATTAACCTCGCACCACTACGCCCTCAGAGGTTTCTGGGGGCGTTTTCATCACGGCCTTAATATAGTTCTTGTCCATCAAATAAGAACAAAAATCCAGCACAGTAAAACCTACTATTGTATAGTTATTCACTCTTTTGTGACTAAAACCAACTTTTTTGACAAAAACATTGATGCTAGCGTTTTTTTGTTGTTTAAATTATGAGTAGTTATTACTGTAGTATGAAACTGAAGCTTTAGTTGGCGTAACCATTGTCTATAAAAATTATTTATACCGTTCTTTACACACTAGCATTGACAGTTGTAACACTATCGTTCAACAGCCATGCATCATCAAAAGTCGAGAAAAAAAATAGCGTCATGATGAAAGCTTCATCATCGCCTATCTGGCTAGCCCTGCTTCATTACAATGATAAAGAATCAAGCGAAATAACATCAACTGATTTTTTTATTCATGAACAAGGAGCAGTTAACCCTAGCCTTGAAATGTCTGCAACAATTGAAGCTTTCTTTAAAACCCCAAAAGAACAATGTCGGTTCCCTGCTCGCAAGGTATTTATAGAAAAACAGCTAGAATTAAAATTTCCTACAAGTAACCTGATGAAGAATTCAACGCTTATAGAGATGGTCTAGAAGCAAAAAGTATCAGCCTTGTTTATGCATCGGGCTATCTTGGCAACCCAGCGTCGATGTATGGTCACCTACTCCTGAAAATAAATAAGGAAGATAAGCATGACTTGCTGGACAACACGTTTAGTTATGGCGCACGAGTCCCTGATAGCGACAACAAGTTTAAATACATATTAAAAGGCATCTTTGGTGGCTACCAGGGTTTTTACTCCAACCAAAAATATCACCACCAAAGTCTAACCTATAATGAGTCAGAGTTACGCGATCTCTGGGAGTATCGATTAAAAGTAAATAACGAAACGATAGATTTTATTATAGCTCACCTTTGGGAGATGCAAGAAGTCGGAATGACTTACTACTTTTTTCGTGAAAACTGTGCCTATCAGTTGGCTCAATTGATCGCGATGGGGAGCAATACGAATTATATCCCCCTAGAAAAGCCTTGGGTTATGCCTTATGACGTTGTTAAAAGCACAAAAAAATCAGGCCTTATAGAAAAAACCATATATCATGAGTCGAGACAGGAAGCGCTTTACAATAAGCACGCTCAATTGAAAAAAAACGAGAAAAGTATCGTTCGCGATATAATCGAAAACAGGGACACCAAACGCCTAGATTATCTTTCTGAAAAGTCAGCTAAACGAATTATAGAAACGCTTTACGATTATTACTCATACCTTTCGAATAAGAATAACGGGCTAACACCTAGCCAGAAAAAAATAAAGCAGTCATTAATTAATAAACGCTTTGCACTCAATCCAGGCATCAGCGAATGGCAGAAAAGAGCCCCAACACCACCAGAGAATGCAACTCCCAGCACCTTGCTACAATTAGCTTTTTTTAACAACAATAAATTAGGAACAGGTCAAGAAATAAGGTTTAGAGCTAGCTACTATGACTGGTTAAACATTAATCCGGCGCGAATACCTTTTTCATCACTTGAGTCTGGTGATGTTCGTTTTCGATACTACAATCAGGACAAAAGCTGGAAATTAGAACAGCTTTCTCTTTTTGATATAAAAAGTTTAAATGTATCCGAAACAGGATTACCAGAAGATAAAGAATATGCCTGGCGTCTTGCAATGGGATACGGTAATGCCGAAAATAGTTGTCAATCTTGTATGACTGGTTACCTCACAGGATTTTGGGGTGAAAGTAAAAGAGTCACTACTAATTCAGCAGCGTATATTGCCCTTGGTGCAAACGCTCAAGAATATAGTGAGAGCAATTCATGGCTCTCGCTGGGGCCTGAGGTTGGCTGGATATGGAATCCGTCTAGCACTTGGGCATCGTCGCTAACTTTGTCTCACCACCGATTTATTGATGACGTTGACAAACACATTCATCATGTAAATTTTGACGTGCGCTATAGCATTAACCAATCATGGGATGTTAGAAGCGCTTACTCTTTTGATGGTGATGCAGAGTATTCACTTAAACTTTCTTACTATTGGTAGATAAAATGAAAAAATTAATGATTTCTGCAGTTGCAGCTGCAACCCTTTTTGCTGGTAATGTTTCTGCACAACAAGAGACAATTAATCCTTGGAAACATTGTGGCATCGGCGCAATGATTTTTGACAACAACGGTGCCGCCGCCGCTATTTCTAATATAATATGGGACCTAGGTACAACAGCTGTATCTTCAAAGATTTCATCGGAAGATAGCTGTAATGGTAAACGTGTGGAGGCTGCAATGTTTATCCAAGACAATTTCAACAATGTAATTGAAGAAACTAGCCAAGGTAGCGGTAACCATTTAAACGCTATGCTAGATATCCTTGAGGTAAGCCAAGATAAGCAAAGTCACGTTATTACTCAAGTTCGTAGTGAATTATCACAAAAAAGTGACATTCAGCCCGAACAGTATTACAACACTGTAATCGCTAATATCTAAGCACTTTATTCATCAATAATCTTGTTACCCACTAACTTGCATGAGTAATGAGGTTTCCGCCTACGCCCCAGACTTTTCGTTGGGGCGTAGTGGCCTTTCGCTCTCCCCCTACCTTTCGTGATACTTTGCTGAATTTCATCATCTTTTTTGTCATAACACGCTGAGTTTTAACCCGATCACGCATGGTAGGTGTCGCCCTTCAGTATGCTGCGCCTCAGTATTGACACATGAGGAATGATCAATGAAGCGCACTCACTTTTTACAACCGCTCGGCGCATCGGTTGCCGTCGCGACTATCATGGCGTTAACGGGTTGTAATACCGATAAAGAAACCAACCTCCCCCCAAGAGACATCGGCACCACGGATGCCAGTGTGCTATTTGCTGACGCCGATACCCTGCTCACCCATCAAACCAACGCCACCTCGCTCACCTTGTATTACTCCGCTGATGGCACCATGCGCTATAACCCAGACACGCAGCAGGTGGAAAACGCCACCGCGAGTGTCGAGTCCACCCTTGCCACGCGCGATAATTGGCAAACATCGTTTCCCCATTTGCAAGGTAACGTCAAAGGGTTCGATTTTGACTTTGCTAGCACCGATATTACGCTGAAGCAATGGCTCAAAGGGCAACTTCTTGCTATTGCCAAAGACGGTGATACCGTGTTAACCGCGACCGATGTGCAACCGGCCCGCGCGCTCGATGCCTTGTACGCCGAACGCGCCGAAAAACTTAACTTTGGTGCCATTCCTGACGCTGGACACACTGAGTTTCGTCTCTGGGCCCCTACCGCACAGCAAGTGTCACTCGTGCCTTATCAAGCTGCGAGCGAAGAAGGTGCGCCAAAACAGCGTCAAACGCCCATTAAAATGGACTTCGACGCCCAGTCGGGAAGCTGGCATGTTGCCACCACGGCGCTGAATCATGGCGACTATTACCGTTATCAACTGTCGGTCTATAACCCTGCTACGCATCGTATCGAGCGTCTCGAAGTCACAGACCCTTATTCACATAGCTTGTCGACCAACTCCAGCTATTCACAAGTGGTCGATCTGAATGCACCTGCGCTTAAACCCAGTGGCTGGGATACACTGAGTGCGCCTCACTCGCAGCAAAATCCTGCCAACAGCGTGATTTATGAGGCGCACGTGCGTGATTTTTCCGCGCTCGATCAATCTACACCCCAAAACCTACGCGGTAAGTACCTTGCTTTTACCCAAAACACCACTGAGCCAGTCAAACACTTAACCGCGCTCGCGCAATCTGGGGTTACTCACTTGCACCTGCTCCCCGTGTTTGACATTGCCTCCATCAACGAGGACGCGGCACAGCGTATCGATGTCACCGACCGCTTCTCCGCGCTATGTGACAAAGCACCCTCGCTAAAAGATACCCCGAGGCTGGCCAGTGAGTGCGACAACAATCAAACCATCCAAGCGGCATTAACGGATTTAGCCGCCCAAGACAGTGCTGATACCCCCTATGTGCAAACGGTAATGGCGGCGATGCGTCAATACGATAGCTTTAACTGGGGTTACGATCCTTTCCAGTACACCGTGCCCGAAGGCAGTTATGCGACCGAGCCTGAAGGCACCGCGCGTATCCTCGAGTTTCGTAAAATGATCATGGCCATCAAACAAAATATCGGCATGAATGTGGTGATGGATGTGGTCTACAATCACACCCACCAAGCAGGCTTAGGCTCCTATTCTGTGCTGGATAAAGTCGTGCCTTGGTATTATCAGCGCCTTAACCCCGTTACTGGGGACGTTGAGCAATCCACTTGCTGCTCAAACACCGCACCTGAGCATCGTATGTTTGCCAAACTGATCGATGACTCGGTTGCCACTTGGGTGAAAGACTACAAAATCGATGCCTTCCGTTGGGATTTGATGGGGCATCACCCATTAGCGCAGATTGAGCATACGCTAGACGTTGCCCGCGATATCAACCCAGATGTGTATTTCTATGGTGAAGGTTGGAACTTCGGTGAAGTCGCCAACGATCGCCAGTTTGTCCAAGCCACCCAAGCAAACCTGGCAGGCACAGGTATTGGCTCATTTTCTGACCGACTTCGGGATGCAGTTCGTGGCGGCGGTCCGTTCGATGGTGGCGAGTCTCTGCGCAAAAACCAAGGTTTTGGTAATGGTCAATGGGTCACCCCTAATGATTTACAACAGCAAAACAGCGGGGAAAGAGCCAGTGCCCTGCATAATGCCGATCTAGTTCGTTTAGGTATGGCGGGTAACTTAAAAGATTTTCAGTTACAAATTGCCAATGGTGATGTCGTGCGCGGTGACGAGGTCGATTACAACGGTCAACCGGCTGGCTACGCGCAAGATGCTTGGGAGGTTCAAAACTATGTCTCCAAGCACGACAACCAAACCTTGTGGGATAACCATCAATACAAATTCCCTTACGCGATGCCGCTTGCGACACGCGTCCGCGCCCAAGCCGTGTCACTCTCCACTGCACTACTGGGACAAGGGGTGCCTTTTATTCACATGGGCAGCGAGCTGCTTCGTTCAAAATCCATGCAGCGTGACTCGTACGACTCGGGCGATTGGTATAACCGCGTCGACTTTACCCGACAAACCACGCAGTGGGATCAAGGTCTGCCGCGTGAAGATAAAGACGGCTACAACTGGCCGATGATTGAAACCGTGATTGCCAACCACAACAGCGAGGCCAAACCAACACCACAGGCAATCAGCAACATGGACAGCTACTTTAATGAGCTGGTGGCACTACGTATGTCATCAGGGCTGTTCCACTTAGGCCAAGGCAGTGTGATCAACCAACGTGTCAGCTTTCACAACACCGGCGTCTCACAAAAGCCGGGGCTAATTGTGATGCAAATTGATAACAGTGGCAGTCTGCACGACAGCACAATTGATGCAACGCGTGACGGGATTATCGTCGCGATCAATGCCTCAGGCGCGGCGGTCAATGACTTTGATAACATCAACGCCACCGGCTATCAGCTTCACAGCTTACAAGCCAATGCGAGCAACGGCTCGATAGCGTATAACCAACAGGCCGCTCAAGTGACCAACGGCAAACTCACCGTACCCGCTTGGTCCGTCGCCGTGTTCGAGAAACCTCATCAACCTTAACCCTCATTGGGGGAGTATTGCTCCCCCTTTTTAATCAGCTCTATCCCGCGCGATTCATCTCGGTATAATGCAGCCCTTAGCTTTTTATCGATGAATGGCATTATGGTCAAAAATCTGGTCTCAACCTATCTGAAAGGGATAGCAATGGGCGCCGCTGACGTCGTTCCTGGCGTATCTGGCGGCACCATCGCGTTTATTACTGGCATCTATACACTATTGCTGGAAAGTATTCGGCGTATTACCCCGAGCTTGTTCTCGCTTTGGCGGCGCAAGGCTTAAAGGCCGTATGGCAACACATCAATGGCACCTTTTTGTGTGTGTTATTAGCCGGAATTTTAAGCAGTATCGCAGGTTTAGCGAAGGGCATTAGTTGGATGCTGGCCAACCATCCCATCCCTCTGTGGTCGTTTTTCTTTGGTCTTATCATTGCGTCAGCACTGCATATCGCCAAACAGCTCCCCGCCCCTAAAATCACGCTAAGAACGGTACTCGCCGCGCTTATCGGTATCGGCTTTGCGTATTGGATCACCGTCGCTAATCCGTTGCAATTGACAGCCAGCCCTCTCACCGTCTTTTTATCCGGCGCCATTGCCATATGCGCATGATTCTACCGGGGATCTCGGGCAGCTTTATACTGTTACTGCTCGGCATGTATAGCCCGATTCTAGACGCGGTACATCAAGGCCAATGGGATATGCTCGGCTTACTCGCCTTGGGTGCCATCGTCGGCTTATTGAGTTTTTCTCATTTACTGTCCTGGTTATTAGAGCGTTTTTATGCAGTAACACTCGCCTTCCTTACCGGTTTAATGTTAGGCACATTGGGTAAAATTTGGCCTTGGAAACATACTCTTACCTGGCGGACTAACTCATCGGGTGAACAAGTCCCTTTGATGCAAGATAACCTTCTACCGGGCGCGTACGAGGCAATCGTGGGACATCCGGCACAAGTTGGCCTCGCGGTGATTGCCATGATTACGGGCTTTGTGCTGGTATTGCTGTTGGAGCGCTTCTCGCCTAAACAGGACTAAACCATGAATGTTTCATCCTCACGCATGCCCGTGAGTCGCCGTTTATTGATCCCTGCCAGTATCATTATGCTGGTGGCGCTTGCGTTTTTTACGCCAACTTGGCTAACCACTTTTGTTGAAAGTGAAAACAGCCCGGCATCCGCATCAACACACTCATCCGTGCTAACAGATGCGTGCGTGCTCAATCAGCAGACTTGCCAGTATAAAGGCTACCAAGCATCACTCGCTGAGCCGACGGTGCGCCCTATGAGTGCAAATAGACTGACGGTCATCAGCCCCGAACCACTCGCGCGAGATACCTTACTGGTCAAGCTCAAAGGCGTGGAGATGAACATGGGTGAGTACCGTCTTGCGCTCAAAAAAACTGATGAGCAAACCTACCAAGGAGAATTAATGTTGCCCGTCTGCACAGAAGATAGCATGACATGGGTAGGCACGATTACGCTGGATAACGAAGCAAAAAACATTCCCCATTCAAAGTAACGCATGGAGCGAATAATGAGTAAAAAGACTTGGACTAAAGTCGCCTAGTTCTTGCCTGTTCGTTGTGGCTTTAGGCCGTTCGACGTCGGCCCTTTAGTGCTACATTGACCAACCAAACTAACAACAAC
>AQOF01000049.1 GCA_000565345.1 Salinivibrio costicola subsp. costicola ATCC 33508 = LMG 11651 | reverse complement strand
ATGGTCTGGCGGTTTATGGACGACTCCGAGTGCCCGTTAACAAACAACGCAGCGGAGCGAGTTCTCCGTAATTACATACTGATGAGGAAGTGTTGTTACGTGACTCGCTCATATCGAGCGACCAGTTCCGCGAACGAATGTTCTCGCTGATAGAAACCGCCAAACTTCAGCAAGTCTCTGCTTATAAATGGCTGCGTGAAATCGTCGAACATCACATGTTGAAAGTTGATTATCAGGCACCAGTATTTTTAGCGTAAACCGTCGTCAATAGCTCGTGGGTGAATAGTTACTGCTCAAGAGCTTGAAAGCTATGCATTGCACACCAACCGAGCGTGGGTGTCGGGACAAAGCTTAATGAATGTTACCCAGCGCTTGAATTAAGATTGGATAAATTTCAAATCTGTTTTTCGTTTGTTCTTGAGCTTCTGGTAAAAGTTTTCGTGCGAGTCTAAGTGAAGAAGATAGATCTCAAGCTTATTCTCGACCCATGAATAACCTAACAGCGCGAGTTGATTGTTAAGCTGAAATTTGTGAACACGCATATGAGAAAGATCCCCTTTCTTCTGTTCGCCTATTTCTGGGTGCTCAACAATCTTTTCTATTTCATCTTCCACGATGGTTAATAGGGTATCAGGAAGTTTAGCTAATGCTTTTTCAAAGCGACGTGATTCGTAAATATCAATGTTTCTTTGTTCTTCGCACATAACGCTTTGCCAGGCCTTGTTTAACTTCTTGATTTGCAAGTAGAGATTCTTTTACAAATTCATAGGGTAAATCTGGGTTGTCAATCATGATTTGTCCGATTTTGGCCCAATACTCGATTTGTTTTGGTACTGAACGATTTTCGGCTTCTGCGTGCACCTTGGCTTGGCTCACGAAGTTTTCATCGAGTCTTACACTGGTCGCCATAATGAGTTACCTAAGTTGTCTATATTTAACTCAATTATGCGACAATTTGTTGCATTTGTCAATCAAGGACGGGATCCCTGATGTTCTACCGTCTGAAAGTTTTGGGGGAATTCCGCTGTGTGGTATCGGGCAAAGTTTAATGAATGCTTAAACTCAGTGAAAGCTTGTAACCTTGAGCTCGTTATATTCTAGTACTTCTATTGACATCCTCCTCGTCGTTTACGGCGAGGAGGATGTCAACACAGGTCAATGAATGAAGGTAACTGCCGTTTTTTTTGGCGCTTTTTCTTTTCTGGAAGCTGGAAGCGGCAAGAGCGAGCCACTAAGTTGGCCACTGCGCTGAACGCTGTCTCAAATGGCCTTTGTGAGTTGTGATAATGTCTCATGCTGAAATGGATTTCAGATCTCTGCAAAAGGTCATGGGTGATCAGGAGTAAATTTAACCTATCCTAATTACGTGTTAATCCAATTAACACGTCACAGACGATATGTTAAAAATTCTAGAAATAATTAACCTATACACTTTAACTGTCAGTTTAGATAACCTACAATGCACTACATGTTAATTTGTAAATAAAAAATTAACCTATCAAACCAAGTACACTACGCTAGGTAATTGAATGTTTAATCCAGAAGTTCCTTACGATATCCCTCCGCTACCTGTCGATGGTATAGAGACTGTAAAAATCCTGAAGAAAGTGACACCTGCCGCGAGAGCACTATCCGCGTTGAATCAGGTTGCTAGGCTTCTCGCCAACCAAAACCTATTGGTTAACCTAATCCCAATATTAGAATCGAAGTCGAGTTCTGAAATTGAAAATATTGTGACCACGACGGATGCGCTGTTTAAGCATGAATCGGATTTATCAAGTGCCGATCCTGCAACCAAAGAGGCGTTGAGATACAAAAAAGCTCTGCTCCTAGGGTTCGAATCCGTATCAGGGGAGAATGCGCGTCCTCTAAATACAAATACGGCAATCGATATTTGCAGTGAGCTCATCGATAAACAAGTCGACGTCCGCAAGGTCACAGGAACGAACTTAAAGAATCAACGTACTGGTGAGGTCATTTACACTCCACCAGTGGGCGAGGATAACCTAAGGAATAAACTGTCTAATTGGGAGTCTTATATCCATGATCATGATGTAGATCCATTAATTGCGTTGGCGGTTGCTCACTATCAATTCGAAGCAATCCACCCATTCCTAGATGGTAACGGTCGAACGGGACGAATACTCAACATTCTATTCCTCATCGAAAACGAGTTGCTCTCACAGCCTATCCTCTACTTGAGCCGCTATATCATGCAAAACAAGGAGGATTACTATAGGCTATTGCTGAAAGTTACCCAAGAGGGCGATTGGGAGTCTTGGATCTGCTTTATGCTTGATGCCATCACAATCACTTCTCAATGGACAATCAACAAGGTCAACGCGATTGTAGAGCTTCAAAAGCAAACGTCGGAGCACATCAAAGCGTCTTCTCAAAAAACGTACTCACATGAGTTAGTTGAGCTTTTATTTGAGAAGCCTTACTTGAGAACGCGAGATCTGATTGATAGAGGGCTTTACCGCTCTCGACAAGCTGCGATAGCCACCCTCAAGTCACTAGAGGAGTTAGGTGTTTTGGAGTCAAAGACTGCGGGTCGAGAGACGCTATTCATCAATACGCGCCTTTTAGAACTCATGTCTTACGACACTAACGAATTTTTGCCGTTTGCATATAGGTAGTAGCTCATCACCAGAGCGTCTCTGGTAGCTTAAGTAACCTATCGGGCATCGGTGGCGTCTTCATTGATGAGCCTAGCAACCCCATGACCTTTTTCAGAAATCTGGTGTAGCTGAGTGCATACTCTAATCAAGCTGAAAGTCATGGGTAATCAGGTATTATTAAGCTGCCGATTTGGGAGTTGCCCACCGCTGAACACTGACCACTAGGGTAGACAGCGAGCTGGTCTGCATGCGTCTACCAGAGGACGATAAAGTGTGTTCCATGACATCAAGGTTGATCATTCGTGGGCAAATTCGTTCCGATGGGGCTGAATTGTACAATCAGGATGGCCTTGTCTTGAGTTTAAGTACATGAGAGACAGCAACCATGAGGTGCGAAGTGTGCCTAAGTATGAAAAAACACATCTCCTTGGCATAATGGTGGATAAACCATCATAAAGAACTCGACAATGAATAACCTAATGGATCTCGCAGAGCATGCAAACGCGGAAGATCTTAAAGCAAGATTTAAGTTCCTTCCATTTTCCTGCTCGACTCCGAACCGCAAAGCGGAAGTGGTCAGTAAGCTTCAGACCCTACTGACTGACTCAGAAACGATTAAACGTATATGGGATTGCCTAGGAGATACCCAGAAACTCTGCCTGCAAGAAGCCGTGCATAATCATCATGGTCACATGGACGCATTTGTGTTTCGAGAGAAGTATCAATTACCCTCACCGAGCACGAAAGGATGGAGCAAATACGGGCGTGGTGGTGATAAACAAGACCAACGCTTAGCGCCATTTTTTTATCCTGAACGTCGATACGGTTCAGCGGTGCGGATCCCAGACGATATTTTGGTATGCCTGAAGCCGATGATCCCGCCTCCCCCTGAGTTTATCATTGATATCGCCTCTTTCGATGCGGCAGAAACGATGATATTAGAGTCCTCCCAGCATACAGAGAGTGAGCTTAATGTTCTGATTAACTTCATCAAGGATAGGAAATTAAAAGTAAGTGCAAAGACAGGCATGCCATCAAAAGCGCTTTTGAAGAAACTATCGAGTCAACTCAATGAACCGTATTCAGAAAGTGTTGGGGAATCATTAGAGACAATAAAAGCGTTTGGCTGGGTGCAGGTATTGAGGGCGTCTTCTTGGATAAAGGATAGTCATGGCCAGTTAAACGTTAACTTGAAAACCGCGACGCTCCAACAAAAAAACAGTGATACCATGAAGCAACTGTTTTGGGACTGGCAACAGAACAGTCAGTTTGACGAATTCTCGCGTATTCAAGAGGTCAAAGGGCAGAAAGGCAAAGGTCAGCGGTATTTTACCACGCCAGAAAGTCGAAGAGAGGCGTGCACTGAAACCCTGAAAGCCTGTCCAGTAGGGGAGTGGATCGCCTTTACCGACTTTATGAGATTGATGGCTGTGAAAGGACACGATTACTTAGTCACAGAAGACACGTCATTTTTATACATCGGCGATGCGCATTATGGGCGTATTTATGAGGAGGCATCACTGACCAATGCTCATACGCGCTGTTTAATGATGGAGTATTTTGCTTCGTTAGGCATGATTGATATTGCCTATATTGATCCTGAAGAAGCGAGTGATGAATATTACAACAGTATCGGACAGTTTGATTTAGGTTACCTGTCCATGTATGACGGATTGCAGTACCTACGCCTAACCGACCTCGGTGCTTATATACTCGGCCTTACCGCGGATCACACCGCAACACCCGATACGAAAACCTCGGTACTTTTGCTGACAAAGCTAAGAATGCAGTTCTTATCCTCTCCAACATCGAGTGAGAGAGTCTTTCTTATCAATTACGCCGATGAGCTTGTTAATGATGTTTGGCAATTATCGAAAAATAGGATGCTCGCATACATTGAAAACGGCGGTGATTTACAAGAATTGCAAGCGTTTATCCAAGCTAGGGATGAGCAGCCCTACCTACCGACGGAGATAGAAAATCTTTTTAAAACGCTAGATGAAAATAAGCAAGCCGTAAAAGCGGTCGGCCCAGTGTTACTGCTAAGATGCAACTCAGAAACAACCGCAAACAATATCGCCTCTGCCCCTCAGTTGAGTAAATGGTGTCAACGAGTTGGCAAAGATCAACTGATCATTCCGGAGAATAAGGAGTCACAATTCAGGGCGCTCATCCATGAATTGTCTTATGCAATGCCAATTGATTAACGTGTTCTTAGGTGCATTTTGATCCGACGTTTACGGTGTCCTTTATAGCACGAGTGTAGTGGTACGCTTAAATCTGGATCACTTATGCTCTGGAAGCTTTAGAGAGGCTTTCATAAGGTCTGAAAACCAATGAGAGAGCTTTAGCGCTGTAATGAATGAATTGTTGGGAAAAAAGCGTTAGAGTCTTCCCACTACCATTAGGATCTTGAAATATGACGACAATAACCCTCACCTCTTTAACGGCAACGCAGTCGGCTACCCCAAAGAAAAGTAAACTCAACCAACTTTGGCATGATATCGACAAGAAGCGTCAGCGCAATCAGCGTTATCAAGCAAAACTTGATAAGTTCTATCAAGAGTTTAAAACCTCGACGGAGGCCTCTGAGCACGCAGTCTGTGTTGCCACCGAGTCTTGGATTGGTCACTTGATCTCTTTCATACCGCGTAAAACCATTAAAGGTGCAGAGCGTGAGGCTTTGTATGATTGGCTACAAGAAGAGTTGTCGATTTTAGAATCTAACCCTTTCAACCCAGTAAACACCAACGATCTGCGCGAAGCATTTAACCAGGCGCTGTTTACTGACGTCTCAAATCAACCTGTACCAGATGACATTCCTGCTGAGGTAATTGAAGCATTTCGTCAAGAGCTTGAAATGATGATAGGTGATGATGTTGGATTGTCTCATGAAGAGCTGATGGAGATGGTGAGTGAGCCGCACAAGTTTCAACGTTACTTACAAGAGCTTTTAGCAGAAAAAATGGACGCAGAGGGTGGTGGTGAAGACGAGGACATTGACTGGGGAGCTGAGGACTTCTTTTCGGATGAAGAGTCCTATCATCAATTTGATGCACCTTCCTCATCAGTGGGCAAAGCGCTGTATAACGATAAGCAGATGACAAAGTTGTATCGTCAATTGGCTAAGCAGTTGCACCCTGATAAAGAGACCGATGAGGCAAAAAAAGCAGAAAAGAGCGCGTTGATGCAGCAGCTTTCACAAGCGAAGAAAGAAAAAGATGTGGTTGCGCTGCTCTTGATGGCGCAGCAATATCTACCTGATCATGAAATGGTGATGGATGACCAGCTGCTTGCGCATTTAGAGGCGACGCTTAAAGAGAAAGTCGCGCAGTTAAATCAAGAATATCAAGAGTTGAAACATGGTGATGACTTAAAGAGCATTATTTGGCACAAATTTGGAGGAGGAAATAAAGCCTCCCGAGAAAGGCACCTCTCTCAATACCGTGAGACGTTGCAGCAAGAGGCAAAAGCGCTGCGCCAGCGATGCCAAGAGGTGAAAACCGTGAAACAAATCAAGCAGCATTTGAAAGAACGAGTGGACGCAGCGCTTTTTCATGAACAGTTGATGAGCATTGATCCACACAACTTTTTTTCAGCAGACGGTGATTGGTTGTAAGGGTTTTCAGTGAGCAGCCTTATCAATTGCGAATGTTCAATGAACTGTCCATGTTGAGGTCCTTATGAAAATCGTATCTTTTACTGAGGCGAGAAATGGTCTTAAAGCGTTTTTAGACGGTGTAGTTAATGATGCAGATACAACAATCATTACACGCCGTGACTCTGAGGATGCTGTGGACTTAAACTTAAGCTTGCGGTCATGGCGGTACAACTTGGTCGAGTCGCTACGTTTAAGCGAGTTTGATACATGCTCTCTCATTGAGTCCTTCAGCCCATCAAAAGTCTTAACCTCCTCAGACTGAGTGAGAAAGTCCGAGATCAGATCCCCCACTTAGAAGTCATTGCAAACCTGAATGCTCAAGCATTAACATAACTTGATGAGAATACGTTGGGTGAGTTTCAAGAGTGAGTCAGTCATTAAATATTCGAGTTTGTAAACATAAGAACTGAATTGATGCACTTGCTGAAAGTGAGCTTCATTCTTTGGTCGTGATGAAGCTTATGATCATCCCAATACATTACCAACCCTGAAGTCAGAAGAAGTGAAGCACATTCACTTAGCTGCTACTGATGCTCCATTCTTAAATTCTATCCAGTTTCGGTGCTGTCCAAGAGTATTCTTAGGTACCTCAATTGATGGGGATAGGGAGATATAGACGAGCTTGAGTTTTGTTGCATTTTTGGACCGCAACACTTATCAATATGTAGACGGACAAAGTAAAAAGGCCTACAAATAAGTAGGCACTCTATCTTTAGCTAATTCAATAACGGCATGGCCTAATTGAACTAAAGTGCGAAAACTGGGTGTTGTTTCAGGTTTTAATGAACGATAAGCACTCGTTCTACTTCTAATACCTGCGCGCTCAATGACAGCGTTGTGACCAAATTGCTCGACATAAGAGCGGATGGCCGCTTGCAAAATGTCAGCTCGACCTTCTTGCATTGAATCCCATGATGCCTGCTTGATTACTCTTTCCATTTCTTTAACGTCAAAAGGCGTTAAATCCGATTCAGTATAACGGCCAACCGTGATTTCCTTTAACGTTGCCGCTGATAATTCAACACCACTCCAATCAAGGGATCCGTCAGCCTTTAATGCAAACTTTTTAAAATCAGTCACATGGCTAAATGCTTCTTTTTGAAAATACTCAGTTAAGTTTGCTTCACCGATATAGCCGTCACTAAAAGTAAGCTCAAGCGTAAAATCAGCGACTAAATCAACATCAATTACTTTTAACATACGTCACCTATAATTTACCTGGGTTAATACCAGCAACTGCTTTTTCCCACATGGTCATCAGTTTTTCTCGATTGTTTTCAATGTGTGATTCTGCTCGTTTTCGTTGCTTGTTTGGCAAATAACCTTCTAAGTTTTCACCTGTTTCAATTGCTACGATTAGCTCATAACTGCCATATTTGATATGAATGTGAGGTGTTTTATGTTGCTTGTTATCAAAAAAGTACAAACAAAATGAAAGGCCAAGCAATGCATCTATCTCCGGCATAGCAATCTCTAAGTATCAAATCTGCTTAAACTATAACATTGTATCCTAGAGGAGACAATGTTTGCATGCGGCATCGTTTAAGCGGTGAATATACTTCGGTGGGCAACTTGAAGATGGATTGGGGGCAGGGACGGCGTAAGGGCGTACTTGGGGCTCTCATTGAGCGCCTTTTTTTTATTGCGTCGGTACAAGCAGGTCGCAATGTTCACTGCGATTCAAACTGTCTCAAATCGCCCTCAATCGCCACTATTGTGTCTCAGGCTACCATTCCACTTTCTTGCAATTTGCTGATTTAAATGAGGTTTTTCCGGTATTCTAAGTGCACCTCTAAGGCGCCGTACTCTTTTTATTTTAATTTAAGTTCCTGTTTCTATAGATTTTAATTTGATCGAAAACGTCTCATGTCCGTGATCCTTTCGATCAACTGTCTCAGGTGGTTTTTTATACCGTGCTGTCTTGGCGATGGTTAAGTAGGGTTAAAAAGCCTTAGGGCATCGAAGGAAAAACGGTAGTATAACGAAGAGATGAAAGTCGTATGGAGAGAAGGTGTCATGAGCAAAGACTTGACAGCCTATGGAGTGCCACAGGTAAAAAGACCGAAAGTAAAAGCGACCAAGCAGTTAGACTTGAGTGGGATTTAAGTCGGGACCACCTCTGATCTTAACCTGAGCTCGTGCCGAAAGAAGCGCGCCGGTGGCAACTTGAACCCAAAATAGGGGCCGACTTTCCGTTTTGGCAAACCGACCCCAAAATGTGGGCTGAGTTTGAGGCCTGCTTAACAGATCCCAAAATATGGGCTGAGATTGAAGTCTGCTTAAGCGATCCCCAAATATGGGCTGAGATTGAAGTCTGCTTAAGCGATCCCAAAATATGGGCTGAGATTGAAGTCTGCTTAAGCGATCCCAAAATATGGGCTGAGATTGAAGTCTGCTTAGCCGATCCCAAAATATGGCTGAGTTTATAGGGCGTAAACTTGAACCCAAACCACCCTTTTAGCAAGTAGAACCCTATTCACTAGTCGAGTACAGAAACCAGAATTAGCCTAACCATAAGAACCTATCCCTTTAATAAGGTTTAGGATTTGCAGGGAAAGAAGTAATCACCTGATTGTTAGTCAAGTGTGTGTCATACAATATGACCGCCATAGGAGTCGGATATAAGAGCCAATATCCCTTGAAACATTAGCGTATGGGAACTGCATATTGGAGCCAATATCCCTTGAAACATTAGCGTATGGGAACTGCATATTGGAGCCAATATCCCTTGAAACATTAGCGTAATGGAGACTGTCGAAGCAT
>AQOF01000048.1 GCA_000565345.1 Salinivibrio costicola subsp. costicola ATCC 33508 = LMG 11651 | reverse complement strand
TGGAACGGTAAAAGTTCTGGTCGAAGGGATGCAGCGTGCAAGTATTGACCAGTTTAGTGAAGACGATTTCTTCACCGCGCAAGCTGATTATCTAACCACGCCAAGTTTGGATGAGCGCGAGCAAGAAGTCTTAGTACGGACGGCGATCAGCCAGTTTGAAGGCTTTATTAAGCTCAATAAAAAGATTCCGCCGGAAGTACTGACGTCGCTAAATGGGATTGAAGAGGCGGCCCGTCTCGCTGATACCATTGCGGCCCATATGCCGCTTAAGCTTGAAGATAAGCAACAAGTTCTTGAGCTTATTGATATTTCCGAGCGTCTAGAATATCTGATGACGATGATGGAATCTGAGATTGACTTGCTGCAAGTCGAAAAGCGGATCCGTGGTCGCGTCAAAAAACAGATGGAAAAAAGCCAGCGCGAGTATTATCTCAACGAGCAAATGAAGGCCATCCAGAAAGAACTGGGTGAGCTAGACGATGCGCCGGATGAGTTTGAAACGCTGAAGCAGAAAATCGAAGAATCAAAAATGCCGCAGGAAGCACGGGAAAAAACCGAGCAAGAACTGCAAAAGCTTAAAATGATGTCGCCGATGTCTGCCGAAGCCACAGTGGTGCGCAGTTATATTGACTGGATGATCAGCGTACCTTGGGCGAAACGCTCGAAAGTGAAGAAAGATTTAGCGCGCGCTGAAGAAGTATTGAATGCCGATCATTACGGCCTTGAGCGTGTCAAAGACCGGATTTTGGAGTATCTTGCGGTTCAAAATCGGATGAAAAAACTAAAAGGTCCGATTCTTTGTTTAGTCGGTCCTCCGGGGGTCGGTAAAACGTCTTTGGGGCAATCTATCGCTCGGGCGACGGGACGTAAATATACCCGTATGGCACTGGGCGGGGTTCGCGATGAAGCGGAAATCCGAGGTCACCGTCGTACCTACATCGGTTCGTTGCCCGGTAAATTGATCCAGAAAATGTCAAAAGTTGGCGTGCGTAACCCACTATTTTTGTTGGATGAGATCGATAAGGTCTCCTCTGACATGCGTGGCGATCCTTCCTCTGCGTTGTTAGAAGTGTTGGATCCCGAACAAAATAACGCCTTCAACGATCATTACTTAGAAGTGGACTATGACCTTTCTGATGTAATGTTTGTAGCAACATCGAACTCGATGAATATCCCTGGCCCATTGTTGGATCGGATGGAAGTGATTCGTCTATCGGGTTACACCGAAGATGAAAAATTGAATATTGCCAAGCGTCATTTAGTGGATAAACAAGTTTCACGGAATGGTTTGAAGCCGCACGAGATCACTATCGAAGACTCGGCGATTATCGGCATTATTCGTTACTACACTCGTGAAGCGGGCGTGCGTAATCTAGAGCGTGAAATTTCTAAGCTGTGCCGTAAAACGGTTAAAGAAATTTTGCTCGATAAAGACCTAACGCAAGTCACGGTCACCAATGACAATCTATCCGACTATTTGGGTGTGCGTCGCTTCGATTATGGTAAAGCCGATGAGCAAAATCGTATCGGTCAAGTTACCGGTCTCGCTTGGACCGAAGTGGGCGGTGATCTGTTAACGATTGAAACCGAGTCCATGCCTGGTAAAGGTAAACTGACACATACCGGCTCATTGGGTGATGTGATGCAAGAATCGGTGCAAGCGGCCATGACAGTGGTGCGTAGCCGAGCCGATAAGTTGGGGATTAATAGCGGCTTCTATGAAAAGCGTGACATCCATGTGCACGTTCCAGAAGGTGCGACACCGAAAGACGGCCCCAGCGCGGGCATCGCGATGTGTACAGCTTTGGTCTCAAGCCTCACGGGTAACTCAGTGCGCTCCGACGTGGCGATGACTGGCGAAATCACGCTGCGCGGCGAAGTGCTTCCGATTGGTGGATTGAAGGAGAAGCTGCTAGCGGCACGGCGCGGTGGGATCAAAACGGTGGTGATTCCAAAAGAAAATGAGCGTGACTTGGAAGACATTCCAGCCAATGTGAAAGAAGAATTATCGATTCATCCAGTACGATGGATTGATGACGTGTTAACCATTGCATTAGTGAATAATCCGCTTGGGATTGAGCTGGTTGACGCTGAAAAGAGTGACATGCAGCAAAATTAAGCAACGTAAAACGCTGACAGACCGCAAAAGGCTTGTCAGCGTTTTTTTTGCTCGCTAACGTTGCTTTGGCGTACTGTCTGCATGGGGCAGGCAGTTGCTTACAACGTCTTGCGTCGACAAAGCGTCTGTTATTGAAACCGCAATGCGCATAGGATTTGCGGAGAAGTTATTTAAGGGGATGAAAAAGTGAATAAGTCGGAACTGATTGATCATATTGCAGAGAGTGCTGATATTTCTAAAGCCTCGGCGGGGCGAGCACTGGATGCGTTCGTAGACTCTGTCTCTGACACACTCAAGTCAGGTGATCAAGTCGCACTCGTCGGTTTTGGTACCTTCTCAGTGCGCGAACGTGCCGCACGTAAGGGACGCAACCCGCAAACCGGTGCTGATATTGATATTGCCGCTGCAAAAGTACCGGGCTTTAAAGCCGGTAAAGCGTTAAAAGACGCGGTAAACGAGTAATTATCACGTGAAGTCGTGCCGAATTATTCGCGTTTGACAGGGTGTTGGAGCTGCAAAGCCACTAACAACCGCGTATAATTCGGTGCACAAGAGCGTAAAGGCGCATCAAAAGATGCGCCTTTTTAGTTGAAAAACAACCAGTCCAAACCAGTTGGAGTACCGGCCCGTTATGATGGAACGTATACGCGAAGG
The DNA here is from genome assembly GCA_000565345.1 of Salinivibrio costicola subsp. costicola ATCC 33508 = LMG 11651. Classification (GTDB taxonomy): domain Bacteria; phylum Pseudomonadota; class Gammaproteobacteria; order Enterobacterales; family Vibrionaceae; genus Salinivibrio; species Salinivibrio costicola. Next base: position 72,833 of record AQOF01000048.1, on the reverse strand, counting down.
CACCAATAGTCTTCCGGTTAAGATCATTTTAAGCCTTATTATCTTTTCCTTTGCTTTTGCCGGTGTCGGTAGTTATCTGGCCGGTGGATCCACACCGCCTGCGGCAACCGTCGGTGATAAAGAAATTAGCCGAGCGGAACTGGATCGCGCGTATCAAAATGAGCGTGCACGTATGCAGCAACAAGCGGGCGAGCAATTCAATCAGCTTCTCGGTAACCCCGAATACGTAAAACGTTTTCGCCAAAATATTCTTGATCGTATGGTGAATGACTTGCTTTTAGAGCACGAAGCCAGTGAATTAGGATTACGCGTCAGTGACGCACAAGTGAAAGCGGCGATCCGTGCCATGCCTCAATTCCGTCAGGCGGGTCAGTTTAATAACGAGCGTTATCAAGCGGCATTGCGTCAAACCGGTATGAGTGCAGATGAATTTGCTAACTATATGCGCACAGATTTAATGCGCCAGCAGTTGGTCAATGGCTTACAAACAACCGCATTCGTATTACCTAGCGAACTGGAAAGCTTATACCGTCTCGAAGCACAGAGCCGTGAAGTGCGCACTTTAACCTTGCCAGTTGAGGACTTTGCCAACCAGGTGTCGTTAACGGATGAGGAGCTGGAAGCCTATTACCAAGCGAATCGTGATGATTATATTCAACCACGTATGGTGAAAGTCGCGTATGTGGAATTAACCGGTGAAGGGCTAGCCAGTGACATTCAAGTCACGGATGAAGACATTGCCACTTACTACCAAGACAACCAGTCTCAGTATGGCTCACAAGAGCGCCGTAAGGTTAGCCACATCTTAATTGAAGGAACAGGAGACGACGCCAAAGCTCGTGCTCAACAAACGTTAGATCGCCTCAATCAAGGTGAAGCGTTTGCGACCTTGGTCAAGGAAGTCTCTGATGACACCTTTAGTGCCGAGCAAAACGGATCATTGGATTGGATTGAACCGGTGTGATGGATCCTGCGTTTGAAAAAGCCGCTTACGCACTGGCGCAAAAAGGCGATATTAGTGGCTTAGTTAAATCTGATTTCGGCTATCATATCATTCGCTTAGATGATATTGACCCAGCCGATGTTACGCCATTGTCTGACGTAAAAGACGACATTCGTCTTGCTCTGCAACAAGAGCAAGCGGCGGATCGTTTCTATGCACAGTCAACGCAACTGGCTGAAGTGGCGTTTGAAGAGGCGAATGGCCTTGAGCCAGCCGCAGAGGCGGTGAATGCGAAGATGCAGTTTACGGATTACTTTGCGCTCGATAATGCCCAAGGCTTAATGGCGCGCCCTCAAATCCAGCAAGCGCTTGATAGCTATGATGTGCGTGAAAATGGCCTTAACTCTGAGCTGATTGAGCTGTCAGGTGAGCACGCGATTGTAGTGCGTCTCGACGATGTGAAGCCTGAAAAGCAATTGAGTTTTGCCGAAGTAAAAGACCAGGTGCAGGCGACGCTCGCGGCAGAAAAAGGCCGTCAGCAGGCGCAAGAAAAAGCGGACCAATTGGTCGTGCAACTTGAGCAGACCGGTACGCTAGATCAGGGTGATTATGTGTTCAGTGATGCGCAAGTGATCAATCGTGTTTCTCAGCAGCAAGCGGTGTCGGAGCTCGCTTTCTCGTTGCCTCAGCCTAACGAAACAGGCGCAAGTTATGGGGTGACGCAGAACCGTCAGGGCGATATTGTGGTGGTTGCGCTGGATAACGTGATTAACCCTGCGATGCCAGACATTAGCCCACAAAGCCAAATGGCCGATCGCGTTGCACGTGCGATGAGCAATATGTCTTTGTCTGCCACACTCGAAGCGCTGCGTGAGCAAGTTGATGTGACTTATGCAGAGGTTGACGCACAACAATAAGCGAGTGTAGTGAGCGTTTAAACGCGAGAAAGCGCTCAGCGTGAGCGCTTAACAGGATCGCAGAGAGTTAGACGTCTCTCGCATTCGTTTGTGTGAAAATAGAAAAACGACGCTAGGATTTTGTCCTGCGTCGTTTTTCTGTTTGCGGGGACATGAAAAGGCGCAAACAGTGATTTACCGTGTCGGCGATATTGATGACATGGAGATCAAAAATGAAACACCTACTATCCAGTATTCTATTTGTGTTGGCACTAGTGACTGCGCCCACTGTGCTAAGCGCCAGTCAAGATGCGTCTCAGTCCTCTGAACAGGTTGAGACGCGCTCGGTGGATATTAACACTGCCAGTGTACAAATCCTCTCAGAGCAGCTCCGCGGTATTGGCCCTGCCAAAGCGAAAGCCATCGTCGATTATCGCCAGAAACACGGAAAGTTCGCCTCACCAGACGATTTAGTCGAAGTAAAAGGCATTGGCGCATCGACATTGGAGAAAAACCGCGACCGGATTAACGTGTCGTCATAGTGATGGAGAGTTCAGCGCAAAGACGTCACCGTCTTTGCGCGAATAATCCTTGTGTCTGCCGGCCGGAATGCACACAATGAAATCTGGTTGTAGGAAAGTAGCAGGACGCAATGACTCACAAACAAAGTCACTTTTTTGCTCATCTTGCCCGGATGAAGCTGATTTACCGTTGGCCTTTGATGCGCAATGTTTCCGTCGAAAATATCTCTGAGCACAGTTTACAAGTCGCGTTTGTCGCCCACGCCTTAGCGCTTATTCACAATAAACGTTTTGAAGGGCAGTACCAGCCAGAACGTATTGCGGTACTGGCGATGTTTCATGACTGTAGCGAAGTCATCACAGGCGATTTACCCACCCCGGTCAAATACTTTAATCCGTCGATTGCCGCTGAATATAAAAAAATCGAGAAAATGGCGGAGAAAAAGTTGATCGCCATGCTGCCGCCAGAGCTGCAGGATGAATACAGCGGGTTAATTGATTCAGACCATATTGATCCAGATGATTATTTGTTGGTGAAACAAGCGGATATTTTATGTGCTTACTTAAAGTGTTTGGAAGAAATCGCCGCCGGTAACCATGAATTTGAGCAAGCCAAGAAGCGACTTGAAGCATCACTAGAAAAGCGTCGTTCGCCAGCCACCGATTACTTTATGGCCACCTTCGTGGATAGCTTCACCTTATCGCTGGATGAGATCAGTGACGATGGATTTTGAACTACCAGATACCTGGCAAACACGCCAGATGAGCAATGAGAACAAGAAGCGCCGTCACGATAAGCGTACCGTTTATCAGCGTGACCGTGCGCGTATTTTACATTCAGCCGCATTTCGTCGCTTACAAGCCAAAACACAGGTGTTGGGGGCTGAGCATAGCGACTTTTATCGCACCCGTTTAACCCACTCGCTCGAGGTGTCACAAATTGGCACCGGCATTGTTGCGCAGCTCAAAGAAAGACAGCCTGAGTTTCGGCCACTTTTACCGTCCACTGGGCTGATGGAAAGCTTATGTCTTGCCCATGACATTGGCCACCCGCCATACGGACACGGTGGTGAAGTGGCATTAAATTATATGATGCGAAACGACGGTGGCTTCGAAGGCAATGCCCAGACATTTCGGATCGTGACGCTGCTTGAACCTTATACCCAACATCATGGCATGAACTTGGCGCGTCGTACTTTGCTGGGCGTAATGAAATACCCCGCGTTTATTAGCGCCGCACACAATGGTTCACAGCCAACGCCTGTCAGCGACTTTCGTCATCTCAAAGCGCGTGATTGGCAACCTGCTAAAGGTATTTATGATCATGACAGTGTACGCCGAAACTGGGTACTTGAGCCGTTCAGTGCCGCCGATCGGGCGTTATTTTTGACGTTCAGAGACAACACGCCTGCTGACCAGCATCGCAAGACGCGTTATAAGTCGTTGGATTGCTCCATTATGGAGTTAGCGGATGACATCGCTTATGGTGTCCATGATCTGGAAGATGCAATTGTGATGGGATTGGTCACCCGCGAACAATGGCAAGAGGCTGTGGCAAGTTATATCGCTGAATGCGGTGATCCTTGGTTAGAAGCCAATATTGGTGAACTGAGCGAACAAATGTTCGGTCCTCCGTATGAGCGCAAAGATGCGATCGGAGCCTTGGTCAACACCTTATTAACCTCCGTCGAGGTGGCCCCGACGGTTCAAGATGGCACCTACCGCTTTACGTCTCCTTTGTTAGCCTGGAACGCCTATCTAACCGAGGTGATGGCTGGCGTGCTGGAGGTACTGAAGCGATTTGTCAGTGAATTTGTAGTGAAGCAGCCTGAGCTTCAGGTGGTTGAGTATAAAGGTCAGCAATTGGTGATGGAGTTGTTTGACGCTTTTGCCTCTGATCCCGAGCGCCTGTTGCCTAAAGACTATCGACAAGATTGGTTAACAGCACAAACCGCAGGGGAGTCGGGCATGCGCGTGATTGCCGATTACTTATCGTCGATGACAGACAGTTTTGCCCAGAAGCTACACAGCACCATGTTTACCGCCGCGAGCAACGGTCCTTTGTACGCTATTCGCTAGGACGGGGATGATTGGATGATACCGGCATAAAGGCAAGCTGGCGTTCGATCATCGCCTCAAAGCTTGTGAGTAAGGCTGATAATGTTCACGATCACCACTTAACTCACTCAGTGCAGCAAATCCGGCCTCAAGGGTCGAAAGGGCCCCTAGCTTACTACTTTTGCGGATGGTGTATTGGCTCGGTGGCATGGTGGTAATCTTGACTGTGGGTAAATCATGGAGATTCTTTGATAACTGATACAGTTTGTAAGCTTTTTTCCATGTTCCGTCGAGTAATATGATCCCCCATGGTATCTCGCGGCCGCTTTCTTTGGCTGATGCTAATGGCTTGGTCAGCGATGATAGAGCGATAGCATGCTCGCCCGGATATAACACTGCATAGCGGCGCTGGGACCGTGCGAGCCTTTCATTCAGCGCGCGGTGCTCGCTAAAATCTTCTCCTATCCAACGCTCACAATGCTCTAATGCTAACGCGAGTAAACAAGCACTGTTTTTCGGGTGCGAGACTTCATCGGGATGCTGCAAGATAATCACCGGGATTGTATTGGTGATTGGTGTAATGGCATCGCATACGCAAATGGCTTTCGCTTTATGGCAAGATGAGCAGTATCGAGACATGATGGTCACTGTTTAATAACGGAATCAAGCAGCGTTTTACCGCTGCTTGATAATAAACGCAAGGTCGATTAAGCCGTTAGGTGGCTTGGCTATAACCGCAGAGAAAACGCTCAAAACGACTGATTGCCATTTCCAAATCATCCACCCGCGGAGCGTGACTAACCGGAAATGGTCCGGCTGTTGCCAGTTAAAGCCGGTGCCGTGCACCATGAGGACTTTTTCTTGCAACAAAAAGTCGAGCATCAGCTTTTCGTCGTTATGGATGCTGTAGCGCTTGGTGTCGATTTTAGGAAACAAATACAATGCTCCCTTGGGTTTTTTACAACTGACACCAGGGATCTGATTGATCAGCTCATAGGCTTTGTCGCGCTGCTCCAGTAATCGACCGCCCGGCAGGATCAATTCGTTAATGCTTTGATAGCCGCCGAGCGCAGTTTGAATCGCATGCTGCATCGGTACGTTGGCACAAAGGCGCATCGACGCCAGCATTTCAAGCCCATCGATATAACCACGCGCATGCTGTTTGGGCCCGGTCACTAGCATCCAACCGGCACGAAAACCACAGACTCGATACGCTTTAGACAAACCGTTAAAGGTCAAACAAAGCACATCGGGAGCCAGGGTAGCGATAGAATAATGCTGCGCCCCGTCATAGAGAATTTTATCGTAAATCTCGTCGGCAAAAATGATCAAATTATGCTGGCGGGCCAGCTCGACAACCTGCAACAAAAAGTCACGGCTATAGACGGCGCCGGTCGGGTTATTGGGGTTAATCAACACCAGTCCGCGAGTCTTTGGCGTAATTTTGCGCTTGATATCGTCTAAATCTGGATACCAATCAGACTCCTCATCACACAGATAGTGGACTGGATTACCGCCTGATAACGATGCTGCGGCTGTCCAAAGTGGATAATCCGGCGAGGGCACGAGTAGCTCATCGCCATTATTCAGTAACGCTTGCATGGCCATGACGATCAGTTCGGAGGCGCCATTGCCCAGGTAGACATCTTCGACATCCAGATCCATCAAGCCGCGCTTTTGGTAGTGCTGTACAACGGCTTTTCGGGCTGAATAAAGGCCTTTCGAATCACAATATCCTTGCGAGGTCGGCAAATTCCGAATCACATCGACCAGGATTTCGTCTGGGGCATCAAAACCAAACGGCGCAGGATTGCCGATATTGTAGACTTTAAAATCCGGTGGCCTTCCTCTTCTAGCCGTTTGGCTTCTTTCATCACTGGGCCGCGAATGTCATAACAGACATTATCCAGCTTGGCGGACATACCGATTGGTTGCATTACCCTTCCTGTCAATCAAAGGTGAAAATTGTTATTAGGCTTTTTAAGTAACTTACACTATTTCTCACCCTCTTCGAAAGATGGTTGATCGATTTGATAAGCATTGGTTGAATCGAGTGCTGTTTCGCTTGTGTCGGCAAAAAATCAGCCAATTTTAACCGAAGACTGATCTAGCGCATATTTGTCTTATGCCCTGACAGGTTAGACTGACAAGCAAGAATAACGTGCTACATAAATAGCAGCAGGTACAGACTTGCGAATAGGACTGCCGCCTAGGCGGTTGGAGGATGTCGTGACTACCTTGATTCAAGCGGCCAATCACTTGCAAAGCCAGTTGGCGATCAGTCAAGCGCCAACACAGTTGCAAACCGATTTTACTTGGCCAGGAGATTTATCACCGATTGCGTGGCTAGACGCCCAGCCTGTCTACCCGAAAAGCTATTGGCAGTCGCGTGATGGCCGGGAAGAGGTGCTAGTACTGGGCGCTTGTCGTCAGTTTACGCAAATTCAGCAGGCGCAGGCTAGCTTATTACCCGAGCAGCGAATCTGGGGATGCGTTGCGTTTGATGATACACCAGGCAGTGGTGATTTCTTTCTTCCCGTGGTGGAGCTTATTCGTCGCGATAAGCAGTGGCAGCTTTGTGTCAATCTTATCGCTGAAACCGACAGCCAAGCTATTCTCAGCCAAATTATCTGGCAAGGCCGACCCCTCGCGCCGATGGCTGGACGAATCCGTCAAGAAGTACATACTCCAAACCATCATCAATGGTGTCACTCGGTGACGCGTGCATTGTCAAACATGGCCCACACTGAGCTGAAAAAAGTGGTGCTTGCGCGACAAACCCGTTTAACCTTGGACGGGGCGGTGAGCGGTGGGCAGCTTCTTAGCCACAGCCAACAACATAACAGCGAGAGTTTCCATTTTCTGTTCGCAACGGGGCCGGACGATGCTTTTGTCGGATCGACCCCAGAGCGACTCTATCGACGTCGAGATTGTCGCGTGACCACAGAAGCGGTCGCGGGCACCGTACGTCGCGGCGCGAGCTTTAGTGAAGATCATCATCTCGGTGAGTGGTTGCTAAACGACAGTAAAAACGTTCATGAGAATCAGTTGGTCGTTGATGATATTTTTGCCGGCTTACGGCGTCATTCGTTAACGATTACCGTTGATCCTGAACCCCATTTGATTGTGCTTCGTCATCTTCAGCATTTGCGTCGTCGTATTAGTGCCATCGTTGGTCCTGGGGTCGATGACAGTGTGATCTTGGGCGCGCTTCAACCGACTGCTGCGGTGGCGGGACTTCCTCGTGATACGGCCCGCGCGTTTCTCGCCGAACAAGGGATCACACGCGGTCGTTACAGTGGAGCCGTGGGCTATATTTCACAACGTGAAAGCCAATTTTGTGTGGCGATCCGAAGCGCGCAATTGACCGATAATACGGTGGATTTATTTGCGGGGGCAGGAATTGTTCCCGGCTCTGATCCTGAGGCTGAGTGGCATGAGTTAGATAACAAACTGACGACCATGCGTCAGTGTCTCCCTTATCGTCATGCTCAAGAGCACGACGACGCCATTGTTGGAGTGTGTTAATGTCGCTGACACTCACGCATATATGGGCCGAAACCCTTATCGACGAGTTATCGCGCTTGGGCGTCAAACATATTTGTATTGCCCCAGGATCGCGATCGACGCCGCTCACACTGGCCGCCGTGAAACAAAGTCAGCACCCTCAGCGTCCGGTGACCTTACATTGTCACTTTGATGAACGTGGTCTTGGTTATCTTGCCTTAGGCTTAGCCAAAGCCGGACAGGCACCGGTGGCGGTGATTGTCACTTCCGGAACCGCTGTGGCGAATTGTTTGCCTGCGGTAGTCGAGAGCGGGTTAACCGGTGAGCCATTAATTATTCTGTCTGCAGATCGTCCGTTTGAATTGGTCGATTGCGGGGCGAACCAAGCGATTGTGCAGCGCGATCTGTTTTCGTCCCATGTTACTGCCCAACTGGATTTACCTACGCCAGACGCGGGGATGCCACTGAGTGCTTTATTGACCAAGGTGGATCAGGTGCTTGCCCATCAAGCGGCACGTGGTGGCAGTGTGCATATTAATTGCCCGTTTCGAGAGCCATTCTATGGCGAGCGAGATGCAGCGCTTGAGGCTGAGATCCGTGCGCCGATTGCTAACTGGTATCAAAGCCAACAAAGCTATACGCGCCATCATGGACGGTTTTCTACGCCGATAGAGCGAGATAGCCTCCCGCCCAGTTTGCCATCCGAGCGCCCCGTAAAAACGGTGATTGTGGCGGGGGCGCTGCCGCACGGATTATCAGCATCGGTTAACCGCTTAGCCACAGCGCTGAATGCGGTGGTATTAGCCGACCCGCAATCGGGCATCACGAGCACGGCACCTGGCTACGATCTTTGGTTAAACCATCCCAACTTGCAGGCGCAGTTGTCTCAGGCGCAATGGGTGATCCAGCTCGGCGGGCGTTTAGTGTCAAAACGCTTGGGACAATGGTTGGCGCAAACCTCGGCGCAATATTGGTTGGTGACGGATAACGCGCAGCCACTTGACCCTCATCATCGGGCGGTTGAACAGTGTGTTGTCGACAAGCGCCACTGGTCGTTATGGCTTGATGCATTGACTGACCAGGTGAGTGCGGCGTGCTCAACGTCTGAAGGGCTCACTTCGTCGGCGGACTCGCCCCTTGTTTGGCAACAAACATTGACGAATGAGGCGCGAGCACAGATGGAGAAAGCGACTGACAGACTTTCTCCCTCATTGCTGTCAGAGCACCGCTTATTTCAACAATTACCCACGATGCTTCCCGAGCACGTCGATATTTTTATCGGCAACAGCCTAGCGATTCGTTTGGCGGATATTTGGTCGCAACTTGGCGCCTATCCGGTGTTTGCCAATCGCGGTGCGTCAGGCATTGACGGGCTATTTGCCTGCGCTGCAGGCGTTCAGCGATGCCGACGTCAGCCGATGCTGGTGGTGCTTGGCGACACGAGCGCGCTTTACGATCTTAATAGTCTTGCGCTATGGCGTGAGACGGCTGCCCCGGCAGCCATGCTTATCCTCAATAACAATGGCGGCGGCATTTTTGATTCCTTGCCAGTCGATCCGCAGCTTTGTGACGCCTATTATCGCATGCCGCACGGTCTGCGCTTTGAGCAGGTTGCCGCGCAGTTTTCCTTGAACTATCAACAACCAACCTGCGAATCTGATCTCGCTGCTGCGCTCGTCCAAGCGTTTAATACACCAGGGACTGATGTGATTGAAGTGGTGACGCCCGCGGGTGAAGCGGGGAAAATCTTAACAGAGCAACTTGCCAATATGGCAGCGCAGGAGGGGTGATGCTGGGGTATCAGCAGGGGGGCAAGGTGGACGGTCTCAAGGTGGTTTTTTTGCACGGTTTGCTGGGGAGTAAACAAGATTGGCAAGGTGTTACCTCGCGCTTAAAAGCCTGTCACTGGCTCTGTCTTGATTTACCCGGCCATGGTGACAGTGTTGATTGTCCAAGCGTTGATTATGCCACTACTGTCGACGCGGTGCGCCAGACCTGTGACCAGGTGTGGGGTAATCAGCCAGCGTATTTAGTGGGGTATTCGCTTGGTGCGCGCATCGCGATGCATTTAGCCACCGCGTATCCAGCTCGTTGGCAGGGCGTATTCCTCGAAGCGGGACACCCTGGTTTACTGCATCGCCATGAACGTCATCAACGGTTGGCCCACGATCAAGCCTGGGCTCAGCGCTTTACGCATGAGCCGCTCTCGATGGTATTAAACGATTGGTATCAGCAATCGGTGTTTCAATCCCTTGATGCGACGCAGCGCGCCAAACTGATGACAGTGCGTGGTGACAACCATGGGCCCGCGATTGCCGCTATGCTCGATGCCACATCGCTCGGTCGGCAAGCTGATCTGCGTCCCGCATTAGGTGATGCGTTGCGACAAGGGTTGTCGATTGACTACCTTTGTGGGGAGCAAGATCCTAAGTTTATCTCGTTGGCCCACTCGCTACAGCGCACAACCGGGATCCCCTTCACTTTGATAAAAGGGGCGGGACATAATTGTCATTGGGCCAATCCGTCGTCGTTTGTGCAGGTGCTATCAGATAACGACCGGTTATCAGCGTAACGATTTTTATCTTCCAATTTTCGGGGCCTTGTACCCCATCAACCAATTAAGGGGAAAGCCATGGCTGTAACGCCGGGAATGACCGAACAAGAACTGTATGCACCCATTGACTGGATGCCGACTGAGCTAACGTTTAGCGATATTTTGTATCACAAATCCGCCGATGGTATTGCGCGTATCACCATTAACCGCCCTCAGGTTCGTAATGCGTTTCGTCCGAAAACCGTTAAAGAAATGATGCAAGCGCTCGCCGATGCGCGCTATGACAGCCGAGTAGGCGTGATCATTCTGACCGGTTTAGGTGAAAAAGCATTTTGCTCTGGGGGCGATCAATCGGTACGTGGTGATTATGGCGGCTATCAAGACGACGAAGGCACTCATCACCTGAATGTGCTCGACTTCCAGCGTCAGATCCGCACCTGTCCCAAACCTGTGATTGCCGCGGTTGCCGGTTATGCTGTCGGTGGTGGTCATGTTCTGCATATGATGTGTGATCTAACCATTGCGGCCGATAACGCCCAATTTGGTCAAACAGGCCCCAAAGTAGGCAGTTTCGACGGCGGCTGGGGTGCTTCTTATATGGCGCGGATTGTGGGGCAGAAAAAAGCGCGTGAAATCTGGTTCCTTTGCCGTTTTTACAATGCGCAAGAAGCGTTGGACATGGGACTGGTCAATACAGTGGTGCCCTTGGACGAGCTCGAGCGAGAGACCGTACGCTGGTGTCGCGAAGTGCTACAGCATAGCCCAATGGCATTGCGGTGTTTAAAAGCGGCACTCAATGCCGATTGCGATGGTCAAGCCGGACTTCAAGAATTAGCCGGCAACGCCACCATGATGTTTTACATGACCGACGAAGGGCAAGAAGGGCGAAATGCCTTTAACGAGAAACGTCGGCCAGAGTTTGATCGTTTCCCACGCAACCCATAGAGGTCTTTATGAGACAGGCACGGATATATCAATACACCTTGCCGGTCACTGCCGGTCTATTTTTACGTGACCAGCGTTTAACCCAGCGTGAAGGCTTGGTGGTGGAATTAAGCGAAGGCGCACAACGCGGGTGGGGCGAAATTGCCCCTTTGCCTGGATTTAGTCAGGAAACCTTCGCCGAAGCACGGCACGCTCTGATTGCCGCGACTGCTGTTTGGTGTGATCACCGTAATATCGCCATGCCCCAATTGCCACCTTCGGTTGCATGGGGGTTAAGCATTGCCCAAGCGGAGTTGGAGCAACGCTTGCCGACCCCGTCCTCGTTTCAGACGGTGCCCGTGTGTACCGGGGATCCGGATGCGCTATTCGCCGCACTGGGACATGTGTCGGGTGGCCCGCACTCGGGTGGCCCGCATTCGGATGATCCATCCGATGAAGCTAAAGTTAAAGTGGGTGAGTATGAAGTGGCGCGTGATCGCTTAATGGTGACCACGTTGCTCGATGCCATTCCTCACCTTAGGTTGCGTCTTGATGCTAACCGTCGTTGGCGGCCTGAACAATTTGCGGCCTTTTGGTGTGGTCTGAGTCAGGCGCATCAAGCGCGAATAAGCTGGATTGAAGAGCCCTGTCGTGATCCTTATCAGTCTCTTGCTCAAGCAGAGGCATTAGGGGTGCCATTAGCATGGGATGAAACCTTGCGAGATAGTGACGACACAGGGTTAAAAGAAAGTGATCATGTAAGGACTTGGGTGATCAAACCAACAATGATGGGTGATTTCGCGCAGGTGAATCAATCCGTTACACGCGCACACGCACTCGGTAAAATAGCCGTCATTAGCTCATCACTTGAAACCAGCTTGGGACTGACGCAATTATCGCGCGTTGCCAGCTCGCTCACCCCGAATGTTGTGCCTGGGCTCGATACCTTGGGCGTGTTTGAACAACAGCTGGATCGAACCTGGCCTGGCGCCAATCAGCCTTTGATTCCACTCGATGACCAGCCGTTAATTTGGGTCAATACCTTGTGACGTCGCCATGCTTTGCTTTTAACACCTGGCCGTGGCGTTACTGGGCGGCTGACGCGCCTGATGCCATCGCGATAGATAGCGAGACCCCCCTCACATGGCAGGCGTTGCGTGCTTTAGTCGATGCCCAGCAGCGGACGTTCAATGATGCGCCAATGGTGGTATTAAATAGCCACGATGCCCTGCAGTCTTTGGTGGTCACCTTGTTGGCTGCTTGGCAAGCCGGTAAACAAACCTTGGTATTAAATCAGGCATTAAGTGCGGATGTACAAACGGCAGTGCTCGATAATCTAGGTCCTTTTCAATGGGCCCACGCTCACCAATCGGTGCCTGACGCGCAATCGGCACGCAATATCGCGCCTTGGCATATCGACATGCCGTTAACCCTTACCTTGACGTCAGGATCGACTGGCGCGCCCAAAGCGGTGGTACACGGCGCGCGTCAGCATCTTGCCAGTGCTGCCGGTCTGACAAAGCGGTTACCGTTTACAGGCGTCCGTGCCTCTCAAGCGCCGGATCGTTGGTTGCTTTCTTTACCGCTTTATCACGTCTCTGGTCTTGCCATTGTGTGGCGTTGGTTGTTAGCCGGGGGGGAGCTTGGCATTTATCCGTGTCGAGGCGAGCACTTAGTCAATGCGTTAAAACGGGTGACCCATGCATCTCTAGTCCCAACCCAGCTCTATCGTGTCTTGCCCGCATTGAAGGACGAGGCCGAACCTCGCGTTTGGCCCATGTACTATTAGGCGGTGCGGCGATCCCCACCGCTTTAACCCAAGACGCCGAAGCGATGGGCATTGCCTGCTGGTGCGGCTATGGTATGACGGAAACGGCATCAACCGTGACGTTAAAGCGTGCCGATGGTCAAGATGATGTCGCGCGCCGCTGCCTTATCGTGATGTGCAGATACGTGACGATGGTGAGATTATCCATCGTGGTGAGACGTTAGCTTTGGGATATTGGCAAGCGGGCCAGCTATACCCCTTAGATGCCGAGCAAGGCCTTGCGTCGCGGGATCTCGGCCGTTGGCAGACCCAGCAGGCGGTGTCGGTACTACGCGTTGTCGGACGTCTAGATAATCAATTTATTTGCGGCGGCGAGAATGTTCAACCTGAAGCGATCGAAGCGCATTTACAGCGGTTGAAAGGCGTGACGCAAGCGATGGTTGTCCCGATTGTCGATCGCGAATTCGGTCATCGCCCACTAGCCATTGTGCAGAGCACGAGCCCTTTTTCGCCCCGAGTGTTGGCCGAGCATTGTGCCTCACTGGCGCCGTATCAGCGCCCGGCACATTACCTTTGTTGGCCTGAGACGCAACAAGACGGCCAAATCAAACCGTCTCGTCACGCTTTGGCCCAATGGGCGCAAGCTTATATGAAGGGTTAAGCGTTATCTTCTTGGAGGCGAATCACTTCGTCACGCAAATAGTCAGCATTTGCTTGCTCAGGTTCAACCGCTGGCCCGGCGGCAACCGTCACCTTAGACCAAAACCGTTTTGGAAGCTTTAACATCGCTTTGCCGCCATGGCGGCTGAAGTAACTGCCCCACAATCCTTGCAATGCAAGGGGCACAACGGGGACAGGTGAGCGTTGCAATATCATGTCCATACCCCGGCGGAACTGATCAACCTCCCCATCATAAGTAAGGTGTCCTTCCGGGAAAATGAGCACGACTTCGCCATTATCCAGCGCACGTTGGATCTCATTCATCGCGGTACGAATTGTGCGGCCACGATGACTAATAGGGATCACTTTTGAGGTGCGGAAAAACCAATGGAGAACCGGGATCTTGTATAAGTCTTCAAACATCACAAAGCGTATAGGGCGATGACAGGCGCCCGCGAGTAAAGGGGCATCCATATAACTGACATGATTACAAATCAGCAGTGCGCCCCCTTTGTCGGGAATATGGTGCAGATCTTTGTGCGTCACACGGTATAAGGTGTGCGTGATCATCCAGGTAAAAAAGCGTAGAGCAAAAATAGGCACGAGCTTACTGACGTAAAGCGCGACCACCAGATTGAGTAAGGTGAGCAACAGGAAAAATTCCGCAACCGAGAGCTCAACGACCACCAACATGGTGATCCCCAGTATGGCACTGGCCACCATAAACAAGGCATTAAAGATATTGTTCGCGGCAATCACACGCGCACGTGCGGCTTTATCGGCGCGTTGTTGCATCAAGCTATACAGGGGCACAATAAATATGCCACCAAAAACGCCGATCATCAGCAGATCAATAAACACCCAAGTTAACGCCGGGTCAGTGACAAAAGCGAGCAAATCGGCGTGAGGTGTTGGGTTGGCCGGAGTAGCAAAAAATAGGTGCAGTCCAAACACCGTTAAACCAATGCTGCCCAATGGCACAATCCCAGGTTCGATACGATGGCCAGAGAGTTTGTCGCACAATAATGCGCCGACCGCGATCCCAATCGAAAATAGCGTCAATAAAAACGAGACACCTGTTTCACCGCCCCCGAGCAGTGCCGTGTATTTCGGAAATTGTGTGAGATAACTTGCGCCTAAAAACCAAAACCAGCTTATGCCTAGTATCGCTTGCAGGGTTACCTTATCTTTACGCGCAAAGCGCAAGGTTTGCCGCATCAGTGACACGGGTTTGTAGCGTAAGTTGAGTCCGGGGTTACCTGCTGGCGCGGGGGGGATAGCATGAGCGGAGAGCACCCCCAGTAAAGCAAAGACGAGTACCGCAATCCCCGCAATAAGATTGGAATCAGGATGATGGGCGATAAAGCCCGCTAATAATGTCCCGAGCAGAATGGATAAAAATGTCCCCGTTTCTACCAACGCATTGCCAGAGACCAGCTCTTTATCACTCAAGGTTTGCGGTAACAGCGCATATTTCACCGGACCGAAAAAGGCCGATTGAGTGCCCATTAAAAACAAGAGAGCCAAGAGGACGATCCATGCTTGGACATACAGTGCGACGGCTGCACAAGACATAATCAGCACTTCCAGCCACTTTACTCGTCGCATAATCCACGCTTTATCGTGTTTATCGGCAAGCTCACCGGCAAACGCTGAAAACAAGAAAAAGGGAAGAATAAACAGCCCGGCAGCCGCATTGATAAATAAGGTGGCATCCATAGGGAGCTGATCTGCGGAGGCAAACGCGACCATGATCACCAATACGTTTTTATAAACGTTGTCGTTAAAGGCGCCCAGTGCCTGAGTAATAAAATAAGGCAAAAAGCGTCGCTCGCGCAAAAGTTGAAACTGTTGGCTCATGAGTGCATTGGTCCATTTTAGCAAGGCGGTCAGCGCGTTATACTAGCAATGCGAGGCGAGGGCGCAACCCATTAAAGATTGCGCCGTCATAACGTTAGCGGGGGATTAGCGATGATTACGAAAAGGTTTGCATGTTTTTAATCGAGACTTGCTCGTTCAAGGTCCAAAAGTCGTAGAGAATACCGACTAAGAAAAAGCCCCCCGTAAACAAGTAGATAATCCCCGTGATCCACTTTCCCATATACATACGGTGAATGCCTAAGACCCCTAGAAAAGTCAGCAAAAGCCAAGCAATGGTAAAGTCAGTCGAACCGCTACGAAAACGAAGGTCGGCTTCTTTATCCATGGCCGGAATTAAGAACAAATCGACAATCCAACCAATTAAAAACAGCCCTAGAGTAAAAAACCAAATAGTGCCGGTCACCGGTTTACCGTAATAAAAGCGGTGTGAACCAAGAAAACCAAAGATCCAGAGTAGGTAACCGACGACTTTGCTGTGTGTATCATTCATGGTTCGGGCCTGTATGTGTCTTTAAGTTAGATATTGGCTTGGAGTGCAGTGGCGTCAAATGGTTCCTCAACGCGCAAAAACAACGGCGAAGAGGTGATGTTTGGTAACAATTTCTTTACCCCCTTTAATTGACTTCATCGATAAAGACTCTAGCATGAGAAGCGTCTTAAACCACAGATGATGCGATCATGAAAAAATTACTCTCTGTTGCAGCTTTGATGTTTGTCTTTGTTGTCACAGCGCCTTATGCAGAAGCGAAGCGCTTTGGCGGCGGCAAGTCCTTCGGTAAAAGCTTCAAAACGGCGCCAGCGCCAAAAAATAACACCACAAACACTAACACGCTCAAGCAAAATACCACCAAAAGCGGCAAAAAAGGGCTCGCAGGTGGTCTGCTGGGTGGCTTGCTTGCTGGTGGCCTGCTCGCGGCCTTCTTTGGCGGCGCCTTTGAGGGGATCCAGTTTATGGACATCCTGATCATGGGTCTGATTGCCTACTTTGCACTGAAGTTTTTACGCGGATTGACGCAAGCGAAAGCGGGGGCCCAAGCACAAGGGCCAGCCTATGCGGGTGAGAGTAAAGGTTATTATCATCAGCAACCTAATGCCTTTCGAAACCATGCGGCTGATGGCTCAACTGGCGCTGCGACAGGTGGTTTTGGTGCCGACACGCAAAATGATGTGCCGTTTAACTTTCCGCCACAGTTCGATATGCAAAGTTTTTTAAGTGGTGCGCGTGAGCACTATCGTATTTTGCAAGGTGCATGGAACCACAATGAATTAGAAAAGATCCAAGAATACGTCACCCCTGAGCTATACAACGACTTAGCGGCAGAACGCGCGCGCTTAGGTACTGAGCAACATACCGAAGTGATGTACGTCGATGCAGAGATTGTCCGTGCTGATCATGACAGCCGTCGCGCACAGTTAAGCTTAAAATTCACCGGCCGTTATTGTGACCGTGTGGAGGGTGTCGAAGAAGATATTACCGATATCTGGCATCTTGAGCGTGACTTGGCCCAAGCCAATGCGCCTTGGCTGATTGTGGGTATCCAAAGCTAATTCTGCAGAAAAGCGCCAATAATACAGAAAGGCTAGTACTGCGGTAAAAACAAGCCAATATGATAAAAGCGCTAGCTTGTAGTGAGGTAGCGCTTTTTTATGTCGCCGCTTCCAGATATATCAAGTTGTCGAGCGCTTGTTGGTAATGATCGCCACAGACATCCGGGTCGGCGTCAAATGCGGCGCAAACGCCTGGGCGGTCGGGCGTACCGAAAAGCTGGCATAAATTGTTGTCATCGAGCTGCACACAGCGAGTGCCTGCAGGTTTACCATAAGGCATACCTGGAATGGGAGATGAAATACTAGGCGCGATGCAGCAGGCGCCACAGCCTAGACGGCACGAAAATGTCGATGCAGTGGCATATTGTCGGCTTCCTCAATGTGCAGGGGCGGGCACTTTATCATTCGGCTGCACACTCTCCAACCCATCCCAATGCCTGCTTGCACTTTATCGCTATGATGGTTATAACAGCGGCGCAATGTCTTGCCGCTCCGCGCGGTTTTATTATAAAAAGAGAGCCAGCATCATGAGCACGCCCTTTTGGCAACAAAAAACCTTAGCGCAAATGAGCGATGAGGAGTGGGAGTCGTTATGCGACGGTTGTGGCCGTTGTTGTTTGCATAAGTTGATCGATGAAGAAACTGATGAACTCTACTATACCAACGTTGCCTGCAGTTTGTTGGATGATAAAACCTGCTCATGCAAAGACTATCCTAATCGTTTCTCGTATGAAGAGTCCTGTTTGAAGCTTACCCGCGACAAAATCGACGAGTTTTACTGGCTGCCAGAAACTTGTGCCTATCGTTTGTTGGCAGAAGATAAACCGCTACCTGATTGGCACCCGCTGATCACCGGATCAAAAGCGGCAATGCACAAAGCGGGTATTTCGGTCAAAGACAGCGTGGTGTATGAAATTGATGTGATTGACTGGGAAGATCATATTCAGCTCACCACGCGGCCAAGATAGGGATGCGAATCGTTAGCCTCCCGTTTGCCTGGCATCAAGGCTAACCCATTGTTTATTTTCGAGCGTGGGGCATAATGAGTGCCAATTCGACAGGAGGTGGAATGCAAAGGTACACGCGTCGTTCTAAAGCTGGCTGGGCCCTCGCAATAGCGTTATGGGTTCTGGCAGTGTGTGCCTTGCAAAATCAGCTTAGCCTGCAATCAGGGGCGCAAGCTGCCTGCCAAGTTGGCAACTTGGGAGAGCATGGTGATGAGGTCAATACAGTGGGCAAGAAATGTTCGCTGTCTGAGCAATTGATGCATCCTTCTGTACTGAGCCTAGATTGGCTGCCTTCTCCACTTTGGTGGTTGATTGTGTTGCTTGCCGTTATGGCAACCGTCAGCCTCGCGGTGGTATTACCCACGCATGACCCACCCACGTATCGACGGCGGCATCTTTGCTTTTGTGTGTTCCGAGAATAAAGCGCCTTTTCTTTCCATGGCGTATTTATTTTCAACAAGGAACAGATTTATGACTCGAATCAATCACTATTGGCGCAGCGTAACACCAAGTAGCGTATGGCAAGCTTTGGTCTTACTACCGCTTTTGTCTTTATGTTTACTGTTACTCAGCCTTCTGTACTGGCAAATACGCCCGATACAGGTTGGCTGTCTAACCCTGATCACCCCCCCGTTGAGGCACGTTTAGCGCTCACTGGTCAAGGTAATTCAGAGACTCACCACCTCGATGGCTTGCTTTCCGTCCGTTTACAAGGCGATTGGAAAACCTATTGGCGCTCGCCAGGCGAGGGCGGGGTCGCCCCAGAGCTGATTATCAATGACAGCCAAAACTTGGATGATATTATCTGGCATTGGCCGGCACCTGAGCGCATGAGTTACTTGGCTTGACCATGTTGGGCTACAAAGGGCAAGTGACTTTCCCGCTGACCTTCAAGGTTGATACATGGCAACAGCCGGTTTCGTTGGATGCTACCTTGCGCTTGTCCTCGTGCACCAGTGTGTGTGTGATCACTGATTATCCCATCTCTCTCGATTTTACTCCGAGTACGCTTGAGGCTGATGGTGAGCGGATGTATCAGTTCAACCAAGCGATGAGTCAGGTACCTAAGCCACTACCCAGTGTGCAGGTTGAGTCTGCGGTCTGGGATGCTAACAAGCAGCAGCTCGCCGTCACTGTCACCGGTAACCAAGCTTGGCAACAGCCAGATATGCTGGTGGATGGCGAGGCGGTTATTGATGACACCTTTGGTGTACCCAGTCTCCACCGTGATGGCGACACCCTGACCGCGACCTTTGGTGTCACCAATTGGATAGAAACCCCCAAGCTGACCGGTAAACCGATTCAAGTTACTGTTATTGATGAGCAGCTTCTGGCTGAGCATAGCACCACAGTGCGTGCCGGAAGTGTCGCGTCGCAAGCCGGATTATCTGTTTGGGTGATTGGTGGCATTGCCCTCTTAGGGGGGCTGATTTTGAACGTGATGCCCTGTGTGCTCCCTGTACTTGGACTCAAACTTAACAGCATTGTCGCCAACCCGAATGCCACCCGTCGGGCGGTTCGTAGCCAGTTCCTGGCCTCTGCTGCCGGTATTTTGGTGTCGTTTTGGGCGATAGCTGGGCTGCTGATGACATTAAAGCTAACGGGGCAAGCCGTGGGTTGGGGCGTCCAGTTTCAAAGTCCAATCTTTATCGGCGTCATGACGCTGGTCATTTGGCTATTCGCGCTGAGCTTGTTTGATGTGCTGCGTATTGATTTGCCATCAAGCTGGCAAACTTGGCTTGCGACACGCGGTGGCCACACAACAAGCGGTCACTTTGTTCAAGGCGTGTTTGCCACCTTACTCGCCACACCATGCTCGGCACCTTTTTTAGGCACTGCGGTGGCCTATGCACTGGGGAGATCCTTGACCGCGCTCTGGCTGATTTTTACCGCGCTGGCGGTCGGGATGGCGCTGCCGTGGTTGCTTGTGGCGGTTTTCCCTGGATTAACTCGCACGCTGCCTAAACCGGTCCGTGGATGAATCACGTGAAACGGGTATTTGCGCTCTTGCTGGTTGCTACCACGGTGTGGCTATTCTGGCTGTGGATGCCTTATCTGGGCGTTGTTGGCGCTATCGCAGTGGGAACGCTGCTACTGGTTGCCAGTGTGTGGCTAGCATATCGGACCCTTGGAAAACTGGCAGCGATTAAAGGGACAGCTGGGCTGCTCGTGGTGGTTGTGCTTGGGCTGATTGGTGCGTCATTGACAGCGCCGCGGTGGGCAACGCCATTGAACTCGGACCCAGACTGGGTGAGTCTGGATGAGGCCGCGATCGATCAAGCGGTGGATCAGGGCAAAGTGGTGTTTGTTGATGTGACGGCGGATTGGTGCATTACCTGTCATGCCAACAAAGTGGGTGTGATATTGCAATCGCCCGTTTATGATGCCATTACCGCGCCCAATGTGGTTGCAATGCAAGGTGACTGGACCCGACCCAGTGAACGTGTGACGCAATATTTACAAAAACACCAGCGCTATGGTGTGCCGTTTAATATTGTTTATGGTCCGGGGGCACCAAACGGCATTGCACTGCCGGTTATTTTGACCGATAAGGCCGTCATGAGCGCGCTTGAGCAGGCAAAAACACCATGACGAGCAGTAAAATGAAACGGTCGTGGCGTGAGCGGGTCAAACGTGGTGCGCGTGACGTGTGCTGGCTCATCGTGTTTGTGCTGATATCTAGCACTGCCGTCGATTGGTGGCGAAGCCGTGGTATCGACACCAGTCAGTTTCCTGTGGACACGGTCCGCTTGCTGGATGGCCGACAACAGGATTTGCTCGCCATGTCGCAGCACGAACCCGTGCTTATCTATGTATGGGCGAGTTGGTGCGGTGTGTGCCGTTTTGTGACTCCCTCGGTAGATTGGTTGAGTGATCATGCGCAGGTGGTCTCGATCGCGTTACGCTCGGGCTCAGCGAAAAAAGTAAATGGATACCTTGCTCATCATGGTTACGATTTTTCGGTCGTCAATGATCCAGATGGACAACTCTCACGTCGATTGTCAGTGAAAGTGACGCCGACGGTAATGGTGGTTGAGCAAGGAAAAATTACCGCGATAACAACAGGCCTTACCTCACCGGTTGGCCTATGGTTAAGAATGTTGTGATGACGACAAACGTTAAAAAAGGAAACCGAATGTCCCTATCTCGTTTTTTTGCACCTTGGCTGGTGCTTCTTATGCTGGCTTTTCCGGTGAGTGCTAATACGCTATCTGATACGGAGCAAACACAGCTGGATGAAATCGTCGATTTGCTCGAAGCGAATCCTGCGCTGATTGCGAATCTTAACCAAAGCTTGCAAAAATATGTTGAGCAGCAAAAGACATTAAAACAAAACCTCGCCGCGCGCCGAGACTGGTTTGAGTCTGAGACCCATAGCTGGATTGGCGCGGAGGATCCGACGGTCACCGTGATTAACTTTATGGACTACAACTGTCCATACTGTAAAAAGCTGGAAGACGAGCTACAGAAACTGGTTGCCGCCCACGACGATGTGAAGGTGATTAATATTGCCGTGCCGCTAAAACAACAGAATATCGAATCGCTTGATACCAACTCTGCCGTGTATGCGATGAATGTGTGGCTGGAAAAACCTGAGGCCTTTGCGCAGGTTCATGAATTATTGATGAAAAAGCGCGGTATGCATGATGCACGTTCTTTAGAGAAAATTGCGCAAAAAACCGATACCGAATCACTGCTTGCGGGCAAAGAGCGAACCGGAGAAGCGGTAGCTGACAACTACCGCGCCTTCATGGAGCTTGGGTTGCGTGGTACACCAGCGATGATTATTGGCGATCAAGTTGCACCTGGCTATCTACCCTATCCACAGCTAGAAGCCATGGTTAAGGCGGCCAAACAAGAAGGCTAAGCGTGAGTGATACTCGCTAACTATTTGAAAGCCAGTCAAAAGATGACTGGCTTTTTTTGTGTGCTGCGATTTGAAGGAAAAGCTGGCAAAATAGCGCGCCTTAACGGTAAAGGTACGGCATGAGTCAAACGAATTATCAATCACCACGCATTGTATTAGGCCCCATGGAAGGCGTACTTGATCCCTTAATGCGCAAGCTACTGACTGAGATTAATCACTATGATCTCTGCGTGACTGAGTTTGTGCGTGTGGTGGATCAGCGTTTACCGGAAAAAGTCTTTTATCGCTTCTGCCCTGAGTTACATCAAGGTGGCTTTACCGATGCGGGGACGCCGGTTCGGGTTCAACTACTGGGGCAAGATGTTGATGCGATGGCCAGTAACGCGCAGCACGCGATTCAGTTAGGGTCGCAAGGGATCGACATTAACTTTGGTTGCCCCTCTAAAACGGTGAATGGCAACCGCGGCGGCGCAGCGTTATTAAAGACGCCTGAGCATATCTACGAGGTGGTGAAAGCGGTGCGTGAAAGCGTCGCGCCTGAACATACGGTGAGTGACAAAAGTGCGTTTAGGATTCAATGATCTGGATGACTATTTAGACATTGCCCAAGCGGTTAATGATGCGGGAGCCGACGAGCTGGTGGTCCATGGCCGTACCAAGCGCGACGGTTACAAGGCAGGGACGATTCGTTGGGATTTAATTGCGGAGATTAACCAACAGTTTGCGATCCCTGTAACGGCAAACGGTGATATTTGGGGACGGGATGACGCGCTTAAGTGCCAAGCACTCACAGGCTGTGACACATTAATGGTCTGCCGTGGCGCGCTAAATATGCCCAACTTGGGTCAACATATTCGTGACAATGTTGAGCCCATGGATTGGCCTGCGGTGTTGGCCTTGTTAGTGCGCTATAGCGCACAGGAGCGCCAAGGAGACAAGGCGGTGTATTTCCCTAACCGCATTAAGCAATGGTTTAAGTATTTGCGTCAGTATTATCCGCAGGCTGACGCGTGCTTTAAGGTTATTCGCGTCCTTAATCGCGCTGATGAGATAGCGAGAGCGCTCGATAACGCGCGTGCGCAAACAGAATTCATAAAATAGGAAACCTTATGTCAACACTTATGACACTCTCTGATGACTGGGACGGCATGCCGGCCAGTTTTGTTGAAGGGGCGCTGCTGGCTGCCAACATTTGTCCTGTGCCGATGGACCCAGATACTTGGTTGTCGGTGTTAGTGACCGCCGGGGTTGAAGACGATGAAGTCGTGGCGCTTAATGACAAGGACAAGCAGGCCATACTCGCGCACCTGGAGCAGCAATATCATGCGTTGATGCGTAATGATTACACCTTGCCTGACGCGTTAATGATTGCGATGCGCGGCGAGCTTGCACAAGCCTTTTCAGAAGGGTTTCTTGCCGTATGGCCCCATATTGAGCCGCATTGGCATGATGTCACACTCAATGATGGTAGCCGCCGCATGCTTTCCGCATTAGTGACTACTATGCTGCTACTGCATGACGAGGCCGGTACCTTAGCGCAAATGAAAGAGGTAGGGATTGATGTTGAGCCTGGCCATTATGTTGAGCAATTAGATCTTATGATCCAAGAAGTCGCGAAAGCGGCCGATGAAGCACAACAAGGAACGCACGGCGCGCATCAGGTGAATCCGTTTAAATCGGTTGGCCGTAATGATGCCTGCCCGTGCGGTAGTGGCGCTAAGTTCAAAAAATGCTGCGGGCGTTAATCGGATGATATCAGCAGCGCAGACGACTGCAATTCGCGTAGTGGCCGGTGTAGCCACGCACAGTCACCACGTTTTAGTGGCGCAACGACAGCCAGATTCGCATTTTATCAGCTGGTGGGAATTTCCTGGCGGCAAAGTCGAGCAAGGCGAGATCGACCAGCAGGCACTTAAGCGTGAATGGCTTGAAGAGTTCGGCGTTGAAATCAACGTCGGCGCAGCCATCGTCGAAACCGAATACGATTATGGCGACAAGGTGATTTTACTGTGCAGCTATTGGTGCGAGATTCTGGATACGCCATTAACGTTGAAACAGCATCAGGCCGTGTACTGGAGCGACCCCCAGCGGCTTGACCCCGGGGTATTTAGCGCCGCAGATCGGCCGTTAATACGTCAGTTGTGTCATTCAGTAAGCGACCATCAACTCATGCAAAGCGCCGAGTAAATCGGCGTTTTCTTTTTTATCCGGTTATCTTGGTGCCTAGTGCCTAGTGCCTAGTGCCTAGTGTCTAGTGCTTAGCGCATAGCCGCGTGTTATTAAGAAAAAATCCGACGCGGTGGGCGACTGATAAACTGGGCGATAACCACCAGCCCCCAGATCACGAGCATGGCCGAGAAGATGCCCACCAGCCATTGTGGCATGGACCAACCTAACCATTGCCAGACCACTTTACTGCAATCGCCAGACGCTTCAAACACCTGAGGCAGCCACTGGTTTAAAGGGGCCCAAGAAGGGAAGTTTACCGCCACATCACAGGTGGGGCCAAAGAGTTGGTTAGGATCGGGGAATTGATAACTGACATGCTCTAATGAAAGCTTTAGCCCCCAAGCGGCGGTGATGCCATAGGCCAGCAACCCTAGGGTGCGCCAAAAGGGCTCCTCGGGAGCAATCAGTCCGAGTAACGCTGCCGTGCCCACACCAAATAAGGCGACACGTTCATAAATACACATCACACAGGGCGCAAGTCCTTGGCCATGTTGGAAATACAGCGCGGTTGCTTCGAGGCCAACCACACAGAGAAGCAACAACAGCCAGGACGCTCGGCTGCGAGAAAATTGATTTAAGGCGCGCCACATAACTCACTCCTGATAAAAAACAAGGCTCTACACTGAGAGCCTTGCTATTCAATCGTTTGTTGAGACGAAGGTCAATGATAGAAATGCGTTAGTGCGCACTGGGTATCGCTTGTTGGGTCATATGGATGGTTTCAGATATCCAGCCTTGGTGTAGCATCCACTCGGTTGCTGGCACCAAAAAGAACTCGATACCCATCACGCCCAATAAGCCCATCACAATGGTATAGGGCAGTGCCATATACACCATGCGCCCGTATGACAGGCGTAGCAAGGGAGCCAGCGTTGAAGTAAGCAAGAACAAAAACGCAGCTTGACCATTAGGGGTCGCAACGGACGGCAAGTTAGTCCCTGTATTGATAGCGACCGCCAACATATCAAACTGCTCGCGATCAATGACCCCATTGAGGAGCGCTGTTTTCACCTCATTGATGTAGACGGTCCCTACAAAGACATTATCAGACACCATGGACAGCAAGCCGTTTGCTACATAAAACATGGTAAGTTGCAAATGGCCTTCCAATGACAGCACCAGATCAATCACCGGTGCAAACAAGTGCTGGTCAATAATCACCGCGACTATTGAGAAAAAGACCGCCAATAGCGCAGTGAAAGGGAGTGCCTCTTCAAACGCTTTGCCGATATGGTGTTCATCGATTACCCCGGTAAACGAGGTTGCCAAGATGATAATACTGAGACCAATTAAACCGACCGCGGCCAAGTGAAGAGCAAGGGCGGCGATTAGCCATACGGCGATTAACGCTTGAACCACGAGTTTGGCCACATCTTGTGGCGTGCGTTTTGCGCGTTGTACTTTATCGTACTCGACCAATATGTTTAGCACGTTATTCGGCAATTTTGCCCGGTATCCAAACCAACCAAACTTTTCAACGATTATGCAGGTTAACAAACCAGCAAAGAAAACGGGCAGGGTCACCGGTGCCATGCGAAGGATAAATTCACCAAAATGCCAGCCAGCTTGATCGGCAATAATCAGGTTTTGCGGCTCACCGACCATCGTCATCACGCCCCCGAGTGCAGTTCCCACCCCGGCATGCATCAATAGACTGCGCAAGAAGGCACGATAATTCTCCAGATCGTTGCGGCTAAGCTCATCACTTAAGCTGTCATCTGAGGTGTGGTCATGGGCGGCACCAAGCTCCTTCCCCGAGGCAACGCGGTGATAAATGGAGTAAAAGCCGACGGCGACACTGATCACCACCGCGATCACGGTTAAGGCATCAAGGAAGGCCGAAAGTGCTGCTGCCGCGCTGCAAAATGCTAATGAAAGGGCAATTTTAGAGCGAATGCCCAGTAGTATTTTGGTGAAAATAAAAAGCAACAACTGCTTCATGAAGTAAATGCCGGCGACCATAAAAACAAGCAGCAGCAGAACTTCTACGTTGGCTACCAGCTCGTGCTTAACTTGATCTGGCTGGTCATCCCTATCGCGACCGCTTCAATCGCCAATAGCCCGCCAGGCTGAAGTGGGTAGCACTTTAACGCCATGGCCAAAGTAAAAATAAACTCGACCACCAGTAGCCAACCGGCCATGAAAGGGTTAATCGAGAAAATGATCGGATTAATAATTAAAAAGCCAACAATGGCCAGCTTGTACCAATCAGGGGCTTTGCCGAGAAAGTTCTTTAAAAACGCGGTGCTGAGCGTAATGGTCTTAGCCATAATGATAGTCTCATTGTTATCTATGTCTCTTAACGCGCACGGATGGGCGAGTTACGTGCTACATCGCTTAGTGTGGTGAGCCCATAAAGCTCGCACGCGAGAGGGTGACAGTTAAAAGTGACGGTACGACTATCGGTATGAGTTACCCGTTCAGAGCAACGAAGGATAGCCTTGTCAGACAGTAAGTGTGCGCCAGTTTGCCTTAGACATATTTTGTTACATCTTGTATGACGTAGTTTTGCGAGTTATGCCCAAATTTTCATTGATCTGGTACAAAAAGATAGCAGATGTCACGCGATTGGTGGCGATATCACAGAGCTGTTTCTGCAACTCATGACTAGTGGTATGATGACTTATTAATCAGAGCAAGAAGCAAATTGGAATTTAGATTCAATGGTTATAAAGGCGGATAGCCCAGCAACATTTGCTGAAAAATATATAATTGAAAGTATTTGGAACAATCACTTCCCAAAGGGCTCTATTTTACCCGCAGAGCGTGAATTGTCTGAACTCATTGGCGTGACGCGCACCACGTTACGGGAGGTGCTTCAGCGCCTCGCCCGCGATGGTTGGTTAACCATTCAACATGGCAAACCTACTCGGGTCAATGATTACATGCGAACGTCGGGGCTCAGTATTCTTGATACGCTGGTGACCCTGGAAGGGCAGGACGTGCACGGGGTTCTCGAGGATTTACTTGCGGCGCGGACAGACATCAGCGGTGTCTATATGCGTTATGCAGCTAAAAATCGCCCGCAAGACTGCTTGGACCTAATTGATTTGGTTATTAAGCGCTGCCAACAAGTGCTTGAGTGCGATCGCTTTGAACAGCTCTTAGATCTGATTGATGAGAAAAGCGAAGTTCTGAAAGACGTCAAAAAAATTCAGGACAAATATGGTAAGCAGGATCCTGAGCTGTGTGAGCGTATTTGTATGGGCCGTGCTTTTAATCATTTCGATTATCGCTTGTTCCAAGGCATGGCGCACTTCTCTGGCAATAAAGTCTATGTGTTGACGATTAATGGTATGCGCCAAATTTATTCACGCGTGGGGGGCTATTACTTTATGGACCGCCGTGCCTGTGAAAATGCGCTGAGCTTTTATAGTGATCTACGCGAAATGGTGGCCAATAACCAACATCCAGCCATCGGTGACCGGGTAAAACAATACGGACGTGAGTGCGGGGGCTTATGGTTTACTAATCGTGAGAGCATTGCCTCTCACATGGCTGAAGAAGAAGCATAGGTCTTGGCGTAAAGGCACATAAACCTGAGCGTGCATAACAAAAGCCGCCGTGATGAAAGCATCAGGGCGGCTTTTTTAATGGCGCTGGATGTCCCCTTAGGCCGGGGCTGTCCCTAATGGCTACCCATTAACATATCAGGATCAAACTGGGGACGCTTGGGACAACTGCTAAGAATTTTTCCACGTCCTTCGCTGGTTTCTTCTTCCAAAACCACTTCAAACCCCCAGAGTCGATGGACATGCTTTAACACTTCTTCATGAGAGTTGGCGAGCGGAATACGATTATGCGGCACATACCTCAGTGTGAGTGAACGATTACCGCGCAAATCGACATCAAAGACTTGAATGTTTGGCTCGCGATTACTCAGGTTATATTGTGCTGATAACTCTTCACGTAGCTGACGATACCCTTGTTCATTATGAATGCTGGTGACTTCAATATAGCTTTGTCGATCGTCGTCATTGACCGCAAAAAACTTCATATCGCGCATCACCTTGGGGGATAAGAACTGACTAATAAAGCTCTCATCTTTAAAGTTTGCCATCGCAAAATGGACCGTCTCAAGCCAGTCTTTGCCGGCAATGTCAGGGAACCAGTATTTATCCTCATCGGTTGGCGCTTCGCACATGCGGCGAATGTCCTGAAACATGGCAAACCCGAGCGCGTAGGATTAATGCCGGAATAAAACTGACTATTGTAGGGCGGCTGCGCGACCACATTCGTATGGCTATGTAAAAACTCCATAATAAAGCTATCCGTGACCAAGCCTTCATCATAAAGGTGGTTAAGAATGGTG
Source organism: Salinivibrio costicola subsp. costicola ATCC 33508 = LMG 11651 (assembly GCA_000565345.1). Classification (GTDB taxonomy): domain Bacteria; phylum Pseudomonadota; class Gammaproteobacteria; order Enterobacterales; family Vibrionaceae; genus Salinivibrio; species Salinivibrio costicola. Next base: position 44,157 of record AQOF01000048.1, on the reverse strand, counting down.
TAATGCCAGAAGGTCGCCCAACCTTCGTTCATCACTTGCGTTTGTTTTTGCGGATAAAAATATTGGCTCACTTTACGGACGATCCGCACAATCTCACGCTGCCAAGGCTCTAGGAGTGGGGAATGTTTCTCAAAAAAGTACAGCAGGTTTTCTTGTGGCTCTGATGGAAAACGGTGCGTTTCTGCCTCCTGCTCTTTTTTCCCACCTGGGATGGTCCGCCACAGTTCGTTAACTTGGGTTTGCAGATAATCTTCTCGGGCTTTCTGGCGTGCTTTTTCCTCGGCAAGTGAGATCTTTTGCGGACGTTTATACCTGTCGACGCCATAGTTCATCAGCGCGTGGCAGGAGTCGATCAGGTTTTCGACTTCCGCGAGGCCGTACTTTTCTTCACACTCGCTAATGTAGTGTTTGGCGAACAGCAGGTAATCAATGATCGAGCTGGCATCGGTCCAGGTTTGGAACAGATAGTTGCCTTTAAAGAAAGAGTTATGACCATAACAGGCATGCGCCATGACTAGCGCTTGCATGGTGATGGTGTTTTCTTCCATAAGGTAGGCAATACACGGGTCCGAGTTGATCACAATCTCGTACGCCAACCCCATGTCCCCATGCTTATAGTTGCGCTCGGTTTCAATAAATTTTTTGCCGAATGACCAGTGGTTATAGTTGATGGGCATTCCCACACTGGAGTAAGCATCCATCATCTGCTCGGCGGCGATGATTTCGATTTGATTGGGATAGGTGTCGAGCTTGTAGTGTTCGGCAACCCGTTTAATTTCCTTGTGATACTGCTCAAGCAGGTCAAAGGTCCAATCCGGCCCATCGTGGAGTGGAGTCTTGTGTTTACCTTTGGTGACAGCCATACCATGCCTCCCTGATAAAATGCGTCTATGCCGGTATGGCGTCAGGCTTCGACCTGACGCTAAACAATTCGCGAAATACGGGGAAAATCTCTTCCGCGGAGCGAATGTTCTGCATAGCAAAATTGTCATGGCTTTCGGCGAGTGACTGATACTCACGCCACAGTGTTTGGTGCGCACGACGTGTTATTTCAATATAGGCGTAATAGCGGCTCACCGGTAACAGCGTTTTTTGCAACAACTCGCGACAGCCCGGCGAGTCGTCAGCCCAGTTATCGCCATCTGAGGCTTGAGCGGCGTAAACATTCCATTCTGTCGGGTTGTACCTGTCTTTGATGATGTCATCCATCAGTCGCAGGGCGCTAGACACAATGGTGCCGCCGGTTTCTTGCGAATAAAAGAACTCATGTTCGTCGACTTCTTTCGCCTGCGTGTGATGGCGAATAAATACCACCTCGACATTTTTGTACGTCCGTGAGAGAAACAGATACAGCAGAATATAAAAACGCTTAGCAATGTCTTTGGTGGCTTGGTCCATCGAACCAGACACATCCATTAAGCAAAACATCACCGCCCGACTATTTGGCTGAGGTCGCTTCTCGTAGTTTTTGTAGCGTAAATCGAAGGTGTCGATAAACGGCACGGCAGCAAGTTTGTTTTTGAGTGCCGCGATCTCTTCTTCGAGGCGTTTTTCCTCTAACGGTTGAGCCGGCTCAGCACGTTGAATCTGTTCTAGTACTTGTTCAAGCTCAGCGAGCTCGCGGCGTTTTCCGGCTGACATCGCCGTGCGTCTTGCAAGCGAATTTTGTAAAGAACGGACGATAGCGATATTGGAAGGCACGCCGTTTGAGGTATACCCAGAGCGGTGTGTTTTGTACTCCACCATTTTCGCCATCTGGTTCTTTTTTAGATTCGGTAGTTCGAGATCTTCGAACAACAGATCCAAGTATTCGTCTTTCGAAATTTGGAAAACAAACTCGTCTTGTCCCTCACCATCTGGACTTGCTTGCCCTTCACCGGCGCCGCCGCCTTCGCCACCCGGTGGGCGAGCGATACGATCGCCAGGACTAAATTGGTCATTACCCGGGTGGACAGCCTCCCGCTGTCCCCCTTTGCCTTGGTGAAACGTGGGTTCACGGATGTCGCGTGATGGAATCGAAATGTCCTCACCACTTTCGATATCGGTGATCGAGCGATTGTTGACGGCGTCGGCAATGGACTCTTTTATCTGCCGCTTGTGGCGGCGTAGAAAGCGCTGCCGGTTGACAGTGCTTTTGTTTTTGCCATTGAGACGACGATCAATAAAATGCGCCATAACTTTCTCCCGTCATCTGCGTCAACCCGTAGGCTACGACGATTTACGCACGCGCAAATACCATTCGGCGAGCAAGCGAACTTGCTTGCGGGTATAGCCTTTTTCCATCATTCGGGCGACAAAGTCGTCGTGTTTTTTCTGCTCGTCGCTTGAGGTCTTAGTATTGAACGAAATCACCGGCAGCAGATCTTCCGTATTGGAGAACATCTTTTTCTCAATCACGGTTTTCAGCTTCTCATAACTGGTCCACGCCGGATTCTTGCCTTCATTATTCGCTCGGGCACGGAGCACAAAGTTAACGATTTCGTTACGGAAATCTTTCGGGTTACTGATACCCGCTGGCTTTTCGATTTTCTCCAACTCGCCATTAAGCGCTGAACGATCAAACAGCTGACCAGTATCTGGGTCGCGGAATTCTTGATCTTGAATCCAGAAATCGGCATACGTGACATAGCGGTCAAAAATATTCTGGCCGTACTCAGAGTACGACTCGAGATAGGCGGTTTGGATCTCTTTGCCAATAAACTCGATATATTTAGGAATTAAGTAGCCCTTCAAGTGCTCTAAATAGCGCTCGGCGACCTCTTGTGGGAATTGCTCCCGCTCGATTTGCTGCTCCAGGACATAGAACAAATGCACAGGGTTAGCCGCGACCTCGGCGTGATCAAAGTTGAAAACACGTGACAAAATCTTGAAGGCAAAACGGGTTGATAGTCCATCCATACCCTCATCGACCCCAGCAAAATCTCGGTATTCTTGGTAAGACTTGGCTTTTGGATCGGTATCTTTGAGTGTTTCCCCGTCATACACACGCATCTTCGAATAAATGCTTGAGTTTTCAGGATCTTTCAAGCGCGACAATACCGTAAAGCGCGCCAGAATATCGAGTGTGCTTGGCGAGCAAGGCGCATGGCGTAATTCACTGGTCGCCAACAATTTGTCGTAAATATGGATTTCATCCGAAATTCGCAAACAATAGGGTACTTTGACAATGTAAACCCGGTCGAGGAAGGCCTCGTTATTTTTGTTATTGCGGAATGACTGCCATTCGGATTCATTTGAGTGGGCCAAAATGATGCCGTCAAATGGCAATGCCGAAAGCCCTTCCGTACCGTTGTAGTTACCTTCTTGCGTTGCCGTGAGTAGGGGATGAAGCACTTTAATCGGTGCTTTAAACATCTCGACAAACTCCATCATGCCTTGGTTAGCCCGGCAAAGCGCACCGGAGTAGGAATAGGCATCAGGATCATCTTGTGAATAATGTTCAAGTTGGCGAATATCCACTTTACCAACCAAGGCAGAGATATCCTGGTTGTTTTCATCGCCTGGCTCCGTTTTGGCAACGCCAACTTGATTGAGAATAGAGGGACGGAGCTTAACCACTTTAAATTGGCTGATATCGCCGCCAAATTCTTTTAATCGCTTAGCGGCCCAAGGCGACATAATATGTTGAACGTAGCGCTGTGGAATGCCATATTCTTGTTCGAGTAGGTGGCCATCTTCAGTCGCATCAAACAGGCAAAATGGGTGATCATTCACTGGGCTACGTTCGCCATTGGCGGTTAGTACATAAATCGGCATCTGCTGCATCAAGCTTTTTAGCTTCTCGGCCAATGACGATTTCCCCCCACCGACTGGGCCCAGTAAGTAAAGAATTTGTTTGCGCTCTTCTAAGCCTTGAGCGGCATGTTTAAGGTATGAGACGATTTGCTCGATCGAATCTTCCATACCATAAAAGTCTTTGAACGTTGGGTAACGTGAAATGACACGGTTAGAGAAAAGTCGGCTGAGCCGAGGGTCGAGCGAAGTATCAACCTTTTCCGGTTCGCCAATCGCCATCAGCAAACGTTCCGCGGCATTGGCATACGCGCCGCGATCATCTCGGCATAGATCCAAGAATGCTTGAAGGCTCATTTCTTCGTCTTTCGCTTCTTCGTAGCGCTGACGATAGTGATCAAAAATAGTCATGGTCTTGCCCCCTAAATCGTCTGATAACTCGAAAAGAAAAGGCGCAAAGTTGGCTGGATGTTCCCTTTCCTTTTTATAAGGTTAGACCGCATTGCTCGATCTTGCGTGAAAGAATTGTTTGTTTTTTCGATAATTTTTGTTGCGTGATTTGTATGCCTGTCTTGCCAATATATTGACAGCGGGTGTTCAAGCTAGTGAGATATGCTGGTGGTGATCATTTTGCCAGCTAGGGGGACTGGGCTTACATTGGCCAGCCGTTAAACAATAAAGGAAAGGATGATGAATATAGCAAGAGAAACGGCTTGGGTAGCGTGTGCGTTGGCACTGACTGCCGGCAATGTTTATGCAGACACGCGGGTATCAGCAGGGGTGATCGGCGCGTTTTCACCCCAGGTGTACAAAGACACGGATACCGACCCACTTGTGGTACCGACAGTCAACCTTGATACCGACCACTTTTACTTTCGTGGTCTCACTGCCGGCGCACGTCTGGCACCGAAAAACTCGACACACAATCTCGTCGTATCAGCGACCTATGACCCTCGTCGTTTCGATCCTGCCGATACCGACGATCCGCAATTGAGCCAGCTCGACAAGCGCGATGCATCGATTGTGGCAGCGCTTGCCTACCAATACCATTCACCTATCGGACGTTTTCAGGCGGCTGTTGGCGAAGGCGTGACCCATGATAGGGACGGGGTATATGGCGAAGTGAGTTGGAAATATGGATTTAATCACCCGCGTTGGGGCGTCTCTCCGGAAGTAGGGTATGCCTACAATAGCCATGAGTTAAATAAGCACCTTTATGGGGTTAGCGCCACTGAAGCATCAGCATCGCGTGTTTCAGGCATTGAGGCGTATGAGCCAGGCTCTGCGGGCCATTACTTTGTTGGTGCCAGTGGCTATTTTATGCTGACCGAGCGCATCCAACTGCTTGGTGGCGTGCGCTATACCAACCTCGATGATGAAATAGCGAACAGCCCGATGGTGGACCAATCTACCGCCGCTTCCGGCTATCTCGGTGTTAATTATGTCTTTATGTAGCCAAGTCTTTATGTAACCAAGTCTTTATGTAACCAAGTCTTTATATAAAAAAGTCTCTATATAAAAAAGTCTCTATGTAACAACGCGGCCACCTTATACCAAGGTGGCCGCTTTGTTTAGCGTCGCGCTTTTTCATCACATAACGTTGTGGCCAGGGTATAGGTTTGCCCTGGCGATACCAAGGTATCTGGTTGCTCAAGCGCGGCCTCAATGCAAACAAAATGTTGATAGCCATCGTCATCCATGTCTGCCATTTGTACTGAGGCAGCTTGTCCAGGGTTCCATATCACCGCGCTGGTCGCGCCTTGGTTGGTGACATAAACGCGACGGTTACCGGCCGGATCGGTGAGTGACAGTGTATCGCGCGCCCCGGTATAAATGCGATCCACGGGGCTTTCAAACGTGACCTTTCCCGGAGCAGGTTGAGCCGCACCGGCACTGAAATTATCGAGGTACTGATTACCAACCCCGTCTACATAAGCCTGCTCGCTGTCCGCGACGGTCAGGTAGCTGTGTAATGCGCCGCCCATCGTCCAATCATGCTGATCGGTATTGGTGACGGCGAGGGAAATCGTGGCTTTTTGTGTCAGGGTGAAAGTGACGGTTGCTTCAAAACGATGGGGCCAGAGTGCCATTGACTGGGCAGATTCAGACAGCTTCAGTTGCACAATCACGCCATCCGGTTGCTCGTCAACCTGCGCCAATTGCCACATCTGTCGACGCGCAAAGCCATGCGAAGGCGAGCCCGATTGGCCAAACCAAGGCCAACAAATAGGGACGCCGCCTCGTAATGGTGTTTGCGCATCGTAGACGGCGTTGCGACTCATCCAAACCAGTGAGGATTCACCTGTAGGCGCAAAGGAGAGTAAGTGGCCGCCGAAAAGACTGATAGTGGCGGCGCACGATGGGTGACTCACGCGAAGAATCGGGACCGATTGCCGATAGCATAAATCGACCGAGGCGGAGAGTTGACGTTCAAAAAGCAAAGACATGGACATAGCTTAAACCTCTTCGGGGGAGTGTCTACGAACAAAAACCGGCTCATTGGATAGCGCCAGATACACAAAAGGCGGCTCTAGGCCGCCTTTATCGATACTATTGTAATTGCTACTTACTTAGAGATGTGTGCAACTAGGTCAAGTACTTTGTTTGAGTAGCCGATTTCGTTGTCGTACCAAGAAACCACTTTCACGAAGTTGTCAGTCAGCGCGATACCTGCTTTAGCATCGAATACTGAAGTTTGTACTTCGCCGATGAAGTCTTGAGAAACAACTGCATCTTCAGTGTAACCAAGTACACCTTTCAGCTCGCCTTCAGACGCTTCTTTCATTGCCGCACAGATTTGGTCATAAGACGCTGCTTTTTCTAGGTTAACAGTCAAGTCAACCACTGAAACGTTGGCAGTTGGCACGCGGAACGCCATACCAGTCAGTTTACCATTAAGCTCTGGCAGTACTTTACCAACCGCTTTGGCTGCACCTGTTGAAGATGGGATGATGTTCTGAGATGCACCACGGCCGCCGCGCCAGTCTTTCGCAGAAGGACCGTCAACGGTTTTCTGAGTCGCAGTGGTTGCGTGAACAGTGGTCATCAGGCCAGATACGATACCGAACTTGTCGTTCAGTACTTTCGCGACAGGCGCTAGGCAGTTCGTGGTGCAAGATGCGTTAGAAACGATATCTTGACCCGCGTAATCGCTGTGGTTAACACCCATAACGAACATTGGCGTTGCGTCTTTTGATGGACCAGTTAGAACAACTTTCTTCGCACCCGCTTGGATGTGTTGACGCGCTGTTTCGTCAGTTAGGAAGATACCGGTCGCTTCAGCAACAACGTCAACACCCACTTCATCCCACTTAAGGTCTGTTGGGTTACGTTCTGCTGTTACGCGTACGGTTTTGCCGTTAACGATCAGGTTACCACCTTCAACTTCTACGGTGCCGTTGAAACGGCCGTGAGTTGAATCGTATTTCAGCATATAAGCCATGTATTCAACGTCGATAAGATCGTTGATTGCTACCACGTCGATGTCGTTACGTTCTACAGACGCACGAAATACGAAACGGCCGATACGGCCAAAACCGTTAATACCTACTTTGATAGTCATTATGTTGCTCCACAACTTAATTTCTAGTGAGATTAAACTGGTAGTAAAATTACAGAATAGGACCCCGCCATGCAAGGGTAATTGCAGCCAAAGTTGTCTAAAATCAAAAAAAAGTACGGATTTTTTTTACATCGCCTAAACATTTGGCGCCCTTACGGCCATGCCTGTGTTGTCTTTAATCAACCGTGGATAAAGAACAAGCAGGCTTGGCGCAACAACTGGTACTTGATAGCGTAGAAGCAGAAGGGCAATTACGAAAGGTAAACTGGTACGACAAGTTTGACGTGACCGGTTTACCTTTGATTGAGCGTTGCTTTTTACTGAGTGGTTGCCTTTTACTGAGTAATGGGTGCGAGCAATGACGCTTGGAAATTGCCATCGTCGATCGCAGCTGATATTTCAAATGCCAATCGCTGCAGTGACGTCTCCTGTTGTTCGCTCAGTGTGTAAAGTCGAGACAAACGATCACTGTTGGCAATGGGAAGATTGTAACTTTGCCCCACTTTCGCCCACAAATACGCATGTTCAAAGCGTTTAAGCGCATGATTGGTGGTGGCGAGTGATTTAATCACCTCTGGAATCACGTCTTGCTTTACGGTGAGATCGCGGCCGTCATACAGCTCCAACGCGTGCAATAAAGTCTCCACGGTTTTAGCTTTATCCCGTGAGACATAATAGGTCGCGAGGCCGAGTTGTAACTGGGGCGTTTCGAGGTGGCGTGTGCCTTCAAGCTTTAAAAACTGGGGTAGGGCGCCGTTGTCACCCTGAGACCAACGGTAGTAAATCACCGGAGGTTGATAAGAGGCTTCCAGTTCATCTTCCAAACGAGCAATCGCATCATAAGCATGGTAGACCGCCTCCGTACGCTTGGTTTTGCGTTGTTTGAGTGTGGTAGGCTCAATTTCAGCTACCAGCTCCATACAGCGCAAATAAGCCTTTGTTTGCTTGAGCTCGGTGAGTTTATTGAGATCGGTTGGTTTTTGGTCAACCGCCAAACGATCGAAAATCAGATCCGAGCGTTCAAATCGGCATTGTCCGTCGCCAATGTTTAGCCCTTCGCATAATTCGGGGTGCGTTTCGCACACTTGATTGGTGGTCGGTTGTCCATCGCAGCCGACGAGTAGCAGTAAACTCGTGACAAGACCGAGACGATAAACGTAGCGAGTAAGTAATCGTAAATTCATTATTTGTCGTACCCTGAGTCAACTGCGTCGAGTATACGTTATCTTTGAGTGTAGTTGATGCGTAAAAGCGTGATAAAGCGCACTGTGCTAAACATGCCGTCTACCGACCAAGATCAGGCATAATAGTCGGACCCGGACCACACAGAGGTAATCATGGATATAGAACAAGTCTTAAAAGCAATGACGCCTGAAATATACGATCGTTTGTGTTACGCGGTAGAAACCGGTAAATGGCCTGATGGTACCAGCCTTAATCAAGCACAACGCGATCAAGCCTTGCAAGCCGTTATGCTTTACCAATCACGTCATAACAGCCAGCCTCAGCATATGACGGTCGCGAAAGGGGGTCAGGTGACTTGGAAATCAAAAGCCGAGCTCAAGCGTGAATTTGCCGGTCAAGATAGGCAGCGCATCGATATTGAGACCAAGCACTAGTGCTAACTCAATCAGCACCAATGCTGATCGAATAGATTGGGCGGCACGCCTTGTGGGATATGGTTTGCTGAACGTGTCCTCGCTAAAGCGTAAACGCCGGCATTCGGCCGGCGTAATCGTCACAATAGCGTTCACTGTCACTTCTGTTCACACGCTAATAATAGCTGAGCTCACCACGTAAATCTTTTTGCACCCAAGTTCGCAAGGTTTCAAAGGGTAATGACTGACTGAGCAAGAAGTGAAGCTTGGCTAACGCCGCTTCGGGTGTCATGTCATAGCCACTCAGTACACCCGCATCGGCCAGCGCACAGCCAGTCGCATAGCCACCCATATTGACCCGTCCTGCCAAGCATTGAGTGAGATTCAACACCAGCACACCGCGATCCGTAGCCTGTTTGAGTAAATCGAGTAACTCGGGATTTTGTGGTGCGTTGCCGACCCCAAAGGTTAATAAGATCATCGCATTGACGGGCTGTTTAAGCGCATTTCTGACAACGTCTGGCGAAATGCCCGGATACATCATGATCACGGCAACCGGTTGATCGCTAATAGTATGGACCTTAAACGGCCCTTGCGAAGGTTGATTGATCTTGTCCGCTTTTACCTCAATATGAATCCCAGCTTCAAGCAACGCTGGCAAGTTGGGTGAGGTAAACGCGTTAAACCCGTCAGCATGCGACTTAGTGCTCCGATTGCCGCGCAGAAGTTGGTTGTTAAAAAACAGCGTCACTTCGTTCACCGGATAATTCGATGCAATATGCAGTGCGTTGAGCAGGTTGGCTTGCCCGTCGGAACGCAACTCAGCAATCGGGATCTGGGAGCCGGTGACAATGACCGGCTTTTCTAAATTTTCTAACATAAATGACAGCGCCGATGCTGTGTATGCCATGGTATCTGTGCCATGCAATATCACAAAGCCGTCATATGCGTGGTAATTTTCGCCAATATCGTCCGCAATCCGTTGCCAATCCGTTGGCGTCATGTCCGATGAATCAATGAGTGGCTCGTACTCATGGATAGTAAAAAACGGCATTTCTGGACGATGGAATTCAGGCATGTTTTCCAACTGTTGCTGGAGAAAGCCGGACACTGGGACATAACCATGATCAGATTTTTGCATCCCGATCGTGCCACCAGTGTAAGCAATATAAATATGTTTACGTTCCATCATGTCAAATCTGCATTTAATGAGCGTGAGCACAGTATACATGTAACGATTACATCGGTAATACCGAGCGACACACAGAATAGAAGAAAAACAGAGAAGAGGCCCTGACCGAACGGCCAGGGCGAGTGGTTTCTACTGATACTCACAGTTTAAGCAGAATAAGTAACGACCTTGCGGATCATTAAACTTTTCCAGCAAGGTTAACGACTGCCACTGAGGCGATGCCGTCAACTGGCGCGCAATCGATGGCATTGTCGCTTGCACCGCTTCACCGAGCACGTTGGCGCTTTGCCCCAGCACTTCGTTGATAAATTGCTCAAACGGCGTCAGTGGCTGTTGCATCCAATCTAGTTGATAGTTTTCGAGGTTAGCCAGTTCAGCGGCGGCAGACACGGCGTCGTCAAAGTCACCCAAGCTGTCAACTAATCCCAAACTCAAGGCATCTTGTCCCGTCCATACCCGACCTTGAGCGACTTGGTTTGCCTTTTCCATCGACATATCGCGATGGTTGCTGACCAATGACAAGAAGCGATGGTAACCATGCTCAATGCCTAACTGCATGATATCTCCTACCTCGTCTGGCAGTGCCCGCGTTACGCCAACCCCTGCAAACGGTGTGGTGCCGACACCATCAGACTGCACGCCGAGATCACCCAGCGTGTTCTCAAAGGTGGTGAACAAGCTAAAAATACCGATTGAGCCGGTAATCGTGGTGGGCTGAGCGATAATACGATCGGCGCTGGCAGATAACCAATAACCGCCAGAGGCGGCGACACTCGACATCGAGACCACCACAGGTTTACCCGCTTCGCGTAGCGCATCCACTTCATTACGGATAATTTCAGAGGCGAATGCACTGCCCCCCGGACTATCGACGCGAAGCACGACCGCTTTCACACTGCTGTCAAGGCGGGCATCGCGCAGCATAGCGGCAGTGGTATCGCCACCCACGGTCCCTGGGCGCTGACGTCCATCCATGATCGGACCACTGGCGACCACGACGGCGATATTATCACTGCCTGGCAGGCTAAAGCCGCTTTGTATTTTTGGCAGATAATCGTAATAGCCGGTGTATTTGAAGCTGTCTTTACCGTCACTGCCAAATTTATCGGCCAAATAGCGACGAATTTGCTGACGCGTCATGCGCTTATCGACAATGCCAAGATGCTCAGAGAGGGCGGCAAAATCGCCATCAAAGTCACGCAATGAGGCCAGTAATTGCTTCGCGCTCGGGGACAGAACACTCGGCTCGATGCCACGATTGTTCGCCACATCGCTGACATAGGCATCCCACAGCTGAGATAACCAAGCTTGATTGGCTTCTCGGGCAGCGTCTGACATATTGTTGCGTGTGTATGGCTCCACAAATGATTTATACGTACCGACTCGGAACACGTGTGTGCTCACATCGAGCTTATCGAGTAGGTCCTTCCAATATAAGTTGTAACTGCCGTAACCTTGCAACATCACCATACCATCGGGCGACATCAGGACTTCATCGGCATAACTGGCCAAGTAATACTGGCTTTGACTGTAGGTGCCGCCAATTGCAATCACAGGTTTACCGCTGTCTTTGAAGTCCTCGATGGCTTTGGCGATATATCGTAGCTTGGTCAGACTAGTAGAAGGCATATCGCCTAGGCTTAAAACTAAGCCATTAATCTGTTCATCCGTCGCGGCATGGCGCACGGTATCAACAATATCAAACAACACGTTCTCGGTTTCTATCGGTTGTCCGAGCGCATTGCGAGATAAGGTATCAACAGGACTTAAGCGCTGTTGTTGTTCAACAATAGGGCCGTCAATATTGAGTAGGAGCGCCCGTGGCTCTGGCTCACTTTGCGCCACTTTTGCGGTAGCGGGGGCCTTTGAGGTCAGCGGCGTATCGGCAGTAAAAGCAAAGTAGATTGCCACGATCACGCCTATGAAAAGGACGTTTAACAAAAGTTGGCGGGCGAAACTGAGAATACGCCACAACCATCGGAATAGGGATGCAATAAAGCGAAACAGTTTTTTCATACGTGAGTCCATCGGTGCATGTCGCTGATATCCTAGCTGATCAGAGCTCTGATCGATAGGCTATCAACTGCGTCATTGTTCTATAATACCGAGCGAAAGTCCTACCCAGATCAATAATTCACGATTTCATGTTGCCAGCTTGTAAACGAATGTTTGAAATCACGTGTCCGTCAGCGCTATAGTCTGGTCAGACCACAACAATAAGTGAGCAAGCGATGGAACAGCACCCTTATCCCCACATGCTAGCCCCGCTCGATCTTGGGTTTACTACCCTGAAAAATCGTGTCTTGATGGGCTCGATGCACACCGGGCTTGAAGAAGCAAACGATGGTTTTAAAAAATTGGCGGCCTTTTATGCTGAGCGAGCCAAAGGTGAAGTGGGGCTCATTGTAACAGGTGGATTTTCGCCTAATTTTCGTGGCCGTCTAACCCCATTTAGTGCCCAGTTCAGCTCTGGACGCGCGGCGCGTGCACACCGCGCGATCACCGAGGCCGTTCATGAAAATGGCGGCAAAATCGCGCTGCAATTACTTCATGCCGGTCGTTATGCGTTTCATCCGTTTGCCCAAAGTGCGTCAGCAATTCGCGCGCCAATCAGTAAGTTCACCCCGTTTGAAATGAGCGAACGGGCGATTTGGCGTACGATTAAAGCCTTTGGCCGCAGTGCCGCGCTTGCTCGCGAAGCTGGCTATGACGGGGTCGAGATCATGGGCTCTGAAGGTTACCTGATCAATCAGTTTTTCTGCCACCGCGCCAACCGCCGTTATGATCAATGGGGCGGGCCAGTCGACAATCGTATGCGGTTTGCGGTTGAAGTGATGCGAGCGGTGCGTCAAGCCGCCGGTGATGACTTTATTGTTATTTTTCGTCTATCGATGCTGGATTTGGTCGAGCAAGGCAATACCTTTGAAGACGTAGTCACGCTCGCGAAAGGCCTAGAAAAAGCAGGCGTCACCATTATTAACACCGGTATTGGCTGGCATGAAGCGCGAGTGCCTACTATCGCGACCCAGGTGCCACGAGGCGCGTTCAGCTGGGTCACTGAAAAACTAAAAGGCGAGGTATCGGTGCCGTTAGTCACCTGTAACCGTATTAACACCCCAGAGGTTGCCGAGTCGATTCTCGCCAAGGGGCAAGCGGATATGGTCTCCATGGCGCGCCCATTCTTAGCCGATGCTGAATTCGTTGCGAAGGCCAAAGCCGACCAGTCGAATGACATTAATACGTGTATTGCCTGCAACCAAGCCTGTCTGGACCATGTCTTTAAAGGCAAGCGTGCCAGTTGTTTGGTTAACCCTAAAGCTTGTTATGAAACCGAGCTCGTGGCAACGCCTGTACGCCAAGTGAAACAAGTGGCGGTAATTGGTGGCGGAATGGCCGGGATAAGCTGTGCCACTGAAGCGGCTGAACGCGGACATGACGTGACCTTGTTCGAAAAAGCGGATCGGCTCGGCGGCCAGTTTAATTTAGCGATGACGATTCCGGGAAAAGAAGAATTTAAAGAAACCATTCGCTACTACCTCAGACGATTGGAAAAAGCAGGCGTGACGGTCAAGCTTAATCAAGCCACTGATGTCGATACATTGCGTGCGTTTGACGATATTGTTGTCGCCACGGGTGTGAAGCCACGCCGTCCCGCCATTGAAGGCATTGATCACCCGAGTGTCATTGATTATCAAACCTTTATTCGTGAACAGCCTGAGTTGGGGAGCCATGTCGCCATTATCGGTGCCGGAGGGATCGGCGTTGATGTCGCGACCATGATTACCGAACCCAAAAATCAAAGTTTGGACGCTTGGCTCAATGAGTGGGGAATCGATAAGACCATTACCCACGAAGGCGGACTCTACCCTGGGCACGATACGCTTAGCGACAAGCAGGTGTGGGTATTGCAGCGTCGCGAAGGACGAGTCGGAAAAGGTCCGGGCAAAACCACCGGTTGGATCCATCGAAAAACGTTACAAAAGCGAGGTGTGAATCTTGTCGGTGGCGTGAGCTACCATAAAATTGATGATGAAGGCCTGCATATCAGTGTTAAAGGAGAAGCACACCTGATCCCTGCCACCCAGATCATCTTGTGTGCGGGGCAAGAATCGGTGAATACGTTGGCCGAGCAGCTTGATGATGCCAATGTCTCTTACCATTTAATTGGTGGTGCCGAGCATGCGGGAGAGCTCGATGCGAAGCGAGCCATTCGCCAGGGGATTGAGACAGCCTTGGCGCTTTAGCGGCGGACGTCTGTGCTAACATGCTGCTATCCGCTCATGCAGTGAGCACTAAACGGTTAAAAAGGATAAACCATGGACGCACTTGATTTGCTATTAAAGCGCCGCTCTGTGCCACGATTAGCAGCGCCAGCGCCGAGCGGTGAAGCACTAGAAAACATTATTCAAGCAGGATTACGAGCCCTGATCATGGCGCACTAACGCCGTGGCAGTTTGTGATTTGCGAGGGCGATGGGCTGACGCGGCTTTCAACCATTTTAGCCGAGGCAGCACAGGCCAACGGCGCGGATGAAACGGCAGTGAAAAATGCCAAAAACGCACCCTTTCGGGCCCCGATGGTGGTGGCCGTGATTGCGCGTACACGTGTGCATGACAAAGTTCCGACCATTGAGCAGCATATTTCTGCGGGATGTGCGACGCATGCGATGCAAATGGCAGCGGTCGCACAAGGGTATCAGGCTTTTGGCGCACTGGCGCATTTGCATACCACCCCGCGGTGAGAGAGGCGTTAGCCGTTGAAGGCGATGATCATATCGTGGGTTTTTTGTACTTAGGAACGCCTGATTGTGCGGCGGCTAATGCGCCTAAACGCGATACTAGCCAGTTTGTCTCTTATCTCTAAGCCACGAGAAGGGCTTGGTTAATCGAGAAAACCTGTGCATATGTACAGGTTTTTTATTGCGCCTCGATCGTGCTTTGCATACCATGCGGACAGCGACTGATAAAGAGACTCTGTCATGGCACGATTATTTATTGCGGAAAAACCGAGTTTAGGGCGCGCAATTGCTGCAGGCCTGCCTAAGCCTCATAAAAATCAGAAAGGATACATTGAAACAGGGCAAGGCGATGTGGTCACCTGGTGTATTGGCCACTTACTCGAACAAGTCGAGCCCGAGGCTTATGACAGCCGCTATAAAAAATGGCATCTGGCTGATCTTCCTATTGTGCCTCAACAATGGCAATTGCGCCCGCGCAAAGCCGCCTCAGGCCAGCTGTCCGTGGTTAAAAAACTGATTAAGCAATTTGATCAGCTGGTTCATGCCGGCGACCCAGACCGCGAAGGGCAGCTGCTGGTGGATGAAGTGATTGACTATGCGAAGGTCAGTCAGAGCAAAAAAGCCAATATAAAACGCCTTTTGATCAGTGATTTAAACCTCTCTGCGGTGAAAAAATCACTCAGCAACATGCAAGACAATAAGGGTTACATGCCCTTATCTGTTTCCGCGTTAGCTCGGTCACGTGCCGATTGGGTCTATGGGATGAACCTGACGCGTGCTTATACCCTGCTAGGCAACAGGCCGGTTATCAAGGCGTATTGTCGGTCGGGCGGGTACAAACGCCGGTGCTTGGCCTAGTGGTGCGACGCGATCAAGCAATCAAACATTTTATTCCCCATCCGTATTATCAGCTCGACGCCATCATTGCTCATCAAGGGAGTGAAATACGCGCGCGATGGCAGCCCAGTGACGCTTGCGCCAAATGGCAAGACGAGCAAGGGCGCGTGCTTTCTCGGTCACTCGCCGACAATGTCGCCAATCGAATTACGGGGCAGCCAGCCACGGTCACTGACGCGGAACGTCAGCAGCGAAAGCAAGCGGCGCCACTGCCTTATAACTTGTCAGCCTTGCAAATAGATGCATCAAAGCGATTTGGTTTTAGCGCCCAAAAAGCCCTGGATGTGTGCCAACAACTGTATGAGCGCCACAAGATCATTACCTATCCGCGATCGGATTGTCGTTACTTACCTAAAGGGCACTTCGCTGAGGCGTCCAAGGTGTTGGCAGCGATTAAAAAGGGGTGTCAGACACTGATCCAGGCTTGTGACAATGCGGATCCAAAACGCAAAGGCAAAGCATGGAACGATGCCAAAGTCGGTGCGCACCATGCGATTATTCCAACCGCGAAAGCTGCGCCTGCGAGCTTGTCAGGCGATGAAGCGAAAATTTATCAGCTGGTGGCGCGCCAATATGTGATGCAGTTTTATCCGCCTGCCGAGTATGCAGAAGGAAAACTGGTGTTCGATATTGCCGGTGGCTGTTTTATTGCCAAAGGCAAGGTGCTCACTCAAGCGGGCTGGCGCGCGCTATTGCCCTCCACGCAAACCGCAGACAGTGACGCCACGCCTTTGCCCTTAATGGAGAAAGGTGAGCAAGCGCAGTGTGAGCGTGGCGACATTAAAGACTGCATGACCGAGCCACCGGCTGCGTTTACCGAATCCAGTTTGTTACAAGCGATGACCGGCATTGGCCGCTATGTGCAAAACAAAGCACTGAAAGAGATACTGCGAGAAACCGATGGGCTCGGGACCGAAGCCACTCGGGCTGGGATTATTGAGCTGTTGGTAAAACGTGGTCTTTTGAATCGACAAGGAAAAACACTTCACGCGACAGCCAGTGGAACGGGATTAATTGATGCCTTACCCGACAGTGCGACCTACCCGGATATGACCGCTGATTGGGAGCGGCAGCTGCAAGATATGGCGGACCGACAATGCGCGTATCACCCCTTTATGCAAGCGTTAACCGACAAGGTCGCAGGCTTGATTGACAGTGTAAAAACCTCACCACCGCCTGCCTCTTTGCAAGGTTTACCGGCTGCGCCGGCAAAAACATTTAAACGTAAAACACGGCGCACCAGCACTCGTCGTAAAGGAGCGGCGAAATCAACGGGTAAGACCGCGACACAATAACCGCACCAGTATACTCGATCAAAAAATGCAGTGTTCGCCCGACAACAGACTCGCGGCCACTAAAATAAATAGGCGGCGAGACAACCGACCAACGTCATCACAAATAAAAAGAGTTTTAATAGCTTGGGATTCGCGGAGATAGCAAATCGTACCGCAATCCGTGCCCCGACCATGGTCCCTATCGCCAGGATCAGCCTGGCGCCCAACGGATCAGATCATCGGCAATAAACACCAGCAGTGAAAGAGAGGTGAAAGCTAAGGTGCATGCCAGTTTGAGTGCATTACCACGGACCAAGTCGTAGTGTAAGGTGCCACATAGCGCGGCGAGCAAAACAAATCCGACCCCTGCTTGTACGAATCCGCCATAAAAGCCTGCGAGCATAAGGCCAAACCATGCGGTGGGTGTGTCAGCCACCTTTTTGACTGGCGTACCGGCGGGGGGGCCAAAAGTGGCTGGCTTAACCAGCATCACTATCGTCATGGTCAGCAAGGTACCGAGTAGCAAGGGTTTGACCCAACTCGTTGGCAACCATGCAGCGGCCAATGCGCCGCACAAGCCCCCGATTAAATTCGGTATCAATACCGGAATGATATCCTGAGTATCGAGCTTGTCATGTTGGCGAAACCCGCTCATCCCTGACGCACACTGTAGCCATACCGCCACCCGATTGGTGGCGTTGGCGACATCGGCAGGCATGCCCATCACCATCAATGCAGGTAATGTTAGGTTAGAGCCACCACCCGCGAGGGTATTGATAATTCCGGCGATCACGCCCAAAACCACCAAGATAAAACTGTATTCGAGGCTGATTGCCATACACGCTCCTTGTTTGCAATCTCTTGTGTTTTTTGGATAAAGGCGGTTTGATTGTATCGCCAATATGTGTATGTAACCGTTTGATCCTACGCATACAGAGCCTGTGTAATGCGGTGAAACTGACCGGTAACACTGGCAATTCTCTCTATGCCCTTTATAATCACGTGCTACACCTGAGGTTTTTGGTTAATGTTCGCTCCATACAGAGCGAGATAAGGTTGTACCAGGTCATGCAGCAAGCTGTTCCATCGGCACTTGATAAAGTCGCCCGCCGCTCGGCGCGAGTCGGATTCATTTATAATGTGGTTATCTCCGTGATGGTCTTCATGTTTGCGGTGATTTCCGTGGAGTTTTGGCTATATCAACAAGCCCATGACCAAGAAGTAAAAGACGTTCGTAACGCCTTGTTGGCCTACCGCTCGCGGATTGAGCTTAAAGTGACGCAGAATGTCGATTTAAGTCATGGACTGACCACCTATATCAGCTTAAATCCAGATCTGACGCAAGACCAATTTTCTCGCTTTGCCAGCCAGTTAAAAGCCAAATCTCCTCATATCCTCAATTTTGGTGCCGCGCGTAATTGGGTGATCAGCATGTGTATCCTGAGAACCTAAAATCATCGTTAGTCGGGACGCGTTACCATGATATGCCTGAGCAATTAGCCAGTGTACGTGCGGCGTATGCCTCCAGTGAGCCCGTGATTTCAGGGCCGGTCGATCTTCTTCAAGGCGGAACCGCCTTAATTGCACGTCAATCGATCATCAATCAAAACACAGGGTTACCCTGGGGCGTGTTATCCACGGTGCTCGATATTGATAGCCTTTTCTCCGCAAGCTTTGCCGAAGGCGAGGCGTATCCAGTGCGTGTGGTGTTGCAAGAAAAATCGACCGCCGAGGGGAGGTTTACCCCCATTTACGGTGAGCCTTCGATCTTAACGCAGTCCCCTGAATCCGTCGCAGTGAGCTTGCCTTCCGGCCACTGGCGCTTATTGGGGATCCCGCAAGACGGTTGGAAAAGTTTGCACCCTCACCCCACGGTATGGGGAGTTGGCTTGATTATCTTAGGGTTTTGGCTCGGCGGATTATATGCCGATTAAATGCTGGACGCAGCTTTGCGCAGTCGATTGGTCGCATGGTTGATGATAGTTACCGCTTTAGGAGTATCTTTAAACGCCATGATGCGGTGATGATGTTACTGGATGCCAAAAGTGGCGAAATTTTAGATGCTAATGACAGTGCCCAACGTTTTTATGGCTATGACCATGCAACGCTCACAGCGATGAGTATCAGCGAGATTAATACACAAGTCGACAGCACCCTCAAACAAAGCCTTTCACAGGCGAGACAGCGCGAGAAAAACTGCTTTATTTTTGAACATCGGCTAAAAAACGGTGAGAGTCGCCAGGTCGAGGTTCATTCATCCCCGATCACCGTTGATAACGCCCGCCTGCTGTTCTCGGTTATCCACGATGTATCTGAACGGTTAGAGGTTGAACGTAAGTTGATGCTCAATGCGAAAATCTTTGAGCAATTGAGCGAAGGGGTGCTGATCACGGATGCGCAAGGTGCTATCGTCGCCGTCAATGGTGGCTTCAGTGCGATCACCGGGTATCAAGAACAAGATGTCGTCGGCGCAATGCCATCCATCCTGAATTCGGGCCGTCATGACGCACATTTTTTCGCCGAAATGTGGCAGCAGATACATCAAGAGGGACATTGGAAAGGCGAAATCTGGAATCGCCGTAAAGATGGTATCGTGTATCCACAGCTTCTCTCGAGCAGTGTGGTAAAAGATGACGCCGGTGACGTGGTGAATTATATCGGTGTTTTCTCTGATATCACCCAGCTTAAAGACTCAGAAAAAAAACTGATTGATTTGGCCCACTATGACTCGCTAACCGGATTACCAAATCGCCTGCTGCTCACGTCGCGCATTCGTCAAGCGATGAATAGGCAATCGGTCCAGCGTAACCAGCTGGCGTTGATGTTTCTCGACCTTGACCAGTTTAAGTTCGTCAATGATAGCCATGGCCATACCGTCGGTGATGAGCTCCTTAAATTAGTCAGCCAGCGCTTAGAGGGTCTGTTAGAGGAGGGCGATACCTTAGCCCGCATTGGTGGCGATGAATTTGTGATCCTACGGGTGATTCATGCTGATGATAATGCCTGTATTCGCTTATCTGAAGATGTGATCCATGCCATGAATCGCCTGTTTATGCTCAAAGGTGGGATCGACGCTCAAATCGGTGTCAGTATCGGCATTGCCCAATATCCAGAGAATACCGCGAGTACTGATGATCTGCTGACGTTTGCCGATTCGGCGATGTATCACGCAAAAAAATCGGGGCGAAACACCTATGCGTTTTACAATGATACGTTGACGGTAGAAGCGAATCACAAGTTACGTTTGGCGGTCGAGCTACGTCAGTGTGTGCAAAATGAAGAGTTAGAATTATATTACCAACCCCAGGTCGATCTGGTGACCGGCGATATTATTGGCGTCGAGGCGTTATTGCGTTGGCATCACCCAGAGCGGGGGCTGTTATCACCGTTTCACTTTATTGATGTCGCCGAAGAGCGCTCGATTATCCACGATATCACGCAGTGGGTGGTTGAGACTGGATGTCAGCAATTAAAAGCCTGGCAGGATGCGGGCCTCAACGTGTCTATGGCGGTGAATATCTCGCCGCACAACCTTGCCGACGTGGCCTTTACGCAAGTGGTGTTTGAGGCCTTGGACCGCACCGGCGCCGATCCGCGCTTTTTAGAGTTAGAAATTACCGAAAATACCTTGATAGAAAACCAAGCCAACGCGTTAAAAGTGCTGGAGCAATTACGTGATAAAGGGGTTGGGATTGCGATCGACGATTTCGGCACTGGCTATTCATCGATGGCTTATCTCAAGCGCTACCCCATTTCAAAATTAAAAATTGATCGTCATTTCATTAAAGACATACAAAGCCAATCACCCGATGAACAAGAAGTGGCAATTGTGTCGGCTATGATTGCCATGGCCGATAGCCTTGGGATGGGGGTCGTTGCTGAGGGCATTGAGACCTTGCATCAACAGGCGATTTTGCATGAATTGGGCTGCACCTTTGGTCAAGGGTTTCTCTATCGCCGTCCTATTCCCGCCGTGGAGATGAGCGAATTGTTAGGCCTGGATCCGGAGGGAGAGAGCGGCGCGTAATCGGCTCCTCCTCTAACTGTCATCGCTCACAGTTTTAGGGCGCAGAGGCAGGAATGATGTCAATGCCTTGCTGTTTTTTTACCCTGATAGAAAATGGCAAGGAGCACAATCATGACTTTTTTCTTTCCTCGACAGCGGCTGGCCATCGCGGTAGCGGCCTCGTTGACTATGGCAGCGTCGTTTTCCACTGCGGCGGCCCCGCATATCACGGTAACCACAGCAACGACACAGTCTGACCGACCGCTTGATCCCAACGCCCCAGCGGTCTTCTCGTTAGGTAAGAACACCTACCAAATCAGTGTGGAAGGGATAGCAGGTGACTGTCAGGCCGCGTCTCCCGAGAACGCGAAATTTAATACGCCTATTCCGCTTTCTTGCCAAGATCAGACAAACTTTGAACTTACCGTGCGTTTTGCTGGGGATTATGGGTTTTATTATCAGCCAGAGACGCAAACAATCCGCGTTAAACGTGAACCGAAAAAGACCGCATCAAGGTTTAAACGCCCGTTGCCCGATATCCAGTGTCACCGCTATCAGGGTGGGCCGGTCACCCTCTCTTTGGGAGAGAGTTTTGCCGATGGCACGCAATTAAAAGAGGCGCTCAGTGGGCAGGTTGTCACGGTGAAAAATCACAGCGTGACGCTCACCCCAGCCTCTGAAAGTGGTGGGTTGGTGTTGCTCGCCCCGGTTACAGCACCAGAGCCAGATTTTACCTATCGCAATGCAAACATTTATTTTGTCATGGTGGACCGATTCAGCAATGGCGATCCGAGTAATGATCACAGCTATGGGCGGCGTCAGGATAAAGCGCAAAACATTGGCACTTTTCATGGCGGAGATCTACAAGGCGTGATCGACAAATTGGATTATATCCAAGCGCTTGGCACCGATGTAATCTGGTTATCGCCGATCGTAGAGCAGGTTCACGGGTTTGTCGGTGGTGGCAGTCAAGGGGACTTTCCGTTTTATGCCTACCACGGCTATTGGTCGCGTGACTTTACCCAAGTAGACAACAACTTTGGTGATGATGCCACACTAAAAAAATTGGTCGACGAAGCGCATCAACGCGGACTAAAGGTGTTTCTGGACGCAGTCGTCAATCACCCAGGTTACGCAACACTCGCGGATTTACAGCAAGACGGGATTGAGGTAGTCAATGACACTGAATTACCGGCGCAATGGCAAAATTGGCAGCCCGGTGACGGACAAAGCTGGCATGACTTTCATGATGCGATTGATTATAAGAGCACGAATTGGCAGCAGTGGTGGGGAAAAGACTGGGTACGCGCAGGATTACCGGGGTACGATGAGCCTGGCAGCAGTGATAAAACGCTGACCTTAGCCGGATTGCCTGACTTTAAAACTGAATCTTCGCAACCGGTGACCCCGCCACAATGGTTGCTCAACAATCCCGGCACGCGGGTAAAGGTGCGAGACAATTACACAGTGAGTGATTACTTACTTGAATGGCAAACCCAGTGGGTTGCGCGTTTTGGTATTGATGGTTTTCGTGTTGATACCGTCAAGCATGTTGATGGCGAGGTTTGGCGAGCGTTAAAAGCACACGCCTCGGAGGCATTGAAAAGCTGGCGCGCCGCTAATAATCAAACGGGCGAGCCTTTTGGATGATGGGAGAAGTATGGGGACACAATGCCTACCGGAGTCCTTATTTTGACCAAGGCTTTGATGCACTGATTAACTTTGATCTGCAAAAGCGGATGGACAAAGGGGCGTATTGTTTAAGTGAAATGGAAACCACGTATCACGCGTACGCTGAGACCATGCAAACAGAAGCGGATTTTATTCCGGTTAGCTATATGTCGTCTCATGATACCGAGCTCTTTTTTAGCCGTTTTAAAGATGCCAGCATGCAACGCGGTGCTGCCAACGCATTACTTCTGGCGCCCGGTGCGGTGCAAGTCTATTACGGTGATGAAGTTGGACGTGATTTAGGCCCTTACGGCGATGACTTTCACCAAGGAACACGCTCGGATATGGTGTGGCAGCGTAACGCCATGCAGGCGGGGTTATTAAACCATTGGCGAAAAGTGGGGCAGTTTAGGCAACGCCACCCTGCAGTAGGTGCGGGCGCGCACCAAGTGATCCCTCAACCAGGCGCGTATGTCTTTTCCCGGCAATATGGAGAAGACACCATTGTTGCCGCGTTTGTCGGGCGTCAAGCCGAATAAGTGCCCGCCGCGAACAGGATGTTTATCCTTGTTGAACGTACCATACGAAAAAGCCCGTCACTCATTGAGCGACGGGCTTATATGTATTGGTCGGTCTGACTGGATTTGAACCAGCGACCCCTGACACCCCATGACAGTGCGCTACCAGGCTGCGCTACAGACCGACTAAGCGCTATATTACGAATCGACCTAATGGCTGTCAATTGCTAAACGCGGTTGTTTCCCCATTTTTCAATTGTTTGGCTACTTATGCGCCACTTATTGGCCATTATTGCGGCTCGTGATCCTCAGGATAATAGAAACGCTTTAATTCGTGCATCACTTGCATCAATAGTGACAACTGGGGCTTACCTTCGGGAAGTGGGGTATAGTGGCGATCATAGACTTTATAATTGCCAAATTTATCCACCACCGTGGTTTTTTGTGGCTGTATCACCACAATATCGCGGCTGTCACCGGCCAACACCCATTTGCGTGATTGGCTCTCGAGTTCAAACAGATTCACACCGCTACTGTAACTGTTGGCGGGTGAGCTCACCGATAGCATCGACTCCATCAATGTCGGTGCCACATCAAGGTGACTACTGTAATGATTGATCTGCTCGGCCGGTTGATTAGGCCAGTGCATCACCATCGGTACTTGAAGCTGATAACGGCTGTAGTTTGAGTTCGACCCCCAACTATTCATCCCGGTTTCATTAAATTCCATGCCGTGGTTTGCCGTAATCATCACTACGGTATTGGCTAGCTTTCCCGAAGCCTCGAGCTGTTGAATCAGTTCGCCCAATTGCTCATCCAGATAGTGAGCGGCATTGTTATAGCTATTTTTGAGGACCAAGCCTGTTTGCTGGTCGACACCGGCCATTCCACTATTAAGCGCCGGTTGGAAAGGTTGCGCATAGTCGCCGCCTTGCTCATATTCATTCACCGTGGCGAGCTCTAAATAACCAAACCAAGGTGTATTTGCTTGGCGCGCTTGTAGCCAGCTTTGCATCGAGGTGATCGCACTGGCATCGGCCTGCCAAGCCGGCGCCTCTGACTGTGTATCACGGTCGAGTGCGCGACTAAAAATACTTTGATAGTAAATGGGGTTAGAAAAGTTATCGCCACTGAACAGCCCGAGTTGATAGCGACGTTGATTGAGCGTATCCATCAATACAGGACGCAAACCCTCAGTTCGCGCGCTTTGCGCATAGCTGCCCGGCAGTCCATAAAAGAAACCAAACAAACCGGCCATATCATCGTTGCTGCTACTGAAGTGATTCTTAAACCACAGGTTATCGGTAGCGAAACGATGCAGGTGAGGCATGGTGACTGGGTTAAGCATATCGGCACGCAACCCTTCAACCATCACCACCAATAAGTTTGGGCGGTATTTGTTGGCATCTGGCGCAAACGACAGTGGCTCCAACGGATAACGAATCACCTCGCTGGTTTCTTGGCCGCGCTGCTCGCGTAGGCGTTGATACTCTTGTCGATCGAGCAAGCCATACTTTTCCATAAAGGTTTTTGCTGTCATCGGGTACGAGACAGGAAAGGTCGAACGCTGCGCCGTGACCGGGCTATAAATGAACGCATCGGCCCAGATATGGATTAAATGGCTGGCAATAAAGCAAAGAGCAAACACGCTGGCAACCGGAACACCAACGCGTTTACGGGTTAATTTACGCAGCTTACGCCACACCCACTCGGCCATGACCAGCTCTAAGATAAAGATCACCGGCCCAGCAATAAATAAATACTGCCAGTGGGCATTCATATCGGTTTTTTCGCCGCTTAAAAGCAGCTCCCATACCAAGGGGTTAAGATGTAGGTGTAAGGTTTGATAGGCGTAAATATCTAGCAGCAATACCATCATTCCGACAGTCGCGACTATTACCGCAAAAAGCCGCATAAGCCGCTGAGACGGGATGATAAAACTGGCTGGAAAAATGATCAGAATATAAAGCGCAAAAACCAGGAAGCCGAAGTGGCCGACCCAGTTAAAGATCAAGTAGCTTTGCCCTAATAGGGTATCTGGCCACCCAGATTGGCTGATATAGCGGGTGCCCAGCAACATAGCGGCAATGATGTTGAAAAAGCTAAACCAATGCCCCCAACTGATCAGCTGGGATACTTTGTCGCGATACGATGTTCCGCTATCAACCATACAAATTTATTCTTCTCTGATTAGATACTGCTACAAGCGTTATTGGTTATCGATGGATGCCATTAATGCTTGGGCGAACTTCTCGGCAAATGCCTGACGTTGTGCGGCAGGAATATTGTGGTTAAGGATATTGGTGGCGACATTCCCAATCACCATCAGTGATAAATCCGTCGATGCATCGTGTTGCTCTAACACATTGACAACATCACTGATAATACGTTCCACTTGCTTATCATCATATTTTGAGGTTACAGGCATAAAATCGTCTTGTCTTCTTAAAACCAAAGCAGCGTATAATAACCCACACTTTAGTCTTACTGAAAATCTTTTCAATCATGACCCTCACGCTTTCTAACGTAATATTACATCAAATTGTCAAACAAGCTGATGATTCGCTTAATGTTCAGCTTCGCGACGGACCATTACCGCTCAACGAACAAACCGAAAATCTGATGGCCGATGTACATCGGGTTTATCATGCAAAAGCAGGCAAAGGGTTTGCGTTGTTCGACACCGAGAGTGAATTCCAGCAATGGTTAAAGGCTTACCGCGCTGACGAACTGGACTTTCGAGCCTTTTCTGAACGTGCTGTTGAACGTTTGCGCGCTGAGCTCGCGAAATACCCATTTGCCGATAGTGGCACCTTGGTGATGGCGCATTACCGTGCCTTAGCCACTGACTACGTGTTTATTGGTGTGGTGGAATCAAAGCATAGTTTACGCGTCACGGACGAGCTTGACGTTAACGCCACCGAATACCTAGATGTCAGCAAAATGGATATCGCGGCACGGATTGATTTGTCTACCTGGGAGACGGATCCGGCATCAAATCGTTACTTATCGTTTATCAAAGGGCGAGTTGGGCGCAAAGTTGCAGACTTCTTCCTTGATTTTTTGCAAGCGGAAGTGGGCATGGACAGCAAACAGCAAAACCAAGTGCTGATGCAGGCGGTTGAGGATTACTGTGATGATGCCCGTTTGGATAAAGAAGAGAAGAACAACTACCGCAAGCAGGTGTATGACTACTGTAACGATCAGCTTAAAGCGGGTGATGAAGTGGTGGTCAAAGAGCTCGCGGAGGAATTGCCAGCGACCCCCGAAGGAACGGACTTTTATCAATACACCAACCAGCAAGGCTATGAACTGGAAGCGCAGTTTCCTGCCGACCGCACCACCATGCGCAAGTTAACTAAATTTGTCGGATCGGGGGGTGGCCTATCGGTCAACTTTGATGCCATGTTGATGGGGGAGCGCGTGTTCTACGATCCAGACACAGACACCCTCACCATAAAAGGGACGCCCCCAAATTTGCGTGACCAACTACAACGCCGTTTATCCAGTCGAGACGATGAATAAAAAAAGCGGGACACGGCTAGCGTGTCCCGCTTTATTTTAAGCGCTTCTATTGCTCGTTAGGCACGCTCTGGCGCAGACGCTATTGCGGTTGTATCTTCTTGCGCTTGCGCGGCCTGGTTTGGCTCAACCTTATCGACAAACCAACCGAAGTAGCTGGTCACGATGGTGACGGCAATACACACAAAGCTTAACCACATGAAGGGTGCATAAGACAAGGTGGCGACACCAAGAATACTGGCCATATAAATACCGTTATCACTCCATGGCACCATGCCTGAGGTTAACGTGCCACCAAATTCAGCGTTACGAGACAAGTTTTTACGTTGATAACCCAGTCTGTCGTAGTTTTTGGCACAGATTTTAGGGGTTAAGATCAGCGACACATACATGGCCGAGCCGAATACGTTCCCCATAAAGGCGGTGCCGATGGTGGAGGTTGCCAAGCTACCTGCACTGTTAACGCGACGCTCAAACAAGCTGGCAATGGTATGCAAGACCCCGACTTTTTCGAGCAAGCCACCAAAACCTAGACCAAACACAATCACAGCCACGGAACCGAGCATAGAAGACATGCCACCGCGGTTGAGAATGGCATCGATAAAGTCGACACCCGATGAGATAGAAAACGGCGCCCACGCGGTATTAATGGCGTTCACGGGGGTCATATCTTGCAGCATTACAGCCCAAACCACACCCAGTAATGAACCAAAACTAATGACCGGGAAAGACGGTAATCGCATTGCCAGCAGCGCGAGGACAATCAGTACCGGCACAAAGGATAGTGGTGAAATCACAAACTGATCTTGCATCGCTTGCTTCACCATCTCTACTTGGCTCATATCCACATTGCCTGCGTAGTGCCAGCCAATCAAAGTAAACAGAATACCGGTAATGATGTAACTGATCAGTGCAATCGGCAGCATGCCTTTAATGTGCTCAACGATTTCGACGCCAGACATTGACGAGGCAAGGATCACTGAATCAGACAATGGCGACATTTTATCACCAAAGTAGCACCCTGAAAGAACGGCACCTGCCGTCATTGGGGCAGGGATCCCAAGGCCTTGACCAATCCCCATCATGGCAATACCCGCGGTTCCTGCAGCCCCCCAAGAGGTGCCCGTCGCTAAAGCGGTTAACGAGCAAATCAACATGGTCGCTATAAAGGAAGATAGAAGGGTGGATAGCTTTAAGACCATAGTAAATAATAGTGGGGACGATCCCGCCTGCAATCCAGGTACCGACCAATGCGCCAACCGATAGAAGTATTAAAACGGCGCCTAAGCCGTTAGAAATTCCTTTCGTGGCAGCACTTTCAAGATCTTTGTATTGATGGCCAAGTTTTAACCCCAATCCCATAATCACAAACCAGCCGATAAATAAGGCCAGTTGAATGGGGAGGTCTAATTTGGCGGTAAACGAAAACGCGAGCGCCAAAAAGGCGCCAAGTGCCAATACCACCTGAATGATGGAGGGTAATCGAGCTTGCTGTGTTGTCATAACTTAACCTTCTTCACGTCGCTTGCTGGGTAACCGGTCGCTTGCGGGTTACCGATAGCGTTGAGCGAGTCAATATCATTATCGGAAGGTGGATCGTCTGTGATTGCGCGACTACTCCCTGCGCGATTTAGCGATGCCTTAAGCAACAACCAAACTCACATCACTGTCCTTGTTTCAGTATCCTTTGTTCCATTTGTGAGGGGCCTTACTCTAGCTAACAGAGTAAAGTGATGGGAAACATTTTTGTCGCTTATATGGGTCACGCGCGAATTAAGTTACATCCTGACATGATTAGTTAATATATGGTTATTTTAAGGGCGTTTAATTGTTTCAATATTTTGTTTTGTCTGTTTTTTTTTAGTTTGTTTTTTAGGCGCCTGTACGTTAAATCAAGTTAGACATAGGTGACGGAAACTTGAAAATGAGGTCATTTAATAAGCAGGCAGAGGCGTTAACCTGACGACCGTGATAAGACGTGTTAGTATCAAAAACGTTTTTTCACTGACTGTCAGGCAACCATATGCTGTTGTTAACGGCGGTCACACAACATGGAGTGTGAAAATTATGATGCGAGTAGGTTTAGTTGGCTGGCGCGGCATGGTGGGATCGGTGCTGATGCAGCGCATGGTAGAAGAAAAAGACTTCGACCATATCGAACCTGTGTTTTTTAGCACCTCACAAGTCGGGATTGCAGCGCCGAATTACGGCAAAGATGCAGGCATGTTACAAGATGCCTATGACATTGAAACGCTCAAAACCCTCGATGCTATTATCACCTGCCAAGGCGGCGATTACACCAACGATGTTTACGCAAAACTGCGTGAATCAGGTTGGAAAGGCTATTGGATTGATGCTGCGTCATCATTACGAATGGCAGATGATAGTATCATCACCTTGGATCCGATTAACTTCAAACACATCCAAGCGGGGATCCATAACGACACGCGCACGTTCGTCGGCGGTAACTGTACGGTTAGCTTGATGCTGATGGGCTTAGGCGGTTTGTATCAAAACGGTCTGGTTGAGTGGATGACCGCGCAAACGTACCAAGCGGCGTCTGGCTCAGGCGCAAAACACATGCGCGAGCTGATCAGCCAAATGGGTGTCATCAATGATTCAGTGAACACTGACTTGGCAAGCCCTGCAACATCTATTCTAGATATTGACCGCAAAGTGGCTCAAACCCTACGCTCGAGCGACTTTCCTAGCGAGCAGTTTGGTGCGCCACTCGCAGGCTCATTGATCCCTTGGATTGACGTCAAGCGTGACAACGGCCAAAGCAAGGAAGAGTGGAAAGCTTCGGTTGAAACCAACAAGATCCTAGGGTTACAAAACAATCCGATTCCTATCGACGGGACTTGTGTCCGTGTAGGAGCCATGCGCTGTCACAGCCAGGCGCTGACCATTAAGCTGAAAAAAGCGGTGCCGATGGATGAGATTGAAGACATGATTGCGTCGCACAATGACTGGGTGAGCGTGGTGCCTAACGAGCGTGACGTGACCATGACGGATCTGAGCCCAGCAAAAGTGACAGGCACCATGTCTGTGCCAGTGGGTCGTCTCCGTAAACTGGCGATGGGGGATGATTTCCTTAATGCCTTTACTGTGGGTGATCAGCTGTTATGGGGAGCGGCAGAGCCGCTACGCCGCACGCTGCGGATTATCTTGTCAGAAAAAGAACAAGATTAATTCTCTTGGACTTATCAAGTTCCGTTAAGCCGTCAACCTAGTTGGCGGTTTTTTTGCCTAAAATGCGAGTTTGCAAAGCGTATCAGGCATAAAAAAGGAGGCGATAAACGCCTCCTAGTGATTGGTAAGCCTGGGGTTACAAGCGCCTAGGTTTGTAAGAGCTAGGGCTTGCAACAGACCTTTTTCGCGCTCGGTCTGTTGGCGATTGGTTTAGCCTGCGAAGTTTTTCGCGACGAAGTCCCAGTTAACCAGTTTCCAGAATGCAGCGAGGTAATCTGGACGCACGTTACGATAATCGATGTAGTATGCGTGTTCCCAAACGTCGACAGTCAACAATGGCGTTTCACCATCGTGAGTCACGGGCGTTTCGGCATTCGAGGTGTTGACGATTGCAACCGACCCGTCTGCTTTTTTCACTAACCAAGTCCAGCCTGAGCCGAAGTTAGTTACAGCAGCATTGGTGAACTGAGTTTTAAACTCGTCAAACGAACCAAATGCTTTGGTGATCGCGTCTGCAACGTCACCTGTTGGCTCACCGCCGCCATTTGGCTCAGGCAGTGCCAGTAGAAGGTGTGGTTCCACACTTGGGCCGCATTATTGAACACGCCACCTGACGAGGTCTTGATAATGTCTTCGAGTGATTTACCTTCGAAATCTGTGCCTTCGATCAAACCGTTCAACTTCACCACATAGGTGTTGTGGTGCTTGTCGTAGTGGTAGTCGAGTGTTTCTTTTGAGATATGTGGTTCTAGTGCGTCTTTTGCGAAAGGTAATTCAGGTAGTTGGAATGACATTGCTATATATCTCCGTTTTTATCGTGAGAGTGCTTCCTGTAGTCGATCACTGACAGTGCAGGGCAAATACGAATGACTGACAACGGATGATCACTGACTACCCATTGCCGCTATCGCCACCTAACCATCGAGTGTGACTACTATTTTCGTTTTGCTAAGACTAGTTTAGCAAGTTTTTACTTTATTAAAAGGATCGCAGCAAAATTTTTACGCTTAATCCCACAAAACATTTAGGCATTTTTTTCCAGCCTGTTAACCAGTAGAATCAAAATAAGATTCACAGACAGTGTTCGAGGAAGCAATGGAAACAATGGACAAAATTAAGCAGCAAATCGAAGAAAACGCGATTCTGCTATACATGAAAGGGTCGCCGAAACTACCAAGCTGTGGTTTTTCGTCACAAGCCTCTCAAGCGCTGATGTCGTGTGGCGAGAAGTTTGCTTACGTGGATGTGTTGCAAAACCCAGAGATCCGCGCAGAGCTACCTGTTTACGCACAGTGGCCAACATTCCCACAGTTGTGGGTTGACGGAGAGCTGGTTGGCGGGTGTGACATCATCTTGGAAATGTTCCAAAAAGGTGAGTTACAGCCACTGGTCAAAGAAGCGGCCGCGCGTCGTGATGCGAGTGAAAACGAGTAATTGTTCGCGTTTATCCGGCTCTCGCCGTATCACTGAAGCGAGCCGTATCAGGTAAAAAGCCACGTTATAAAACGTGGCTTTTTTTCTTGTCTATACCGCCTTTTTACTCACATAGCGCGTTTACGCCCTAGAGCATCATCGCGGCTAACCAGCCGAAGGCAATTAATGGCAGGTTATAGTGGATAAAGGTGGGGACCACGGTATCCCAAATGTGTTCATGTTGGCCATCGGCGTTCAGGCCCGACGTTGGACCCAAAGTAGAATCCGAAGCGGGTGAGCCAGCATCGCCCAGGGCGGCGGCCGTTCCCACCAAGCAATGGTTGCCATCGGCGAGAAGCCAAACGCCAGTGAGAGTGGCACATAAATGGTAGCGATAATCGGAATGGTCGAGAACGACGAGCCGATCCCCATGGTCACTAGCAAACCGACAATCAACATCAAAAACGCCGCGAGCGGTTTGTTATCGCCAATCGAGCCTGACAAAGAAGCGACTAAGGACTCCACACCACCCGTTGCTTTCATTACCGCGGCAAACCCAGCGGCGGTGATCATAATAAAGCCGATCATCGCCATCATGTGTACCCCTTTGGTAAACACATCCTGGGTGTCTTTCCAACGGATCACGCCGCCAAAGGTAAACACCATAAAGCCGGCCAATGCGCCGACAATCATCGACCCTGCCATCAGCTGCACGCTTAACGCCGCGACAATCGCAATGCCTGCAACCCACAGGTTACGGGGGCTAATGGCGTGGTTTTCCGGCTCAGCAGTGAGGACGTCCCCTTCACTGTATTGGCGTGGCTGGCGATAGCTGATAAAGGTCGCGATCAGCAAGCCTACTACCATCCCGGCTGCCGGTAATAACATAGCCGTCGGCACCTGGCTGGCGACCACGTTTAGGCCATTGTCATTGAGGTTTTTCAGCAAAATATTATTCAAAAAGATGCCGCCAAAGCCGACCGGCAACACCATATATGGCATGATCAAACCAAAGGTCAGCACACAGGCGACCAGGCGACGATCGAGCTTTAAGCGTTGGAACACATGCAATAAAGGTGGGATCACAATAGGAATAAAAGCGATGTGGACCGGAATCGCGTTTTGCGACGAAATAGCCAAAAGGCCTAATAAGACCAAGACCACATATTTAAAGGTGGCGGTATTGGCATCGGTTGGGCGCGCGTTAAGCTTGCGGATCACCGAGTGCGCGAGAACATCGGTGATCCCTGAACGGCTAATGGCGACCGCAAAGGTACCGAGCATCGCATAACTGAGCGCAATAGTGGCACCACCGCCAAGGCCGCCTTCAAAGGCACTGATGGTCTCGGAAATACTGAGCCCACCGACCAGGCCACCAAGGACCGCACTAAAGGTGAGTGCGACGACGACATTGACGCGCATAAGGGCCAGTGCCAGCATGACACAGACTGAAATGACTACCGGGTTCATGGAAACGTTCCTGTTATAGGGGTTATCACTGCAGCGTTGCCGCAGGGGTTATCTTTGATTTTGTAATTAAGCTACCCAGTTTGCGCAAAATTTTGTCTGTGTCGAGGGGAAATCGTTTTTTTTTGGTTACTTTCTTTCATGCTTGTCAGCGTTGCTGAAATTCGCGACCAGTAAAGTAGGCAAATAGGGCGCGGCGCCGCCCCCAGGGATGGATTCACGGCATGTCTGTGTACGGGGCTTGGTCGCGTTATTCCATCATAGCGGCATAGCGGCCAGCCATCACTTCTAATGTCATTTAGGGCGGGATACTAGATCGAAAAAAGCCGGCCTATGTAGGCCGGCTCGTTGAGTGATGGCTAGGTAGCAGTATTTAGAACAAGTAGTTCAGCTGCAAACCGTAGATGTAAGCATCGCCACCGGCTGAGAACGCAACCGTTGAATCTCCTGCAGGATCCTTTTCGGAGAGCTTCTCTTCACCTCCGACTTGGTCTCCATCTAAATAAGCAAAACCAAAATCAACTGACAGGTTTTCATTGGCTGTATAGGTTGTGCCCAAGCTCCACCAGTGACGGTCAGAATCTGGAATGCTTAGCGTGCGTTTTTCTGCGGGTACTGGGCTTTCATCATAGGCATAGCCCGCACGGAAGGCCCAGTTATCATTCATGGTATAGGTGGCCCCCAACGCATAACGCCAGCTGTTATCCCAACCTTCTTCTTTCTGGAAACAGACACTATCGTTGTTAGCACAGCCAGAACCTGTTGCTTTCAGCTCTTTCAGACTATCCCAGCCAGTATACATGGCGCTGTAATGGACGGCGAATTGTTGGTTTAACTGATGGAAACCTGAGAACTCAATGATCTCGGGTAGGTTAAGCTCCAGTTCAGCATCGACCTTTTTTTTGTTGGATGATAACCCCTGATAATCACCGTCAAGCGTTACGTCGGTTTGTGAGCGATAGGTGAGACCAAAGCGATTATTTTCGTCCAATTCCCAAAGAGTGCCGAGATTCCAGCCAAAGCCCCAGCCATCACCGGTTAATTTTGCCGCCTGATCGGTTGCAGTTGCTGGCTGCAATGCCCCTTTCTGACGCTTAAGTTCTGCGTCTGCATAAATAGCACTGATACCGGCACCGATGCTCCACTGATCATTAAGCTTATAAGCGATATTGGGGTTAAAGTTCATGGTCACCAGTTCGGTTGACCCTGCGACTGACCCCGCGTAAAAGTCTTTCGGATAGTCAGTTGATAGACCAAAATTCGAGAAGGCAGAGAAGCCCACTGCTAATTTGTCATCAATCGGCTGGATAATATGGATATTCGGCACATATTCAGTCGGAGCTATATCTTTTGCACTCTTACTGGTTGTGCCTTGGGGTAAGGCTCCTGGAGTAGCATCCGCATGCACATCGGGATCAATGATGTTTAAGCCGCCCGAGAAAGCGGTGGTGTTAAAACGGGTTAGGGCAGCGGCGTTGCGTGCACCCACTGCGGCATTATCTGCGATAGCGGCTTCACCGGCAAAAGCACGCCCCAAACCGGATACCGAGGTTTCTGATACTTGAAAGCCGGCACTGTGTGCTTGTACGGCTAACAAAGATAAACTGGTTGCCACTAGCGATTTCTTAAATAGTGATGACATAACGCGCCTCACTCCTGTGTTAATTAAGCTTCTTGTTCTTTGGGGCCGCCGCTTCAAAGCCCATCTTGCGTGGGCGAGAGAAGTGGTCGGATGTTCTACAGGTTCAATACTGGCACCAATTTCGCGTTTGTTAAAGGTTGGTTTCAAAACGGATACCGCACGATGTCACCTGGTTGGGCTGATAATGTTTCTATCGATTGTTTTAAGTAAATACTCTAACGCGTTTATTGCTCATCTCAGCCCGTGTTTGGCGTAATATGGATAAATTAATTCTGTCGCTCACTCCTTATGTGCCTGTTTAATCGTGGTTAATATGCTGGCTAAATAGAGGCCAAAATAAGATCACAAAAATGTGACAACAAACAAGTTGTTAACAATTGAATCATGCATTTATTGCTGCAACGGATAACCGTGGGTCGACTCACGCGCTGGGGTTTTATTCGGGCGTCTCTTCTTGCGCGTCAGGCGCAGAGGCAAAGGCCAGCCGCCTAGGCGCTTCCAACGATTAACAATTTCACAAAATAGCTCGGCCGTACGCTCGGTATCGTAAAGGGCGCTATGGGCTTCTTTGTTATCAAAAGCAATATCAGCGGTTTTACAGGCTTTAGCCAGCACGGTTTGCCCGAGAGCCAAGCCGCTTAAAGCCGCCGTATCAAAGGTGGCAAAAGGGTGGAAGGGGTTACGCTTTAGCTTCGCGCGCTCGGCGGCTGCCATCACAAAGCTGTGATCAAAATTGGCATTGTGGGCGACCATAATGGTGCGCTGGCACTCTGCCGCTTTTTGCTCTTTACGGATCAGTTTAAAAATCTCTTTTAAGGCCTCGCCCTCATCAACCGCGCCGCGCAAGGGGCTATAGGGATCACGAATGCCGGTAAATTCAAGGGCCGCTGGCTCTAAGTTGGCGCCTTCAAAAGGCGTGACATTAAAATGCAATGTTTTATCCGGAGCGAGCCAGCCTTGCTCATCCATTTTTAAGGTTACCGCGCAAATTTCGAGTAATGCATCAGTGTTGGCGTTAAACCCGGCTGTCTCCACATCAACAACAACGGGAAAGTAACCACGGAATCGGGCCTTAAGGCTGTTTAGATCGCTTTCTTGGCTCATGCAATGTCACTTTACTTACAATAATCAGAGCGTGATTATCGCAAATCCGGACGATAAGCTAAAGTCACCATCTTGCCGGTCGATATCTTTATCGTTACTCTTGTTGGTTAAACCGTCTCTCACTGCTGGGTGCATCCTCTTTAGGTGTGCAAATATGCCACTCCAAGGATCATAAAGCCTGTGCAGAGCCTCATGCGAAGTTCGGAGTCCAGAATGGCGTCTCGCCTTTTTAAGCCATGCCTGATTAATAATGTGTTGCCGGGCGCGCTGGCCCTCACCGTGGGTCTATTGAGTGCGGGTAATGTTTATGCAAACAAGCAATATGTCGCATCGCTTGGCGAGTCGAACTGGGCGGTGACCATAGATACACCGATCGAGTGCCGCCTGCAGCACAATATTCCTGGATACGGGCTCGCGTCGTTTACCTCGCGCGCCAGCAAAGACATGAATGTAGATTTCGAGTTGGAGATGCAGCGTCCTATGGGCGAGACAGCGCCGGTATCTTTGCTATCCATGCCGGCCGATTGGATGCCCGGTGAACCGGCCCGATACATGGACCAGCTTAAGTTTTTCCAACAGTTTGATGGTTATGTCGGCGGCCAAACGGCCTGGTCGATGTTGAGCGAATTGGAAGAAGGTCGCTTTCCTACCTTTAGTTTTCAAGATTGGCGGCGCCAACAGCGTCAAATCGATGTTGCCCTGTCTGCGGTGGCGTTTGGGGCACCGTACCAAGAATTTAGCCAATGCTTAAACACCTTATTGCCTTACGCGTTTGAGGACATTTCCTTTACCGTGTTGCGCTATCAAGAAAACAGCGATGAGCTCACCAAAGCGAGCCGCCAGCGACTCACGCAGATAGCCGAGTTTGTTCGTTACAGCGACGATATCGATTTGGTGTTAGTGGCGACCTATTCAGATGCACGAGGCACACGCGCCGCCAATCAACAAATGTCGGAGCGGCGGGCGAAGAAATTACGTGACTACTTTACCTCTTTGGGCTTGCCTGAGGACAGGATCACCGTTGAAGCCTATGGCGAGCGCCGGCCGGTCGCCGATAACGAGGATCCCATTGGTCGAAGTAAAAACCGTCGTGTGGTGATCTCTCTGGGTAGGACCTTGTTATAAGGCACAGTCAACGTTCAGCGAGTAGGCGGACGTTCAGCGAGGTGGGATGACAAACCAAAAGCGAACCTTAGTTCCCAGCGACAGAAATAACAAAGCCCTGCGGTTGAAGCAGGGCTTTGTTGTCTTGGCTATGTCGCTATCACTAAGGCTCACTCTGTTAAGCGAGTGAGCTTCATGAGAGCAGGTGTCAGTTAACCGTTTAGGCCAGCAGACGCGCTCTTGTTTTGAATAAGTTCGAGCTTATAACCATCAGGGTCAGTGACAAAAGCGATTTCAGTGCTGCCACCTTTTACTGGACCTGGCTCGCGAGTGATATTGCCGCCGGCTTGGCGAATTTGATCACAGGTGGCGTAAACATCGTCGACACCGATCGCAATATGACCAAAGGCGTTGCCGTGATCGTATTCCGATTCGCCCCAGTTATAGGTCAATTCGATCACTGCACCGTCAGACTCATCGCTGTAACCGACAAACGCCAAGCTATATTTATACTGCTCGTTTTCATTGGTGCGTAACAAACGCATACCCATTACGTCGGTGTAAAATTTCACTGCGCGATCCAGATCACCGACGCGGATCATGGTGTGTAGAATTCTGCCGTTAGACATGACGTTGCTCCTTTATTACTTGCCAGTGCTCGCCTGAAATAGCGTTAGCTGTCTGGATAGACTTTATCTTTATACTCACATAAATCTTCAATGATGCAACTGCCACAGCGGGGTTTGCGTGCCAGGCAGGTATAGCGTCCGTGCAAAATAAGCCAATGGTGCACATCGACCTTAAACGCTTTGGGCACCACCTTGTTCAGTTTCTCTTCCACGTCATTGACGTTTTTACCCATCGCAAACTTGGTGCGATTAGAGACCCGAAAAATATGGGTGTCGACCGCAATAGTGGGCCAACCAAATGCGGTATTGAGCACGACATTGGCCGTTTTACGCCCGACACCGGGTAAGGCCTCCAGCGCTTCGCGGTTTTCTGGCACCTCACCACCGTGCTGTTCGATCAGTGCACGACAGGTCTTAATCACGTTCTCGGCTTTGGAATTAAACAGGCCGATGTTTTTGATATAGGACTTCACCCCATCCACACCTAGTGCCAATAAGCCCTCTGGAGTGTTGGCCACCGGATAGAGTTTATCGGTCGCTTTATTGACACTCACATCGGTAGCCTGGGCAGACAGTAACACTGCAATCAACAACTCGAAAGGGGTAGACCAATGCAGCTCTGTTTGCGGTGTTGGGTTGTTGTCCCGCAGCCGCTCCAAAATCTGTTGTCGTTTTTCTTTATTCATTTCCCTATCCCGTCACTGATTGCCGGTGATCCGCGCACGTTCAATCACTGGTTTCTGCTCGGATTCTGTCTTACTGGCAAGATGGGTATCAATGATGTTTTTCAGAGCGATCAAAAAGCCCACCGCTAAAAATGCACCGGGTGGCAATATCGCCAATAAGAATTTGGTATCGAATTGGAAAATTTCAATCCGTAGTACCGAGGCCCAATCACCGAGTAACAGATCGGCGCCATCAAACAAGGTGCCGTTACCAATAATCTCTCGAATCGCGCCGAGTATCACCAGCGCTGCGGTCATGCCCGTTCCCATCCAAAACCCATCACTAACCGATAAGCCAACCGGGTTTTTTGAGGCAAAGGCTTCAGCGCGGCCGATAATAATGCAGTTGGTGACAATCAAGGGGATAAAGATCCCGAGTGACTGATAAAGGCCGTAAGCATAGGCATTCATCACCAATTGCACACAGGTGACCAATGAGGCAATCACCATCACGAAAATTGGGATACGCACTTCTTTAGGCACCCATTCTCGGATCACCGACACGATTAAGTTGGAACCCACTAGCACAGCCAGTGTTGCAATGCCGAGGCCCAGCGCATTGGTGACGGTGGCAGAGACTGCTAGCAGTGGACACAACCCCAGCAGCTGCACAAAGGCGGGGTTGTTGCTCCATAAGCCATTTTTCATCAGCGCTTTGTGGTCACTGTTCACGACGCACCTCCGCAATTGACTGGTTGGTTAAGCAAGGTAGCTTGTTGCTGGCTGACAAACCAGGCCGCTTTTTTTACCGCGGTAACCACCGCCCGGGGGGTAATGGTCGCACCGGTAAACTGATCGAACTGACCGCCATCTTTTTTGACCGCCCAGCGTTTATCGTCTTCACTGGTCACTGTCTTGCCGCTAAAGCTCCGTACCCAGTCCGACACACGTAAGCTCACTTTGTCTCCCAGGCCTGGGGTTTCATTGTGCTCGAGGACCCGTACGCCCAAAACTTGATGACTGGTCGCATCCATCCCGATCAGCACTTTTATCGCGCCATTGTAGCCATTGGGGGCGATGGTTTGAATGGCGACCGTGGTCACCTCATCGTTCAAGGTGCCGACATAAAAAGGTTGCGCCTCGTCAGTGCCGAGTGCGTCCGAGTTTGTCACCAGGCGGCAGCTTTGGTGAAGCGGATTATCATGGCGCGCCTTTGGGACCACTTGATTGAGCGCTTTGGATAACTGAATTTGTTGTTGCTCTTTTATCGTGTCTTCAGTCAGCGCATTGGTAACCGCCACTAATGCGGTGGATAAGAGGGCTGCGATCGCCAAGATGCCCCCATGTTTTCGTATTGTTTCAATCATGACTGTGACTTCTTCTCTGCCCGCTTATTCGCATGGCCGTAAGTTCTCGGTTTGGTGTAGTAATCAATCAAAGGCACGCATAAGTTAGCGATAATCACTGCAAACGCGACACCGTCGGGGTAGCCACCCCAAGTACGGATCAAGTACACCAACACCCCAATGAGGCCGCCGAACCACAAGCGCCCTTTGTCCGTCGTGGATGCGGAAACCGGATCGGTGGCGATGAAAAATGCCCCCAGCATGGTCGCACCAGACAACAAATGAATCAGCGGCGACGCTAACTGATCGGGCGCAATCAAGTGGCCCAACAGTGCGCTTGATAATAAGGCGGTGAGTACCGCAACCGGAATATGCCAGTTGATCACACCGCGTTGAATCAATACCAAACCACCGAGCAGATACAGCGTATTCACCCAGGCCCAGCCTTTGCCACCAACGGCAGAAAATATAGGCTGTTGCAAGGCTTCACTGACGGTTTGTCCGCCGGCTAATGCGGTTTTTATGGTGTCCAGTGGCGTGGCCATGGTTGCACCATCGACGGTCATACGGAGTTGGTTAATACTAAAACCGTCCAACGTATAGCCACTGAAAATAGCGGCTAGGGTATCACCGAACGTTAACGCATGGGTGGCAAGGCTTTCGGGTGGTAGCCAGGTAGTCATTTGTACTGGAAATGCGATCAACAGTACTACATAGCCAACCATAGCAGGATTAAACAGGTTTTGACCCAGCCCGCCATAAATATGCTTGGCAACGATGATAGAAAACGCGGTACCAATTACGATCACCCACCAAGGTGCCATCGGGGGGATCGCGACGGCCAAAAGAAATGCAGTGAGCAGCGCGCTATTGTCACGTAAATAGGCCATCACCGGGCGGCGACGTAACCGCATCACCAGTGCTTCTGTTGTCCAGGCGGTTAACACGGCGAGCGTTAGCTGGATTAATACTCCCCATCCAAAGAAATACCACTGTGCCGCGAGTCCTGGTAATGCGCACAGGAGAACGGTCAGCATAATATGGCTGGTGGAGCGCTTATTGTGGGCGTGTGGTGAACTTGCAATGAAAAACGCCACGTTGATTATTCCTTATTATCTTGTTTTTGTTGAGCGGCTTTACGCGCTTTGGCACGAGCAACGGCAGCGGCGACAGCGGCTTTTTTATCGCTGGCTTCGCCAGTGTCTGACGTTTTGTTGGCTGTTGCAGTTTGGCTTTCAGCCGAGGCCGACGAATCAGCGCTTGATTCGCCTTGTTGCGCCGCTTTTCGGGCCTTAGCACGGGCAACGGCAGCCGCTACGGCGTCTTTTTTACCATCTTGGTTGTCAGTGTTTTCTGATCCTGCCTGCGACGCTATGGCTTGCGCGGGTTTTTGCGTCTCTTTCGCCGCCTTACGCGCTCGGGCTTGCCGTTTGCGCTCCTCGCGCAACTTCATCATTTCACTGTTATCTGGCTCATCACTGCCGGTTTTCGCTGCCTCGGCTTGCTTGGCTTTTGCGCGTGCAATCGCAGCGGCGACTGCGGGTTTCACGTCGTTATCCGCCGATTGCGCCGCTTTTTTCGCCTTCACCCGTTCAACTGCAGCGTTTAAGGCATCGCCAGAGCCGGCATTTTGCTGTGCGGCTTGTTTGCGACGTTCCGCTGCTTGGCGGTGTTTTTCTTCTCGCTCTTGTTTTTCTCGTTCCATCCGCGCTTTTTTGGCTTCAAAGCGTTGGCGCGCCCGTTCGGCCGCCTCTTTTTCTGCTTCAATCTCGCGGATTTCGGCTTTGGCTTGGCGATAATATTGCACCAGCGGAATCTCACTAGGACAGACGTAGGCACACGCGCCACATTCAATACAATCAAATAGATCGTAGTCTTGGCATTTGTCATAGTCTTGATCTTTCGCGTAC
Source organism: Salinivibrio costicola subsp. costicola ATCC 33508 = LMG 11651 (assembly GCA_000565345.1). Taxonomy (GTDB): domain Bacteria; phylum Pseudomonadota; class Gammaproteobacteria; order Enterobacterales; family Vibrionaceae; genus Salinivibrio; species Salinivibrio costicola. Next base: position 2,975 of record AQOF01000048.1, on the reverse strand, counting down.
CACTGCAGCTGCTGCGGGAGAAGATGCGCGGGGCACACATCGGCACAGGCACTGCACCGAATACAGGCCATTTCTTGTTTGGCTGGTGCTATTTCTTTGCGGGTTGGCACCAACACACAGTTAGTCGTTTTGGTGATGGGCACCTTAGCGTGAGGCACCGTAAAGCCCATCATCGGGCCGCCAATAATCACCCGTGGCTGTTTTTTATCCGCTTTATAGCCGTGCTGAGCTAATAGTTCGCCAATCGGCGTGCCCAATAGTGCCCAGCGGTTTTGCTGGGTTTTGAGCGTTTTCCCGGTCAGGGTTACCACGCGCTTGATAAGCGGCTCACCGTCTAGCACGGCGCGCTTAATCGCGTATGTGGTGCCAATATTTTGCATCAACACGCCGATGCTGGCCGGAAAGGCTTTGGCCGGTACCTCTTTTCCTGTGATCAGTTGGATGAGCTGTTTTTCACCCCCTGATGGGTATTTGGTCGGCACCACTTGAATGAGGATGTCGTCCTCAACCGCGTCGACAGCGGCATTTAACGCAGCAATCGCCTCGGGCTTGTTATCTTCAATACCAATCACCGCCAGTTTTGGCTTCACAATGTGGTTGAGAATTTGGATGCCCGCGACGATTTCATCGGCGCAATCTTGCATCAAGCGATCGTCGGCGGTGATATAGGGCTCACACTCGGCGGCGTTGATGATCAGTATCTCGGTTCGTGCGAGGCCGGTTTGTAGTTTACGGGCGGTAGGGAAACCCGCTCCCCCAATTCCCGCAATGCCCATAGCGCGAATATGGTCAATCAGGCGTTCAGGTGTTTGGGTGTGATACTCAGCAAAAGCGGGTTTTGCGCCCCATGTATTGTTACCGTCCGGTTGAATTACAACACAGCGATCGGATAACCCAGAAGGGTGGGCGATGGTTCTATCTTCCATTGCAATTACGGTGCCTGAGGTTGGAGCATGCACCGGCACACATTGCTGAATGTCGGTTTCGGTGAGAGCTTGTCCAGCGAGGACCTGATCGCCTTGGCTAACGAGTAGTTTGCCTTTACTGCCAATATGTTGTTTTAACGGAATAACCAGTTCAGATGGCAGTATGTGCTCAAGAATCGCGTTTTGGTTAGATTGGGTTTTGTGCTCGGGTGGATGAATACCGCCGTGAAAATCCCAGATCTGACCGTGTTTAATTTGTTCAATGAGACTTTCCATCAGGCGCGTGCCCCCTGATTGTCGGTTATGTTTACTACCGGAATTTGGTCGAGCTGCCACTTCCAGGTTTCTGGTGTGTCCTGGACGGGGATCATTTCAATGCAATCGGTCGGACAGGGTGCTACACAGAGATCGCACCCAGTGCAATCTTGTTCAATCACGGTATGCATGGCTTTGGTGCTACCGACAATCGCATCAACAGGACACGCTTGAATACACTTAGTGCAGCCAATGCAGTCTTCTTCGTGGATAAAGGCAACGGTTTTGATGCTTTTTTCTTCATCATGCGCCAATTCTGTCGCCTCAACGCCCATCAGGTTGGCGAGGTTCTCGATGGTTTGTTGCCCGCCAGGGGGACATTTATTGATTTCATCGCCATTAGCAATCGCTTCGGCATAGGGTCGACAACCAGGATAACCACATTGGCCACATTGCGTTTGTGGCAGGATGGCATCAATTTGATCGACAATGGGATCGGCCTCGACTTTAAAGCGGATCGAGCAAAACCAAGAATTGCGCCGAAAATAGCGGCGAGGGCAGCGATAACAATCACTGCGATCACGATTCCACTCATGATAAGGTCACCAATCCAGTAAAGCCCATAAAGGCGAGCGACATCAGACCTGCGGTGATCATAGCAACAGACGCGCCCCGGAAGGGAGCCGGCACATCAGCCGCGGCAATACGCTCACGCATCGCGGCAAATAGAATCAACACCAGCGAGAAACCACAAGCCGCACCAAAACCATAAATGATGGATTCAATAAAGCTGTGCTGCTGTTTTACGTTGAGCAAAGCAACACCCAACACCGCACAGTTTGAGGTGATCAGTGGTAAGAAAACGCCCAATAACCGGTGTAACGTGGGGCTGGTTTTGTGTACCACCATCTCAGTGAACTGCACGACCACGGCAATGACGAGGATAAAGCTCAGTGTGCGTAAGTAGCCAAGATCTAACGGAATGAGGATATAGGTTTCAACCAGGTACGAGCTCACCGATGCCAGGGTCAGCACAAAGGTTGTGGCTAAGCCCATGCCAATCGCTGTCTCTAGTTTTTTTGATACGCCCATAAATGGACACAGGCCCAAAAACTCCACCAGAACGAAGTTATTGACCAAGACAGTGCCCACTAATAGCAACAAATACTCAACCATGCTATTTAATCATTTAGTGTTTTTGTGATCTGCCTATTATCGACCTTTGAAGCGGCTATAACAACCGCCATCAAGCAGGGTTTTTGCCTGACCCGCTGTAAGCTATCAGTGACGCTTGATTTGCGACCGGCTTAGTAAAGGGTAGTGGTAGAACAGAAGGGGCGATCAATATGAGAATGCTGTTTCGGGAGAGAGAATAGTCAAGTCTAAGCAGACAGCTCAGTCAACGTTGGTTAAATAGCGTTTGGTTGAATAGCGACATAATCTGCGAAGCAGATCAGACAGTGACTTGGAAAGAGTAGAATTAAAACGAAGGAAGTGGCTCCCCCTGCGGGATTGAACGGGGACGCCCAGTCCTGCGACATAATCTGCGAAGCAGATCAGACAATGAGTTGGAAAGAGTAGAATTAAAAAGAAGGAAGTGGCTCCCCCTGCGGGATTGAACGGGGACGCCCAGTCCTGCGACATACGGATTAACAGTCCGCCGTTCTACCAACTGAACTAAGGGGGAATCGATTTACTTATGTATTCTTTTTGATTTCAAGGTTGGCTCCCCCAACTGGACTCGAACCAGTGACATACGGATTAACAGTCCGCCGTTCTACCAACTGAACTATG
>AQOF01000047.1 GCA_000565345.1 Salinivibrio costicola subsp. costicola ATCC 33508 = LMG 11651 | reverse complement strand
TGAAAGACCTGCCCCTGCTGCCAGGGTCAGCTGCACGCCGTGGGTGTTGAATCGTCCGAGCAGCTCGACATTATCCCTAAGCAAGTTAAAGTACTGCGCCACGAGCGCAAAAAATACGCTTGCCGCCACTGCGAAAACCACGGCGAAGGTAGCAAAATTATCACCGCTGCCATGCCCCGCCAGCCGCTGCCCGGCAGTATCGCCACTGCCGGGACCCTGGCCACCGTTGCGGTGAGCAAGTATGCCGACGGCCTACCGTTATACCGCATCGAAAAAGAGCTGGCCAGGGTCGGCGTCGAGCTCCAGCGCACCACCCTGGCAAGCTGGATGATTAAAACGGCTGAGCGGCTGTCGCCGCTGTACCTCGCTATGCAGGAAAGCTTGCTCGGAGAGTCGGTTATCCACGGTGACGAAACGACGCTTCAGGTGCTGAAGGAGCCAGACAAGCCAGCCCAGAGCCAATCCTATCTCTGGGCCTACACTAGCCCGGCGCAAAGCACGACGCCGGTGGTGCTGTTCGACTACCAACCAGGCCGGGGGCACACTTACCCCAAGGCCTTCCTCAATGGTTACCAGGGCACGGTCATGACCGACGGCTACTCAGCCTGGCGGATGCTAGAAAACGTGACCCACCTCGGATGCTGGGCGCATGCTCGGCGCAAGTTCAAAGATGCCCTCGACCTGAGCCGAAGAAGGGAGGACAGGCCAAACAGGCCTTGAGTTATATCCAGAAGTTGTATGCTGTGGAGAAAAAGGCAAAATCCTTGTTGCCAGCAGACAGGCATGCGATGAGGCAGCAAGACAGCATTCCGATTTTGAACGCCTTCCATGAGTGGCTGGATAAAGCCGCCGCCAGGCTGTTACCGAACAGCCCGATGGGAAAAGCGGTCAGCTATACGCTGAAACAATGGCGTTACCTGGAGAAGTATGTCGAAGACGGCGGCTACCCGATAGACAACAATCAGGTCGAGCGGGAAATCCGTCCGGTGGCGACCGGGCGGAAGGCTTGGTTGTTCGCGGACACCCAAAGCGGGGCGAATGCCAGCGCCGTCTGGTTCAGTATCATGCTGACCTGTCGTGCCAACGGTGTGGAGCCCTATGCCTACCTGCGTCATGTACTGACAGAGCTACCTCAGAGAGAAGAGGGCTGTGATGTCAGCGATCTATTGCCCTATAACAAAGCGCCCATTCAATCACCAGGCGGGTAGAAATACCCGCTTACCTAGAATCGATATATTTTCCCTTCTTTCATCAGCACCGCTCACAAACTCTTTGTCAATTTTTATTGTCTGAACAGGTAATTGTTTTAAATAAGCCAAAGATGAGTAGCCCGTACCAAAGTCGTCAAGAGAGAACGTTACTCCCATGCTCCGACATTCGTTAATCACCAACACCGAGGATTGAAGATCGCCCAACGTGGCGGTCTCTAGTATTTCAAGATCAAATCGCGACGGATCGACTTCCGGAAAACGATCGAACGATTGCTGAAGTTCGTCTGAGAAGGCTGGAGATTGAAGATGAAGAGCAGCCACATTAACACTCATAGTTAGGTTCAACCCCTTTTGATCCCACTTGTGCATCTGCTGCAGCGATTCTTCAATAACCCATCTACCAATGTCCACAATAAGGGATGATTTTCGATTTCTGATAGAAAATACGCTGGAGATAACAATCCTTTTTCTGGATGCTTCCAACGGATGAGCGCCTCAACGCCTAGAACGGAACCTGTTCTTAGGTTTACTTTCGGTTGATAGACCAACTGAAATTGTTTTACCTTCAGAGCTTCACGGATTTCCGTGAGTAACCGTTGGCGTGATTGATGAGCTTTTTTCTGGTTTGCATCCATTAACAGCCAGCTACCCTTCGCTTCCTGTTTAGCGTTAAAAAGCGTTTGATCTGCGAACCTCAGGAGTGCGTCTACATCAGATCCATCTTTAAATTCATTTGCAGAGAAAAGGAAAATCCCCGCTGTAAAACGGATTGATATTGTTTTATCATTAAAAACAACCGGATGCTTGCAGTTTTCTTGTACAACTTGCAAAACAGGCTCCGCTTGGTACCCATTTGGCAGGAGAGCAGCGAACTGATCACCAGATATTCTGGCAACGGTAGCACCTGGAGGCAAAACATCGAGCCAGCGTTGTGAAAAAACCCATAGCACATGATCTCCTGCATCCTCTCCAAACTGTTTGTTAGTTTCTTTAAAATTGTCTAGGTTCAGTGATATTATGGAAACTTGGTCTGTTGATCTGATCGTGTCTCGCATCTCGCGAATACAGCGAACGAGACCATTTCGGTTCCACAAGCCGGTTAGAGAATCTGAATACGCCAAGAACTCTAATTGTTTTTGATGATCAACTGCTTGCTTGTCTAAGGCTTTTAGTAGTTGATCCTGTTGTAACTGATGCAATTCATCTTCGGCTTGCTTTCTGGCCGTTTTTTCGCGTATTAATTGAATAGTGTTGGCTGATAACTTCCCGTAAATCTCTAATAATGCGGAAACAAGCACTGATGCTGATCCATTTAATTGCATATCTGCATACGTTTTTGCGGCGTAGAGATCCATGCCATCGTCCATCGCCTGAATTGTTAATGCTAGGCGGCGATCCGATTCCAATATGTGGAAGACTAGCCAACGGGTAATAAAGTTAAACAAATTTGCCAACACTGCTTCGTGCCGTTCAGTGGTTTGACGTAACTTTCTGATTTTGTGAAAAAAAGTTTGGTGAGCATCATGGTGATTCTTTGTGTCTTTTGACTGACCAAAATGTTTTTTCCAAACGTTTTCCTCGTACTCAAAGTGATACTTGGCATAATCTTCAAGCTCGTCCAGTATTGTAGCGCTGTTCACGTCTGAATTTATCGAAGAGAATTGCGAGGCCAGGCGATTTACGATATCGACAAGCATACGGTGTTGATTATCAATATCGTCCAATCCGGTCTCGAAATTCTGACTCCATGGGAAAATTTCGAATTCAAGTTTTTTTTCATTCCAAATCACAGCCACGTTGCACCCACACTCAGTCTTAATTACTCCGATTAATAGTAGTTCAAATATTTCTTGGACGTGGACTTCGTCGCCATGATCCTGTAAAACTCGGATAAGACGATATTGCTCTTCGATAACTTCCCTGATTTCCTGAGAGCCTGTGATGGTCTATATGCCAACCTAACTCATAGACTCCATGCTATCGGGTAGTTAATGGGCCACTACATTGGCATTTTTTAAGACTTATACAACTTGTTGAGTGTTTCGGGATATCCGCTCCAAAGTTGAAGAGATTTCTTCTGTCGCGGCAGTTATTTACTTTATCTGTTCTTGCTGCTGCTTTATCTGTATTGAGTTTTGATTTGCTGTAGAGCTTTTCTCTTCGGTAGCCGTTACTTTAATTATAAGATTATTGAACCCGCCAGACGGGTAATTGGCTCGCTTAGGTTCACCGGTTACCTCGAACGCTCGAAGTGTTTTAGTAATTCTTCAGTGAATATACGAAGTTCCATTCTGGCTAGCGGTGCGCCGGGGCAAACATGTATGCCACGCCCGTAGAGTAGGTTTTTAGCTTTGTTTTGTTCGGGGTTAAATGTATTGGCTTTGCCGAATACAGACTCATCACGATTGGCCGAGGCCCAGAGCACGGTCACTTTTTCGCCCTTTTTGACAGGGCAGCCGGATATTTCTGTGTCTTTGACTGCGCGACGGCGGTTTGAAATAAGTGGAGGGTCAATGCGGAGTATTTCGTCTATGGCACCGTCGGTACTTAAGTTGCCGTTGCGTATTTGCTCTACAACAAGAGGATTTTCTGCGAAGAAGTAGAAAATACTGCTAATGGCTGCAGCAATGGTGCCAACTTCGCCAGCGGTCCAGTTGCGTAAAATGCTGACAATTTCCGCTTCGTGAAGGTGGCGCGTTTCGCCATTCACTGTGACTGTTTCATGCATTAGGCGGCATGTATTGTCGTCTTTGGCTGAGCCTGATTGTCTGCGAACGTCGAGCTGTTCATGAATCAATGCTTCAAACTCATCTGCCTTTTGCTTTAACGTTGCTCTATCGTTATTCACAATGGCCTGCTGGTTGGCTTCAAGCCATTCGCCTAGTGCACTTGTTAGCGATTCTGGCCAACCGAGAAAGGCGCACTGAATATGTAATGCAAAAGGCTTTGCGATTTTACTGACCACATCCAATGCCGTATTCGGTGTCATTTTGCTAACAATATTCTGAGCAATTTGCCGACAAGTCGACTCAAAATTCGGTAAGCGATCAGCCTTAAAGTACGGCTCAATCACTTCTCGAAAAATACCATGCTCCGGTGGATCCATGCCGTTTGGAACCGACAAGTGGGAGCCTGCTGCATTGCTGAACGTTTCATGATCTTCGATAACCGAGCGGACATCGCTATGCGTTAGTACCGCATGACCTAACATCTCGCTTTGGGCAACAAGACACTTTTGCCTAAGCTCATCAAGTGACGCAATTTGATCCTGCTGTTCGGAAGGCTCCCAATGACAATTTTTCATACAATCTCTTGATTAATCGTACAAGGCAATCTGGCCTTTTCATATTAAACCACTTTGGAGTAGCGATTTTGACCGTGATTTAGGTACTCATCGAAACAGGCACAAATGCTGCGTACCCAGAGGCGGCCTATTTCTGTGACGCGGAGTTTTTTGTCGGATACGTCGACCAAGCCGTCTTCAATAAACGGTTTCAATAGCGGTATGGCTTCAGCAAAGTGTGCCCAGAAATCGTCGATATTCCACTCGGCTTTAAAAATTTCTATATCGATCTCAAAGTGGCATATGACTTGTGAAATAAGTGCTGCCCGCACTTTGTCTTCGTCGTTCAATGCCATGCCTTTAACAATGGGCTTTTGTCCGTCATCTATTATTTTGTAGTAAGCTGGTAGCTCTTTTTCATGCTGCCATAGCACACCGTTAACCTGGCTAATAGAGGACACGCCCAAGCCTAGTAATGCGTCCTGACCGTCTGTGGTGTAACCCTGGAAGTTACGCTGTAAGCGACCTTCGCGTTGGGCAATGGCTAAGCCGTCGTCTTTTTTAGCAAAGTGATCCATGCCAATAAACTGATAGCCCGCGTCGTTGAGCTGAGTAATGGCTTGTTCGAGCAAGCTTAACTTAACTGACGGCTGTGGAATGGACTCTTCCGATATTTTCTTCTGCCCAGCGAAGCGCTGTGGTAAATGCGCGTAGCTAAATACGGAAATACGATCGGGGCTCATTTCAATGACCTGCTCTATCGACTTCTTAAAGGTTTCCGGGCGCTGGTACGGCAGGCCATAAATTAAGTCGAGGTTAATTGAGTCAAAGCCCAGTTCTTTGCTGAGTTTTAACTGATGTGCAATAAGATCGACATCCTGCACGCGGTTAATGGCAATTTGTACTTTCTTATCAAAGTCCTGTACGCCATAACTGACACGGTTAAATCCAAGATCACGCAGATGATACAGTTTCTCATCGCTGCAACTGCGCGGATCTATTTCAATGCTCACCTCTGGGTTTTCGGCAAAGGTAAAATGTTGATGAATCGAGTTCATCAGTCGTGTCAGTTGTTTCTCGGTCAAAAAGGTAGGCGTTCCCCCGCCTAAGTGAATTTGACGAATTTTCTTGTTTTTAACTAATGGCTGATACATCGCCATTTCTTGTGCGAGGTAGTCTAAGTATTTGTCTGCTTTATGCTGGTGGCGGGTAATAATCTTGTTACAGCCACAGTAATAGCAGAGTTTATGACAAAATGGTAAGTGTAGATATAAGCACAGTTCATCGCCGGTCGTCTTCAGTGCATTGGCGATGCGATCTTGAGAAAACTGTTCAGACAACATTAATGCCGTCGGATATGATGTGTATCTGGGGCCGTTAATATTGTATTTTTCGATTAACTTCTTATCCCAAATGATTGTGCTCATAACTACCTATTGACGTGCTTCAAAATAGCTTAACTAATTGAGAGGTATTGTTTCACTTTTCTCTTTGTAAATAAAATCACTAAAACGATCACCCATTAAATAAATAACCTTTGGTAGCTTTTGGTGTACCTCGATAGTGTCTAAAAAATTTTTGAGATGTAACCCTAATTCGGTATTTCCTTTTACCATTAATTTTCGATTGAAAAATAACGTATCAGGGTCAACCTTGTTGTAGATCAATAAAATAAGCGCATCACCGGTTGCTGATAGCGTTACGTCAGGTTCCTGAGGCCCTCTGAGTGATTTTATTTCTTCGTTTTTAAGAGTAAAAAACATAGAAAAATCAATGTCTTTGACATGAATCTCAATGATTCTTTCAGCGATAAAACTAAGCTCTCCTTTTATTTTCTCCTCTTTAAATAACTGGTTTAAAACCTTTTCTATGCTGAAGTTTACAATTGGATCTGGGATTGAGTTTTTAATTGGCTGGATTATTTTAGGTATGGCATCTACCCATTTGTTGGTACTCATAATTCGCTCCTCGTGAAATAACAAAAAAGATGTTATCAATACTATAATGAATAAACAAATTGCGCACCACAAAACAACTAAATAGAGGTTTGAATGGAATTGCTTTGTCCGGCTGGAAGTATTCCGGCATTAAAAGCGGCTATCGAAAATGGTGCCGATGCGGTTTACGTTGGTTTGAAAGATGAAACCAACGCGAGACACTTTGTGGGCCTTAATTTGGACCAATTGAAGCTGTCAGAAGCGGCTGATTATGTGCATCGACACGGTAAAAAGCTGCATGTTGCTATCAACACGTTCGCGCATGCCAACAGCTGGGAGAAGTGGCGCCAGGCGGTCGATGATGCCGTTCTGGCTGGCGCAGACGTACTGATTATTGCCGATCTGGCTGTGTTGGCTTATGCCGCCGAACGCTACCCGAAAGTAGAAACGCACTTATCGGTGCAGGCGTCGGCGACCAATGCCGGGGCAATTCGTTTTTATCAACAATACGGTGTGAAACGAGTGGTACTGCCTCGTGTACTATCGATGCAACAAGTCCGTGCACTTGCGCGAACAACGAACGTTGAACTCGAAGTTTTTGCGTTCGGAAGTTTGTGCATTATGGCGGAAGGGCGCTGCTACCTAAGCTCATACCTGACCGGCGAGTCGCCCAATACCGCGGGTGCCTGCTCGCCTGCTGCTTTTGTTGAGTGGGACGAGCAAGACAACAAACTGGAGTCACGGTTAAACGGCGTGCTGATAGACCGTTTTGCTGAAAACGAAAAAGCGGGCTATCCGACGCTCTGTAAAGGACGCTTCTCCGTCGACGACGAGGTCTATAATGTTCTGGAAGAGCCCACGAGTTTGAACACCTTGAGCCTACTACCGCAGTTACACAAAGAGGGCATTACCTCACTCAAAATAGAAGGCCGTCAGCGCAGTCCTGCCTATGTCTCACAAATTACCCGAGTCTGGCGCCAGGCTATTGATGCCGTAATGGCCGACCCTGATGGTTTTGAGGTTGTTGACAATTGGAACTCGGTTCTTGCATCGCTCTCAGAGGGTAGTCAAACCACGCTCGGTGCGTATCATCGGAAATGGAAGTAATGATATGAAATTTTCTCTAGGGCCGATTCTTTACTTTTGGCCAAAAAAACAAGTCATGGATTTTTACCGCGAAGCCGCTGACTCTAACGTCGAGCATGTGTATTTGGGTGAAACCGTGTGTAGTAAACGCCGCGAGCTTAAGCTTGACGATTACCTTGAAATTGCACACATGCTCAGGGAAGCCGGTAAGAAAGTGACGCTATCAACTATGACGTTGCTGGAAGCCCCGGCCGAGTTGCGGGAGCTGGGTAAATATTGTGACAACGGCGAATTTGAGGTCGAAGCCAACGATGTCAGCGCTATTAGTCTGTTACAGGAGCAAGGACTGAACTTCACTGCTGGGCCGGCCATTAACATCTACAATCACCAAAGCCTGCGTCGTTTAATTGATATGGGCATGAACCGTTGGGTAGCACCTTTTGAGCTGTCGCGTGACTGGTTGCAGGATATTTTGCAGCAAAAGGTCATTGAAAGCGTGCGTGACTGCTTCGATGTTGAGGTATTCTCGTTTGGGCATATGCCGCTTGCCTGGTCGGGTCGCTGTTTTACTGCGCGATCTGAAAACCGCCCGAAAGATCAGTGTGAGCTGTGCTGCATCAAGTACCCCGAAGGGCGTGAAGTGAAAAGCCAGGAAGGACAGCAAGTGTTTGTACTTAACGGCATTCAAACCCAATCGGGGACTCGTTATAACCTGATAAACCAACTTCCGAGTATGCAGGGGTTAGTGGATATCGTCCGTATTAGTCCGCAACCACAAGGCACTTTTGACTGGCTAGATCGTTTCCGTAACAATGTTGATGGCGATCATCCCGTAAAATTGGGCAGCAAAGAAAGTAACGGCTATTGGTTACAGCTTGCCGGGTTACTGACGGCATAAATACACGGAATTAAGAGACAAAAGGGCAATTATGTCAGACGATATCGCACGTATTGGTGTTATTACGGTCAGCGACCGCGCCAGTCGAGGGCAATATGAGGATGTCTCAGGTCCGGCTATTGAAGAGACATTAAATGACTACTTAACGTCTTCGTGGCAGCCGGTGTATCGGGTTATTGAAGATGAACAATCGCTGATTGAACAGACCATAAAAGACTTAGTCGACAAAGAAGGCTGTTGTCTGGTGGTGACCACCGGTGGTACTGGCCCGGCTAAACGCGATGTCACTCCCGAGGCAACTGAGGCAGTTTGCGACCGCATGATGCCGGGCTTTGGGGAGCTGATGCGACAAGAGTCGTTAAAGTACGTACCAACCGCCATTCTCTCTCGCCAAACTGCGGGTTTACGCGGCTCATCGCTAATTATCAACTTACCTGGTAAGCCAAAAGCCATTCGTCAGTGCTTAGACGCGGTATTTCCGGCAGTGCCTTATTGCATTGACCTTATGGAAGGCCCTTATTTGGAGTGTAACGAAACGGTGATTAAACCCTTCCGTCCTAAAAAATAAGAGCTACAGTGATTTCTGGTGTATGAGCCAAAAAGAATGCGGTGTGAGTTGTTGATTGGTATCACCAGATCAACAACCTCAGCTTTTTAGAGAAGGTTTTAGCCGCAGACATATCGGCGATGATTGATAAATGAACACTCATGTGCTCGCCTTGGGTTGCTATGCGCAAGCCAAATTGAGTATCGATTAGATTAAAGTATTCCTTAACCTGAATGCTGATACTTGGAAAGATGGTTCAAACCGTAAAACAGAGTGTAGACGCCAGTGTTGATAACACCAGCGAGTAATTGCGTTGGCCACCTGTTGCTGATAGGGGGCATCGAAGACCTCCAGTTATATCCGTTTAAGTCAGACACCTAAACTTTACTGTGAGTTTCGATAAAATGCTTTATTATCAGTCATCTATATTCACTTTGCAAAGTTAACGCTACCCAAAAATAGGCATAGCAAAATCAAAGCGCAAAGATTATTTTTTAGCAGTTAGCTATTCTTTTAGAGGTGGTTTCGCGAACACGATAAACCGGCAAATCAACTAAGGATACTAACTTATTTTCGGCGTTAGAACGCTATTTTTTTACGTTTAAAACATATATTATAAATACATCTTTAAAGTGTTCAGGTGACTATGATGCAGATCACAAACCGAGAGAAAGAAGATCACATAACGCCGATACTCAGACAAGCATTTCGTCCTCTGTTCTTGCTAGGCGCACTATTCAGTGCTGTGGCAATTCTGCTTTGGGGCTTTGCGCTGGCGGGGAAGGTGAGCTTGCCGGTGTACGGAAATATTATGTTCTGGCACAGCCATGAAATGATTTTCGGTTTTGTAGTTGCCATTGTGCTGGGCTTTTTGCTCACTGCAGTACAGAACTGGACGGGACTGCGCGCGCCGCATGGTAATACCTTGCTAGTGGTGACGGTGCTATGGAGTGCGGCACGATTATTATTGTTGTTTGGTGAAAACTTGCCGTGGTGGCTTGTGGCGGCGGTGGACGTCAGTGTTCTGCCTGTTGCTGCATTCTTGTTTGGCATAATGGTGCTAAAAATTAACCAAACCAGAAACCTGTTTTTTGTCCCCATTCTGCTGTTATTAACGGTGTGTAATCTATTGATGCACTACGGGTTACATTTTGGTCATTACAACATCCAAGTACTGGGAGCTTATAACGCTGTATTCCTAGTGACGTTGCTAATGGCCATTATCGGCGGGCGTGTTCTGCCAATGTTTACGGCCAACGGCACCATGACAAAGAAAGTTCAGGCATTGCCCTGGCTGGATAAAATGGCGCTAGGCAGCTTATGGCTAATATTCGCGGTGCACTTTTTTAACCTGCATATGCGGTTGCCTAGTCAGGTTATGGTTGTGTTGTTCGCCTTTTGTGCCATCACAACAGCCGTCCGTGTTGTGCGTTGGAAAATTTGGATAACCTGGCGGGTGCCGCTGTTGTGGTCGCTGCATATTGCTTACTGGTTCATTCCCATCGGTTTAGCGTTATTTGCACTGCGCTATGCCGGTATTGAAATTACTCAGAGTGTAGCCATGCACGCACTGACCGCTGGCGCTATGGGTAACATGATTTTAAGCATGATAGCTCGGGTGTCGTTAGGGCATAGCGGACGCCCGCTTCAGACTAAACCTATTATGTGGGGCGCATTTTTATTGGTAGCTATTGCGGCAGTGACTCGCGTATTCCTTATTTGGTTTATGCCAGAACTGACTAGCCAGTGGTTAATGCTGAGTACGTTAGCCTGGGCTATTGCGTACAGCATTTACGTGGTCGTTTACTTCAAAGTATTGATCACGCCGCGAGCGGACGGTAACCCGGGCTAAGCGTTGGAGCAGTGAGAGCAGTTAGGGTGCTTTAGTAGATTCATCCGCTGCTATTCGCTGTGCAATACGTCAAAGAGTAACAATGATGAATAAAGCGGCTGATCTATGTTGGCCGCTATTTTTATGGCTCTACGGCTTGGATCGTACCAATAACGCCCATTAGCGGCGACAACACTCCGGCTTCGGTAGCTGCTCGCCAAAAAACTGACTTAAGCACCCATAACACGCGCTCTCATTTTGCATTGAAAAACTGGTTACTTGTCCTTCAACGCTAATGGCAGAACCCGATACCAAGGGCGTTTTGTGTAGCAGACAGGTTTTATTCACAGCGTTGCGTGTTTCCAAATTATCGCAGTAATCGACAACCAGGGTTTCAGCGCTGACTAATAGCTCCAGCGTGCCTTCCTCAACTCGCGTATTAATCGTTTGAATGCGTTTTTCGCTATTAAGCTATGCTAAGCGGTGCTTAACCGCTTCGACTTTTAATTCACCGATCCAGTGCTCTGAAAATCGTACCTGACGCTGAAGGTTGTGGCGGTCAATAGTATCGTCATTGACCAATGTCAGCTCAGTGGGCAGGGTTTTATTCATAACGACTTCTCTGACGGTGCAGGTACGGACTCAGGCGACTGGCTAGCCAAGCACCCACAGTGACCAATACCACGCCGACAATTATCTTTAGCCAAACCGGCACTTGTGGCACGAATAACCATAAAATGGCGCAACCACTGGCCATTATCACCAGTGCAATGACTTTAGAGCGGCGCTTCACTACTCGGTTATCGCGCCAGGCCCGAATATCTGGTCCGTATTTTGGATGGTTGACCAACCAGGTTTCTAGGCGGGGCCAGCCTTTACTGGCCGCCCATAACGCGGCAATAAGAAACGGTACGGTGGGCATAACCGGCAGGGCAATGCCAATAACCCCCAGTAAAACAAAGAATGCGGCCAAAGAGCGCCATAGTATTTTCATTAAAAGCGCTCGGGTCATTACTTCATTCCTAATCGGGCGGCCATTTTATGTAAATTACTGGAGTCGAGCTTGAGCTCTTTAGCAGCTCTACTCCAACTGTCATCGTTACGCTTAAGTGCCGCTTCTATCATTTTACGCTGTGTATATTGTACCGCTTCTTTCATCGACAAACTCTGGTCGGTAAGTTCGCGTCATTGCTTTGAGTACCCGAGTCTGCCACCGAAGGCAATCGCACGTCTAAGTCGAGCACTTTAGGCTCAATGCTGGCAATGTCATTTTTGTCGATGCCATGGCTCAATAGTTTAATGGCGGCCCGACTAATGACATGCTCCAGTTCGCGAACGTTACCTGGCCACTGATACTGTTGAATTGCCAACTCAGCTTCGGGCGACAAGCGAATGGCGCGCAAGCCTAGCCGAGCCCGGTTCAGCTCCAAAAAATGACCGGCCAGAATGGAAACATCGTCATCACGTTCACGTAGTGGTGGTATCGGCAGTGGATACACGGACAGGCGATGGTACAAGTCGACACGGAAGGTTTCGTTACTGACTTGCTGTTTAAGGTTTCGATTGGTCGCGGCAATAATGCGTACATCCACTTTGCGGTATTTGTCTGAGCCGAGGCGTTGAATTTCACCGTTTTGCAGTACGCGTAGTAGTTTGGCTTGTATGGAAAGCGGTAACTCGCCAACTTCATCTAAAAACAGGGTGCCACCATTAGCCGCGTCGAAACGCCCGGATCGATCACTGCTTGCGCCGGAGAAAGCGCCTTTTACGTGACCAAAGAGTTCACTTTCCGCTAAGGACTCGGGTAATGCGGCACAGTTTACGTATATCAACGGCTTGCCGCTGCGTTGCGACAGTCGGTGTAATTCCCGCGCGAATAGTTCTTTACCGACCCCGGTTTCGCCCAGTAGCAATACGGGCAAATCGGCACCGGCTACGATCCGAAGCTCTTTTAAGACCGCATGAATGGCTTTGCTTTCACCAATAATTTCTGACTCATTGGCATCGGAGATACTGCTGTGTTCGACTGATTGCTTTTGCCCTTGCCGCAGTGCACGGACGTTCTGCTCTAACTGACCAATGCGAATGGCGGTTTCTACAAATAAGCTAAATTTTTGTAATTCAATAATAGAATCGTCAGTGAATGTCCCAGGCTCTAACGCGTCGAGTGTCAGTACGCCCCAGCATTTGCTTTCCAAATACAAACTAATGCCCATGCAGTCATGTACGGGCAATGCCTCGCCTGGTTGGTTAGCCATTAAACCATCGTACGGATCAGGAAGAGCTGAGTCATGTTCGAAACGAACGGCTGAACGTGACGATATTAGGACCGCTAAACGTGGATGCTGCGCTAACACAAAGCGACGGCCCAAAGCTTCGCGCACGAGTCCCTTGACGGCAATAGGTTGTAGTACTTCGTTCTCGAGTTTCAATAGTGCGACTGCGCCGCAGTTAAAATGACGTCGCAACGTACTGACGAGATTCTGCAGTCGTACAGCTGTAGGTTGCTCTGTTAACCAATCGGCTAAAACACTTTCTTGTAGCATAGTTAAATCCACTATATTGGTAAAAACTACCCTAATTGTTAGGGTTGATACTACCGTGGGGTTTCTGAATGTCAATAATTACAATTGGATAGAAGTTGGCGCACTTGTTGCACTGTTACTTAGGAATTCATGTTTCATCCGGGAGTAGTTCCTGGAGTTGCGGATTAAGTTAAGGAGTTTAGCATGAGTGATTTACAGCAAAGGTTGGCGGATAGCGAAGCCAAATGGCAACAAGCAACAGCGCAGGAATTAATCGAGCACATTTATTTACGTTTCCATCAACGCCATCGTGAGCAATTACCAGAACTTAAGCAACTGGCAATGAAAGTGGAAGACGTGCATGGTGACCACGAACTCGCACCACGCGGTTTAGCGGAGCATCTGGACGCTATGTTACAGGAATTGGAAAGTCATATGATGAAAGAAGAACAAATTCTTTTCCCAATGCTGTCGCGCGGTGTGTATCCAAGTGGTCCTATTTCTGTCATGGAAGAAGAACACGTGCAGCACGAAGCCGAGTTGGTGAAAATTAATCGGTTAACCAACAATCTGACACTACCGGAAGGCGAATGTGGTACTTGGACAGCTCTGTACAATGGTTTAAAAGAGTTACAGGATGATTTGCACGAGCATATTCACCTGGAGAACAACATACTTTTTGCTGAAAAACAGGCAGCAGCGTCAGAGCACGGTAAAAACTTCTGTTGTGGTTCGTGTCAGTAACTAATCTGAAGTGACAAGGGTCGAATGCAAATGCGAATATTCTGTATTTGATCCTGTTTTAAGCTATTTTAGCGCTTTCATTAGAGAAGGTGTTTAGGGATGTATTCTTGAATCTCGTACCATCCTTTCGACCCCGCAATCACCGCGCACAATGAAGCAAAAAGCAGGCCGAATAGCGGGTAGGTTATCTTGACACTCTAGTGATTATCATCAACGGCGCTGAAGTAGTCTTTACATGTATCGATGTCCACGGTATCTATCCCGAACCATTTTAGAATCGGCCTATATGACCACAGCCAGAAGTGATCGTTAAACCGATTCTTCTTTGGTTAAAAAATATTCGCGAACTCGCCTTGGATGCCATCACCTTGATGACTGCAGCTATGATCGCTCTTAATGAGACTAAAAAACGCAAAGACACCTTAATTTATCATGATATTCATTTAACCGAACAAGCTCAAAAGTGTAGGTCCTCGTTTCCGTACTCGGAGTCGAAATCAATAACAAAGAGGTTGAGATTGTCTTTCAACCGCAATATCGCTTGGCGTCGGGCTAGCTAACTGGCTTAGAAGTTTTGGCGAGATGGACCCAGAAAACCTATGGTGGTGCAATCTGGTACATTTATTCCTCTCGAAGAAAAGCAAGGCTTCTTGCGAAGACCTAACGGCGCTTGTACTCGAAAAAGCCGCCAAGTAGTTACACATAGTGGTCTGTTGGGAAATGTCATTCCGCGTGTGTCGGTGAATATTTCTGCGGTTGAGTATAACCGAGAGAGTGCGATTCAGCGTATTGATTATTACTTGCAATTGAACCCAGAATTCGTGCGTTACTTATGCCTAGAAATAACCGAAATCGCGGCGTTATCGGTTTAATGTATAGCGTCAGTGCATAGTTGTTTTACCTCATCCTCTCTCCTCCCTATATCTACTCGTTCCGAATTCTTCGTACAACCCATACAGAGCCTCCCGGCAATGTGATCAAAACCACAATGACTCACTTGATGTAACCGGTTTCTGTGATCCTCGTCTTCAACTTTGAAACCGGTTACTGAAACCGGTTTCTTTTTGGATAGATTAGGGCTATTGGTTAAGTAACTTGAATGTCAAGAGGTATGAAAATGGTAAAAATTCTTCTTTGTTGTGCAGCGGGAATGTCAACCAGCATGGTGGTCAAGAAAATGGAACAGGCGGCGAAGAGCCAAGGCATAGAAGCTGATATTCAAGCAGTTGGTTTGGATGAGTTTGAAAATATGCTTCCCAAGTTCGATATCTGCTTACTGGGACCACAAGTGAAATATAAAGAGGCAGATTTTTCCGCAAGCGCAGCTAAACAAGACAAAAAAGTAAAAGTCATTAACTCCATGGATTATGGAATGATGAATGGTGAAAAAATCCTCAACGATACGTTAGTAGAGCTAGGTTAGGGGGCTCATAATGACGACATTAACGGATAATGTGTTTGGGTTTATTGAGAATAGAGTAACGCCTGTTGCCGGTAAGGCAGCGTCTCAGCGCCATATTATGGCGATGAGAGATGGATTTATCTCTGCGATGCCATTTATGATTGTGGGCTCATTTCTACTCATATTTGCCTTCCCTCCGTTTGCAGCGGATTCAAACTGGGCCATTGCTCAAGTATGGTTGCAGCTTGCTGAGCGATATCAAGGGCAACTACTCACACCATTTAATATGACGATGGGCATTATGTCTGTCTATATCACCGCCGCCATCTCTTATAACTTGGCGCAAAGTTACAGTATGGAGCCATTCATGCCAGCGATGCTGTCGTTGATGTCCTTCCTATTGGTAGCTGCGCCACTGACTGAAGGAGGACTGCCTGCGGGATATTTAGGCGGTACAGGTATTTTTACGGCAATTCTTGTGTCTCTTTATAGTACAGAGCTGATGTATTTCCTCCAAAGGAAAAACATAGGCATCAAAATGCCTGAGTAAGTGCCTGGTAAAATCAAACAGTCTTTTGATTTGTTGATTCCGATACTACTGGTTGTACTGACTATATATCCTCTCAATTTATATATTGAAAGTCAGACCGGCATGATCATCCCTGAAGCTATCATGACGGCATTCAAACCTCTGGTCAGTGCTGCTGACTCGTTGCCAGCTATTCTTTTGGCCGTGCTACTTACACATGTATTGTGGTTTGCAGGCATTCATGGTGCTGCTATTGTCGGCGGTATGTTGCAAGCTTTTTGGCTCACCAACCTGTCTGCCAATCAAACTGCGCTTGCTGCTGGTGCTCAAATTCCTCATGTATTTGTAGAGGGTTTTTGGAGTTTCTTTATCGTGCTTGGCGGCTCTGGTGCGACATTAGGCCTGGTCTTTTTGTTTATGCGTAGCCGTGCTGCTCACCTAAAGACAATCGGGAAAATCAGTGTTGTACCTTCGCTCTTCAATATCAATGAGCCTGTGATATTTGGCACCCCTTTGATTATGAATCCCACCTTCTTTATTCCGTTTATTACAGCCCCACTGGTTAACGCCACGATTGCGTACTTTTGTGTCAAAACGGGAATTGTAGGTGCTGTGATTTCAGTGGTGCCTTGGACTGCACCTGCTCCGGTTGGCGCGGCATGGGCAGCAGGTTGGGCAATTAGCTCTTCTATATTAGTTGTTGTCCTCATGCTTGTCGCAACCGCCATCTATTATCCATTTTTTAAAGTTTATGAAAAACAGCTTTTAGCACAAGAAGCCCAAGGGGAGGAAAACTAATGACACCACTAGCAGATTTTGACCAAGAATCAACGGTGATGGAGCTCATCATCAATGCAGGCTCAGCAAAGTCTTTCGCAATGGAGGCGTTGAGAGCCGCGAAAGCGAGTGACTGGAACGCGGTTGACGAATACCTGTCTCAGTCGTCTGTCGCCTCGAAGCAAGCACATGATATACAGACTCAGCTGATTGGGCTCGATCAGGGCGAAGGAAAGGTGCCCGTGAATTTGGTGATGGTGCATGCCCAGGATCATATTATGACCAGCATGTTAGCCAGAGAATTGGTTGAAGAATTAATTGCTATCCATCGCAAACTGGATTCTGTGTAATTAATGTTACAATACTGAAAATCCGAAAGTTTGTAGTTTCGAGGGAAACTCCCTCTCACCTTTAGAGGTACGAATGGCCACGATTAAAGATGTTTGCAAGGCTGCCGGTGTATCTAAGGCGACAGTGTCTCGTGTTATCAATAAGACTGGACAGGTCAAAGAGAGTACCCGAGTAAAAGTTGAAGCAGCTATTGAACAATTGAACTATCGACCCAGTAGCTTGGCTCAAACATTAGCTGCGAGTAGCGGCAACAGTATTGGCCTAGTGCTATCGGACTTTGATGGCAGCTACTTTGGTAGTTTATTAAAGCAAGCATCTGCCAGTGCTACTAGAATGGGCAAGCAGCTGATTATTGCGGATGGAAAAAACCAAGCTGAGTTTGAATTACAAGCAGTGAGCTCCCTGGTTGAACAAAAGTGTGATGTGATTGTGCTTTACAGCCGTCAGCTGACGGCGCAACAACTTATCGAGCTTAATCATGAAATATCCACGCCTTTGATTCACGTTGGGCAAGAGCTTCCAGAATCGGCAGGTTATTCAATTGCATTTGATCAAAAGCGCGCGATAGAATCGGCGGCGACCCATCTTATGAGCATTGGTCATCGACACATTGCGTATTTTGGGCCTTGTCCAACAACAAGGACGACCCAAGTTCGGTTAGAGGCTTTTAAAGCGATTACTGAGAAGCAGCCCTTTTCTGTGGAAACACAGCATTTGGTGTGTGGCTTTGATGTAAAAGCAGCCTATGAACAAGCGCTGGAACAAATTCCCAACAATTGGCGTTTCAGTGCCATTGTCGCAGCGAGTGATGATATTGCTATTGGTATTTTACGTGCCTGTCGAGAGAAAGGCATTGATGTACCTTCAGATGTATCAATCGTGAGTATCGATAATGAAAAAATGACTGAGTTTGTTGTACCACAGCTTACGACAGTTGATATTCCTATCGAACGTATTACGGAAAGAGCGATGGAAGTTGCCCAACAACTTATCGAGGATCAAGTAACTATAAGACCAGAGATTGTTGTGGGTGAGTTATTTGTGCGCGATTCGACTAAGCCTCTAGTATAAAAAGATGTTTTTATGAAATTTGCACATGATTTTCTTTTTGGCGCCGCGACGGCTTCTTATCAAATCGAAGGGGCAACGGATGTCGACGGTAAAGGGCCGACTAACCAGGGCGAGCGCATGAGTGTTCATTTTTCAACCATCGTCGGTATGCCTGCGGCTAAAACCTTCTCTAAGAAGCTGGGATTCATGAGACAGCGCTTCTGTTTGGCCACCAAGCTGATCTTGGTCGGCTCAGCCCGCACCATGTTTGAGGCCATGTGTCGCAGACAGGCAAAGTTCGCGGCCCCATTGTCTTTATAAATTTGGCAGGCGTCTTCACCCATGTTGACATCCAATACCCAGTGCATGGATTCAATACCCCAATGCGAGCGAATAGCACGGCTTGCCTCATCGGCAGTCAGTGATTTTGAGCTGATATAGTAACGATACTCCAGCGACATCGGGCGCCCTTTTTCAACACGCAAAGACTCAACCATGACAAGGCTTTGCAGTGATGGCCAACGGGTAAAGTCGCCTGATAAACAAGCTTTATCAAGCACATAGCACTGACGTGATTCAATACGACCGTGACCATATTCAAACTCGACATCGTCATTGAAGGTTCGACGTTGCTCACTGAATGCCGCGGTGATCGCGTTCGCTAGCTTGCCCTGGTTTTGTTTTACCGCTAATAAGTAATCGCCACCCTGCTCAAGAATCGTCTTGGCAATCGTCGTTTGGCAGGCCATGGCATCGATGGTGACCAGCGCACCGCGTAAATCGAGTAGGCGAATTAACTCGGGAATCGCACTGATTTCATTGCTTTTTTCTTCTGTCTTGAGCTGGCCAAGCACCAGATGATTTTCACTGGCATACGCACTGACCATGTGGATCGTACTACTTCTATCTTCACGGTTGTAAGAGCCTTTCAGCGTTTTACCGTCGATCGCGACCACCTGACCATCCGTCATTTGATGGACAGCTTTCATCCAATCGATAAAACAGGCTTGAAAGGCACTCGGTTCAATCGAAGAAATGGCACGAGCGATGGTATCGTCGGCAGGAATACCGCCTTCAAACATACCGTTACGCTTAAACCACTCGTGGTGCCCTAGGATGTATTCTCGAATCTCGTACCATCCTTTCGACCCCGCAACTCACCGCAGCCACAATGAAGCAAAAAAGCAGGTCGAATAGTGGGTAGGTTATCTTGGCACTCTGGCGATTATCATCAACGGTGCTGAAGTAGTCTTTAAATGTATCGATATCCACGGTATCTATCCCGAACTATTTTAGAATCAGCCTATATGATCACAGCCAAAGGTGATCGTCAAACCGATCTTTTTTGGTTAAAAAACGTTCGCGATCTCGCCCTGGCCGACTAACTGGATGAGTTTGTAAAAATCCCGGGAAAAACCTTTGAAGGAACAACGGGTGAAGTGGCGATTGATCACTATCATCGTTACAAAGAAGATATTAAGTTAATGGCTGAGATGGGGCTTGAGTCTTATCGTTTCTCTATTTCTTGGGCAAGAATTATTCCTGATGGTGTAGGCGCTATAAATCCTAAAGGTATTGAGTTTTATAACAATATCATTGATGAGTGTTTAAAATATGGAATAGTTCCTTTTGTAACGCTCTATCACTGGGACCTTCCTCTCTGTTTGGAAAAAGACGGAGGGTGGTTAAATAGAAAAACAATCGATGCTTTTTTGAACTATGCAAACGTTTGTTTTGAGAGCTTTGGTGATCGTGTCAAACATTTTATTACATTCAATGAAACCGTTATTTTTTGTGGGCACGGATATCTTGCGGGTGCGCATCCTCCGGGTATTCATAATGCGCCAGAAAAGTATTTTCAAGCGACGCATCATGTTTTTACTGCGCATGCTAAAGCTGTAATCGCATATAAAAAGCGTAAACAATATGGAGAAATAGGCTTGAGCCATGTCTTCACACCCGCGTTTTCAATTGATAATAGTGAAGATAACCTATTTGCAGCCATGCACGCTAATCAGTTTAACCTTAATTGGTTTTATGACCCTATTTTGAAGGGAGAGTACCCAGACTATGTGATGGCGTGGCTCGAAACCCAAGGTATCCAACCCAAAATAACGGCAGATGATAGAGAAAGTTTAATAATTGCTGCACCACTCAATGACTTTATTGGATTAAACTACTACCAGCCCATGCGGTAGAAAGAATACATATGCCAGGCGATGTTGTTGAGCCGACGCGAGAGAACGCGACAGGAGCCCCCGGTAATCCGAGCTTTGACGGTGTATACCGAACGGTCGCGATGGATGATAAGCGATATACAAAATGGGGATGGGAAATATCACCTGATGGCTTTGTGAGTGGTCTACAGCTACTAAAAGAGTACTATGGTGATATCAGAATATATATTACTGAAAATGGTTTAGGGGATGAAGACCCTATTATAGATGGTGAGGTCTGCGACATTCCAAGGATTAATTTTATTAATGATCTACTTGGTGGCTGTAAAAAAGCGATAGAGCTTGGTGTGAATGTCAAAGGCTATTACGCATGGTCGGCAATTGATTTATTGAGCTGGCTCAACGGGTTTAAAAAGCAATACGGGTTCATCTATGTTGACCATGATAATGGTTTAGCCAGGAAAAAGAAGGCGTCGTATTATTGGTACCAAAAAGTAATAGAAACGCGAGGCAGTAACCTTAAGAGCTAGTGCTTTATAGATAATACTGTTACTGTTTATGTTTAAACGCGGGTAATTGAACCCGCGTTTTCTGATCATAAGTTCGCAGATGTTCTATTTATCTTCGACTATGCGAAAAATCCCTTTTTATATTATTAAATATCATACACCAAGCTATCTGCCGCCAAAAATGGCCATTGCAGCCGGTGGGGGGCTGTATCGTCATGGTTAAAGAAATACCCAATATGTGGCATGGCATAAACGGTATCGCCCTTTTGATACGATGCGGCTTGCCAAGCATGATGAGTTAGGGTGGCCTCCCACAATTGATCACTTTCCCAACCTTGTGGTGCCAGTGATACGCGTACCTCGGCGCCGACAGGGTTGACTGATACCACGCGCATGGGCAGCGATACCTGGCTGTTCGGTTTATCGGTGATGGTCAGTTCATGGCTGCGTACATACAAATCGCCGGATTGTTTGGTCTGCGCATTGAGGGCGGGTTCGATAAAGGCGTTACCATTTTTCCATACCCCTTGCTGGAATTGGCCGGAAAAGACATTCACGTTCCCCAAAAAATCAAACACAAATCGACTCTTCGGCGAAGCATACAGATCAACCGGGCTATCGACTTGTTCAATTTGCCCGTTACTCATCACCACCACCCGATCGGATAGCTCCAGCGCTTCATCTTGATCGTGAGTGACGAACACGCTAGTGAATGCCATTTCATCATGTAGACGTCGTAACCATTGTCGTAGTTCTTTACGTACTTGCGCATCTAATGCCCCAAACGGTTCATCCAAAAGTAAAATTTCTGGTTGCGTCGCGAGTGCACGTGCCAGAGCGATACGTTGTTTTTGTCCGCCCGATAATTGTTTGGGATAACGCTGGCGAAGATGACCAAGCTGGACCACCTCGAGCAGCTCGTTAACTCGTTGAGTGATGGCGGCCGCTGAAGGGCGCTCGCGCCGCGGCATGACTTGTAAGCCGAACGCAATGTTTTCAGCAACTGTCATGTGTTTAAACAAAGCGTAGTTTTGAAAGACAAAGCCAACGCGTCGATCGCGAACATGCACCTGGGTGACATCGCGTTCGCCAAAATGGATTTGGCCACTATTGCTGTTTTCTAACCCCGCAATAATCCGCAGTAACGTGGTTTTTCCCGAACCTGATGGTCCAAGTAACCCCATCATTTCACCCTTTTCTATGGTGAGAGATAGCGGCGAAAGTGCCTGAAACTGGCCAAAGTGTTTGGTGATATTGTCTAATTGAATTTGCATTATGTTACTGCTCACTCTGGGTCGTTTGTGGGATAAATTGGGCTGGCGTTGACGCGCTGTGCTCATCAAGCGGCGTTACGTTTGTCTGTGCGCGTTGCTGACGCCACTCCACTAAGGCTTTGAGCGCCAACGTTACCAATGCCATAAAGGCAAGCAATGAGGCACAAGCGAACGCGGCTTGGGTTTGATAGTCTTCATACAGAAGCTGCACTTGCAAAGGTAAAGTATTGGTTTGGCCACGAATGCTACCTGACACCACTGCCACCGCGCCAAACTCACCGATGGCCCGGGCATTGGTCAAGATCACCCCGTATATCAGGGCCCACTTGATGTTCGGTAAGGTGACGCGTCGAAACAGTTGCCACCAAGACGCCCCTAAAATCACCGCCGCTTCTTCTTCGGCGTGCCCTTGCTGTTGCATCAGCGGAATAAGCTCGCGAGCAACAAAGGGGCAGGTGACAAAAATGGTGACTAATACAATGCCAGGCAGTGCAAACATCACTTGTAAATCATGCTCAAACAACCACGCGCCTAGCCAACCGTTACTGCCGTACAGCAGCAAATAGAGTAGACCGGCGACCACAGGTGATACCGCGAAGGGAATATCAATCAAGGTGGTGACCAGTTTTCGGCCTGGGAACTGAAACCGAGTTACCGCCCATGCGAGCATGACACCAAACACTAAGTTAACCGGCACCGTGATAACGGCAACCAATAGCGTTAACCCAATCGCATGGCGTGTATCGGGGGCAAGAAGGTGCTCAAAATAGGTACCAATACCGTCAGAAAATGCAATAGAAAAAATGCTCAATAAGGGAAGCACCAACACGAGCGCAACCAGTATCAGCATTAAGCCAATCAAACTACGTTTGATCCAAACAGAATCACCGATTCGGGCAGTGTGGGGAGTCATAAAGCTATCCTTAGCGACCGTGAATGCGTTTTAAGTAGCGACCTTGCCATAGGTTGATCGCAAACAGTAACGACAATGATGCCATCAAAATCACTGAGGCAATCGCACTTGCCGCTGGGAAATTAAACTCTTGCAAACGGACAAAAATCATCAAGGAGGTGATCTCGCTGACGTAAGGCGTATTGCCTGCAATAAAAATCACGGCCCCAAATTCGCCAAGACTGCGCGTAAAAGATAAGGCGATACCCACGAATAAAGCGGGTTTGATGGTCGGCAGGATAACGCGCCAAAACACGGCAAAATCGCTTGCGCCTAATAAGGTGCCAGCTTCTTCTTCCTCTTGGGAAATTTCTTCCAGTACGGGTTGTACTGTGCGCACGACAAACGGCAGGCTGGTAAACATCATCGCAATCATAATGCCTATCGGCGTATAAGCCACTTGTATACCGAGGTTCGCGAGCACGCTACCTATCCAGCCATTATCGGCATACAAGGTAGCGAGGGTGACACCGGCGACCGCGGTGGGCAGTGCGAAAGGCAAATCCACCAACGCGTCAATAAAGCGTTTACCCGTAAAGTCGTACCGCACCAACACCCACGCAAAAAGCAGTCCAATCGCACCATTAAATAAGGAAGCGATAAGTGCCGCGCCGGCCGTGACTTTATAACTGGCGACAATACGTGGGTCTGAGATGGCAAACCAATATTCCTGCCAAGTCATTTGACTGGTTTGCATGATTAAACCACTGGCTGGCAGTAGTAAAATCAGGCTAATAAACAATAGCGATACGCCCAGACTGATACCAAACCCTGGGAGTACGCGCTGATGACGCACTCCCCGTGGCATAGATTGGCGTTGATGCGATAACGATGGCATAACGTCTCGATTTAAGTCGTAATAGAAATTAGCGGCGCTGGAGCTGGTCTAGCTTTCCGCCACTAGCAAAGTGAGTTTTCATCGCCTTGTCCCAGCCACCCGCGATCTCTTCTACCGTCAGCAATTCAACCTGAGGGAAGCGATCGGCATACTCGTCTGCGACGGCTTGGTGATGAACGCGGTAATTAAAGTTAGCCAGTAAGCGCTGCGCTTTTTCACTGTAAAGATAAGACAAATACTCTGTCGCCAGTTCAGTGGTGCCATTGCGTTTAGCATTTCGCTTTACCACGGCAACGGGGAATTCAGCCAGGATCGAGGTTTTAGGCACCACGATATCGTAATCATCACTGCCATATTGTTGGCGGATGTTATTCACCTCTGATTCGAAGGTGACTAAGACATCGCCAATGCCACGTTCAACAAATGAGGTGGTTGCGCCACGGCCGCCGGTATCAAATACGGCCACATTGGCGAGTAACTGCTTCAAAAACGCATCTTGCTGTTCAGTGTTGTCTTTGCCAAACGTTTTTTGCGCATAACCGAGCGCGGCTAAATAGGTATAGCGCGCATTGCCTGAGGTTTTTGGGTTAGGAAAGACCGATGCGACATCGTCTTTGGCAAGGTCGTCCCAGTTTTCAATATTTTTGGGATTGCCCTTACGCACCAAAAAGGCGGTGGTGGAATAATAGGGCGAGCTGCTATTGGGGAAGTTGTCTTTCCAATTGGCATCGATCAGTTTGCCTCGATCGTGCAGTACCTGCACATCAGTGACTTGGTTAAAGGTGACGACATCCGCTTGCAGCCCTTGCATAATTGCGCGCGCTTGCGCCGATGAACCGCCATGGGATTGCTTAATCGTTACGGAGTCGCCGGTTTTTTCTTGCCAGTGCTCTGCGAATAGTGGGTTGTAGTCGGCAAAAAGCTCCCTTGCGATATCATAAGAAGAGTTCAACAGTGTTTGTTCAGCGGCGAATACCTGTGCGCTGCTGGTGGCAAGTAGGGCTGAGAGAGCCAGCGTTTTGAATACCTTCATTGTAATGTTCCTTAATGACCGGTTGATGCTTGTTCAACAAAAGAAGTAGCTATAAGTCACAGAATAAAAGCAATCATTAGGAATAAAAAACAGTTTTACTATAACCATTTTGTATATGTTAGTGACAATTTATCTGCGTGCCAGTGATAAACCCTTGTAACATGGCGTTTATAGACAGTGCCCCACGGCATGACGCCAGTGAAAAAGATAGGCAGAGGTAAGAGACGTGACTGATTTCCCAACGCTTGAAGACTACGTAGGACAAACACCCTTGGTACGCTTGCAGCGTCTAGGCGCTGATACGGGGAGTACTGTTTTGATTAAACTTGAAGGCAATAACCCGGCCGGTTCGGTCAAAGATAGGCCAGCGCTGAACATGATTGTGCAGGCCGAAGCGCGTGGAGATATCCAACCGGGCGATACCTTGATTGAAGCGACCAGTGGCAACACCGGAATAGCGCTAGCAATGGCGGCGGCGATTAAAGGCTATCGTCTGATTTTAATCATGCCTGAAAATGCTACCCAGGAGCGCAAAGATGCGATGTGTGCCTATGGCAGTGAGTTGATTCTCGTCTCTAAAGTGTCGGGTATGGAAGGTGCGCGTGATTTGGCGTTATCCATGCAGGCACAGGGCAAGGGCAAAGTGTTGGATCAGTTCAATAATCCGGATAACTTTCAGGCTCATGTGACCGGTACAGGGCCTGAAATTTGGCAGCAAAGCCAACAAAAAATCACCCACTTTATTGCCAGCATGGGCACCACAGGCACCATTGTGGGCACATCAAAGTACCTAAAAACGCAAAACCCCGCGATAAAAACCATTGGCTTGCAGCCGACAGAAGGCAGTGCCATCCCTGGGATCCGGCGCTGGCCGGCTGAGTACTTACCCGGCATTTATACTGACGAGCATATCGATGTGGTGATGGATATTTCTGAGCAAGACGCCAAAGAAACGGCGCGAGCATTGGCGCGAGAAGAGGGAATTTGTGCGGGTGTGAGCTCTGGCGGGGCCGTATATGCGGCACTGCAAGTTGCCAAAGCTGAACCCGACTCTGTGGTGGTGGCCATTATTTGCGATCGCGGCGATCGCTATTTATCGTCGGGATTGTTCTCGTCGTAATAGGATAAATCGTGAGCAGGCGGCGATTGCGCCGCCTGTTCTTTTTTACTCGTTGTTTGTTAACTTTCTGTCGCGAGAGCGCGGTTTGAGCTGGCATTGAACACTTGTACAAGCCGCATCCCGACTAGCATGCTAATCACAAATAGACCGATCGGTAGTGCGCCGGAGCCAATAGCCGTGATCGCCGGTCCTGGGCAAAGTCCGGCGAGTCCCCAGCCGGTGCCAAAGAGTAATGCGCCGCCGATGAGTTTTTTATCAAGCGTTTGCGTCTTGGGTAGACAAAATTGATCGGCCAGTACGGGGTTTTTCTGCCGACGTACGCCCAAAAAGTAGCCGGGAACAAAGACCAACAGCGCACCGCCCATCACAAACGCAAGGCTGGGATCCCACTGGCCGAATACATCCAGAAAGCCAATCACCTTCGCGGGATTGACCATGCCTGACACCATCATACCCACACCGAAGATAAAGCCTGAGAGTAGAGCAACAAGGCGAAACATAAGCGATAAACGTCCTTAAAAGTGTAAACGAACAAAAACAGTGACAAAGGCAGCACCCATAAAAGTGAGCGTTGCCACGATTGACCGTTTCGATAAGCGACCCATGCCACAAATGCCATGACCACTGGTACAGCCGTTACCTAATTTAGTGCCTATCCCGACCAGCAACCCCGCGAGTACGGCAACCATAGGTGTGAGTGCAGGCGCAAGGCTTGTGTAGTTGGGTAGTTCAAAACCGATAAATGGCATGAAGACCCCCGCACTGACCATACCCAGCAAAAACAGACCTCGCCATTGAGCTTCACGGCCGTGTGATGATAACGCGCCTGACACAATACCGCTGATCCCGGCAATACGGCCATTGAGTGCTAAAAGTGCGAGACAGGCAGTGCCAACCAGCATGCCACCAAACAAGGCATCCCATGAGATTTGAAACGTCATGATTTTCCTCTCAGTGAGTCAAAAAACGTTATGGCTAAAGGAGAAGGGCAGCATACTTGAACACATTCATAAGTCAATACTAATTTAGGGTTGGGTGTTTTATTTGCTTGTTGGACGTGTTGACCTGTGTTAATCGTTGCTCCAATCTAATTTAAGCTAGACTGAGCAATACGCACCGTCTTAGTCAGTAAAAACCGAAGGTGCAATCATAGAGTCGGTAGGTTACGCTCTCTGCATTTTGGTTATCTGAGCAACACTGGGCAAATTATACTTATTTGATTCAATAGCTTGAAGCTGTGAAGCGATAGAGCTGCTATACTCGACGAATATCACAGCCGTAGGTGTCAAAGAGGAACAACTGAGCAGTGTTAAGAGATAAAAGGCTTTTAATGAAGAAAACAACGTACTACGCACTAAAATTAGCATTAACTTACTTCTTTTTTGCTTCGTTGTGGATACTGTTTTCCGATAAATTGGTTAACGTGCTGTCCGATAATCTTGAAATGTATACTTGGGCACAGTCGTTCAAGGGGCACCTGTTTGTCGTTATTACCTCAGTGTTACTTTGGGGGTTAGCACAGAAAAATAATCGTGATTTAGAGCGAGCGAGTGACATCGATACGGTTACCGGGCTTCATAGTCCCTCCGTATTCATTCGTCGCGCTGATACATTACTGCAGCGTGCTAATGCTGAGTCGTGCTATATGTTGTTTGTACTCGACATTGATAACTACACGTCGGTAACCAATAAGCTGGGCTTTGATCGCACCAATCAACTGCTGATGGGGGTGGCGCGTAAAATAGATACGCCCACCGTGCCTGAAAACCTAACCTCGAGAGTTCACGCCGATAGATTTGCATGTTTGTTGACGTTGTCCGATGTTTGCGAAATGACGCCATACATTGACAAGTTACATCGTCAGTGTAACCAGTTTTTGCAACGATACGATAGAGACATTACCTGTTCGGTAGGCGTGGCGGTGTTTGACTCGGATGGCGAAGACACCACGGCTTTAATGACAGCGGCGACACGCGCATTGAGCGAAGCGAAGAAGCATAAAAATGCCGTTGCATATCACGATATCCATCTGACAGAAGAGGCTAAAAAGCGGCAAAATCTTGTCTACGATCTTCGCCAAGCCATTGATGATAAGCAGATTGATATTGTTTTTCAGCCACAGTATCGCTTGTCTTCTGGAGAGTTAACCGGCCTAGAGGTGTTGGCAAGATGGACACACGATCAATATGGCAATATACCCCCGAGTGTGTTCATTCCCCTAGCTGAAGAGCAGCATTTTTGCGAGGATTTAACGGCACTGGTGTTAGAAAAAGCCGCCAAACAACTGAATGAAAGTCAGCTGCTAGGCAATATGGTTAAACGGGTATCGGTCAATATCTCCGCGGTTGAATTTAACAGTGTGGACGCGATAGCACGTATCGATACCTATTTGCAGGCCAACCCTGAATTCGCTCGTTATCTTTGCCTGGAGATCACAGAAACTGCCGCATTAGATGACATTATTGAGTGCGCGCGGGTTGTTGATACGCTTAAACGCCATGGCGTCACCTTTTCGATCGATGATTTTGGTGTTGGCTATACCTCGTTGGGTATTTTTAACCGGATCAACGTGGATGAAATTAAGATTGATCGTAGTTTTATCCAGGCAATGGAAAAAGATCACCGTGCTAAAGCGATTACTGCCGGCATTATCGGGATTGCTAAAGGTTTGGGTATTCATGTTGTG
The DNA here is from genome assembly GCA_000565345.1 of Salinivibrio costicola subsp. costicola ATCC 33508 = LMG 11651. Lineage (GTDB taxonomy): Bacteria > Pseudomonadota > Gammaproteobacteria > Enterobacterales > Vibrionaceae > Salinivibrio > Salinivibrio costicola. The sequence continues at coordinate 38,380 of AQOF01000047.1, read as the reverse complement.
GCTGAAGGCATAGAAACGCGTGCGCAACTAGCGTTACTAAAACAGCTCGATTGTGAATACGCGCAGGGTTTTTATCTTGGACATCCAGCGCCTTTAGAGCAGTTGGCTGTAGCCCAGTCGGTTTGACCTCATGAGCGTTTTTACATAAACAAAAAGCGCGAGCATTGGCTCGCGCTTTTGACTGGCAATGATTCGTGTTTAAGCTGTGGCAAACTTGTAAGTGCGATAGCCGCCCAGTAAATTACGGGCTTTAAAGCCATGATTGACTAACTGGCGATAGGCGACGTTGCCGCGCAAGCCGACTTGGCAGTAAATCAAAATTTCTTTGTCTTTGGGAAGCTCATGAATGCGCCCGCGCAGTTCGTCAACCGGAATATGGATATCGCCTTCGATATACTCACCGTTTTCGCGTTCAGGGGCATTGCGCACATCCAGAAGCACTTGGTCATCACCTAGGGTCGCTAAATCGTGATAATGAACCGCTTTTGCGTCACCTTTGATCAGGTTAGTTGCTACAAACGCGGCTTGGTTGATCACATCTTTAGCACTGCCATACGGTGGGGCATAGGTCAGCTCCAAATGTTGCAGTTGCTCAACCGTCATCCCGGCACGCTGTGCAACCGCCATGACATCAATGCGTTTATCAATGCCATCTTTGCCTACCGCTTGTGCGCCTAAAATAGCGCCCGTGTCGGGTGCAAATAACATTTTAAACGAGACAATTTCTGCGCCCGGGTAGTAACCTGCATGACTTGCCGCGTGAACATAGACTTTTTGGTAATCAATGTTGGCCTGTTTAAGTTGCTTCTCATTTTGGCCCACAGAGGCAACGGCCAGATCGAAAATCTTACAAATGGCGGTGCCTTGGGTGCCAAGATAATGCTCAGTGCTTCCTAGCATGTTGTCAGCGGCCATGCGCCCTTGACGGTTAGCCGGTCCAGCCAGTGGTACCAGCGTCGGCTTGTGAGTGACAAAGTCGATTTCTTCGACGGCATCCCCGACCGCATAAATATCTGGGTCTTGGGTCTGCATGGTGCTGTTGACCACGATCCCGCCTTTTTCACCAATCGCCAGGCCGGCCTGTTGTGCTAGGGTGACTTCAGGTTTTACGCCGACAGCCATGATCAACAATTCAGTGTGTAGCGTGTCACCATTATTTAGCGTGAGGCTCAGTGAACCTTCTAAGTGTTGCGGTTCACTGGGTTCACCGGCGTCATCACTGGCCACATGCGTGGTTGGAATGTATTCGGCCGACGCCAAGGCCGTCCCCAGGCGTAAATCAATGCCATGATCACGAATGCTCTGATGGGCAAAGCCTGCCATTTCGCGGTCAACCGGCGTCATCACCTGATCGGCCATTTCTAAAAGGGTGGTTTGAATGCCACGCTGATGGAGTGCTTCCATCATCTCGAGACCAATAAAGCCTCCGCCGACGACAGTTGCGTGACTAGGATTGTTCATCTCGATGGTGTGCAAAATTGCATCCATGTCCGGGATGTTGCGCAAAGAATGTGTGAGTGGGTTATCTAAGCCAGGAATCGGCGGCATAATTGGCGCCGCGCCAGGGCTTAATAGTAATTTGTCGTAGCTCTCTTGATAGGTGCTGCCATCGGCCGAGTGACCGTAACGGTTTTGTTTTCGCGGTAAATGTTACTGACGGCGCTATTAATACGCACATCGACATTAAAGCTCGCACGAAAACTATCTGGGGTTTGTAGCAAGAGCTTACTGCGATCCGTGATATCGCCACCGATATGGTAAGGCAAACCACAGTTAGCGAACGAAACGTAGGGGCCGCGTTCGAACATAATGATCTCAGCGTCCTCGGTCAGACGGCGTGCACGAGCTGCAGCAGAAGCGCCACCGGCGACGCCTCCAATAATTACTATCTTGGTCATTTTGACTCCGTTAAGCGTGACGTAATCCAAATTTTTTCAGGAAAAAGGCTGCCGGACAAATCCCTGTAAACGCGCTTTGAATGAGGTTTACGCCCACGAATACAGTAAGCCAAACAAATTGGCTGTGCACGGTGAGGGTAAGTACCACAGAAAGCAGCACTATGCTGCCAGCGATCACGCGAACTGCATTTTCAATTGTCATTGTAAGACTCCTTTGCATTGATATTGCACCGTAGCTACCGCTCGACTGACGTTGGTTGCTTTGGGTGCGTGTCCTGTTATGTGGATTGAATCCAGCGTTATTTTCACTGTAGTCGCTATGTTTAGAAAAGTCTAATGATAATCTGTCTAAATTAGAGTTGACTAAATAATAAGAGGGGCTAAGCTTAAGGAAGTCCTTACAACAGGAGCCTAACATGGTGGTTCAGACAGGGTTATATGAAAAAGATGATGTGCCTGATATGGACATTGGCGCAATGCGACAACAAGCATCGAAAGCGGCGACCTTGTTGAAGGTAATGGCGCATCCTGAGCGCCTGGTGGTGTTATGTCAGCTACTGGCTGGAGAGACCCATGTGGGACAGTTGCAACAAGGTTCGAGCCTCAGTCAGTCGGCTTTTTCTCAACACTTAAGCGTGCTCAAACGTCATCAACTGGTGAGCGTACGTAAATCATCACAGCAGGTATTTTATCGCTTACGAGATCCCAACGTCGCGGATATTATCGCCACGTTACAACGCATCTATTGCCCGTAATCTTGATTTATTACTCGTTGTTGTGATGCTACCAACATATCAGACGGCGATGGTTAACTAAGTTATATCTAGGCATGTAGACGTTATATCCATTCCGTAAAGGATGCGCACGGACGACAGCAACAAGGAACTGTTATGCGAGATGATCAACCTCAAGGCCCGTTTATTACCCGTGTGATGAACAGTTTTTTTCCGCCTATTTTAATTGCGTTGGCATTTTTGGTTGGGGCTGCCGCGCTGTGGCTTACACCCAAAGAGGAAGATCCGCAAATTGTGGTGCCAATGGCAGATGTGCTGATACAAGCACCGGCTTAAGCGCGCAACAAGTGGCAAAGCAGGTGACGCAGCCGCTGGAGAAAAAAGTCAGTCAAATAGACGGGGTGGAGTATGTTTATTCCACGACACAAACCGGATCGGCGCGTGTGACCGTGCGTTTTTATGTCGGAGAAGATCGCGAATCAGCGCTGGTCAAGCTATATAACAAGCTGTACGCCAACCAAGATGAGATCCCTGCCGCGGTGAGCGAGTGGCGATTAAGCCGGTTGAAATTGATGATGTCCCTATTGTGATGGCGGCGCTGCGTAGCGATAAACCAGATACTGTCGATCATTACGCGCTGCGTCGTATTGCTGAGCAAGCCACTTTGGATTTAAAAGCCCTTCCCAAAACCAATGTGGTTAACGTTGTCGGGGGTATGCCACGCCAAGTGTTAGTGGCTTTCGATCCGGCGGCAATGGCAAGTTATCAAATCAGTGTGGCCGATTTAACCCGTGCGTTTTCACTGAGCCATCAAAAACGGCATGCCGGTGATATTCAGCATCAAGGCCAGCGGTATGTCCTTGAAACCGGGCAGTGGTATCAAAGCCGTGACGATATTCGCCAGTTGGTTGTCGCGGTTGTGAATGGCAAGCCTGTGTACTTACAAGATGTCGCCACGTTAAGTGATGGTCCCACTGAGGCCAGCACCGATACTTGGATTCAATCGCAACAACAGACCAAACCGCATCCAGCCGTATTTATCTCGATCGCCAAGCAAAAAGGCTCGAACGCGGTGACGGTGGCCGACGATGTAACGCGCACCCTCGATCGTTTAGCGAACACCCAGTTCCCGGAGGGCGTAGAGGTTGAGATTATTCGCAACTATGGTCAAACCGCTGATGCTAAAGTCAATAATTTAGTCTCGAGCTTAGGCATTGCCGTGCTGACCGTGGTGGTGTTTGTGGGGCTGTTTTTAAACTGGCGCAGTGCCTTGGTCGTGGCCATCGCGATTCCGATTAGCTATGGCGCGGCGCTGGGGCTTGATCTCGCTTTTGGGTACTCCATCAATCGTGTCACCTTGTTTGCTCTGATTTTGGCGTTGGGCCTGATTGTCGACGACCCAATAGCCAGTATCGATAATATTGAGCGCCACCTGACCCATGATAATAAGCCGCGGGGTCGCACCATTGTACTGGCGATGCTGGAAATCAAACGGGCACTGATCATGTCGACGGTGGCGATTGTTATTGTGTTTACTCCGATGTTTTTTATCACCGGGATGATGGGACCTTACATGGCGCCACTGGCATTTAATGTGCCTGTGAGTGTGGTGATCAGTACCTTGGTGGCGTTTTTAGTCACGCCTTGGCTGGCGAAAAAAATTGTTCGTGCCTCGAATAAGGGTGATGACTATCGCTTGGAAACGACACCACTTTATCGGGGCTATCGTCGATTATTACTCCCGCTGTTAGAAAATAATCGCCGTGCGAAAAGGTTTCTTATGGTGGTAGGAGTGCTGTTTGTGGTAGCGGCGATGTTACCGGCGCTACGTCTCGTGCCGCTTAAACTCTTACCCTATGACAACAAAAACGAATTTCAGGTGGTGTTGGATTTGCCGGAAACCGCCAGTTATGTCGAGACCTCGAATGCATTACGTGAGATGAACACTTATCTTCAGCAGCAAGCGGAAGTCGTCTCTGTGTCGGGATTTGCGGGGCTTGCATCACCGATGGATTTTAATGGCATGGTGCGTCATTATTTTGCGCGAAATGCCCCCTATCAGGGCGAATTGCGCGTCGTCTTGGTGGATAAGCAGCGGCGAGAATTACAATCACATGGTTTAGTGACCCGCTTGCGTGATGATCTGGAATCGATCGCGGCCAAACATAATGCCGACATACAACTGGTGGAAATGCCTCCCGGCCCACCTGTACTGGCGACCCTTGTCGCAGAAGTCTATGGTGCACCGAGTACGCCTTATGCAGATATTCAAGCGCAAGCCCAAAAGGTTGCGGCGCGATTGGAGCGAGAAGCGTTGGTCTCGGAAGTCAGTACCAGTATTCAAGGACCGCTATCGCGCTGGCAGTTTGTGGTCGATCAAGAAAAAGCGGCATTGTCTGGCGTTGCTATCACTGATATTAACCAGGCATTGCGGGCGGCCAATCAAGGCGTCACGTTGGCTCACCTGGCGGATGCTGATGAAATCGATCCCTTACCGGTCACGCTGCGTTTAGCCCCGGATGCACGCGATAAACTGGATACCTTATTAGCGCTTCATATACGAGGCCGTGCCGGTGTCGCAAAACAATCGGTGCAAGGCGCTTTGGTCGATGCACCGCAACCGCTGGTAGCATTAAGCGAGTTGGGGCATTTTGAGCGACAACCGGTGGACCAACCGATTTATCATAAAAATCTTCAGCCTGTGGTATATGTCTATGCCGAGCCAATTGGACGTGTACCTGGGGAGGTGGTCGCTGATGTGATCGCTGACTTTAATCAGCCAAAAATGGATACATCACGGCCGCTTGCAGCGCGTAGTTACCTCGACAATGGTGCTGGTGATGGTTGGCAGGTGCGTGACGATATTAATGTTGTTTGGAGCGGCGAGGGAGAGTGGAAGATCACCATTGATGTATTCCGTGACCTTGGTATAGCTTACGGCGCCGCTTTGTTAGGCGTCTTTATCGTGATGCTAATCCAAACCGGCTTACCGGCGGTGTCTGGGATGATTATGCTGGCAATTCCCCTCACGGTAATCGGCATCATGCCCGGTTTTTGGTTGCTTAATGGCTTAAGTGGCGACATTAACGGCTATCCAAACCCAGCACTTTTCACCGCTACCGCGATGATAGGCATGATTGCATTGGCCGGCATCGTGGTGCGTAACTCCCTGGTATTGATTGAATTTATTCAGCAATCATTGGCGCGCGGTATGGAACTTAGTGAAGCCTTAATACAAGCGGGAGCGGTACGTATGCGGCCGATTTTGCTGACCGCCGGTACCACCTTATTAGGGAATGTGATTATTACCCTCGACCCCATTTTTAATGGTCTCGCATGGGCCATTATTTTCGGGATTGCGGCATCAACCGTCTTTACCTTGCTGGTTGTGCCTGTGGTGTACAACTTAGCGTATCAAAACCATCCTACCATGGCTTACCGGCAGAAGGAGACGAGGCATGAATAAGAAAAAAGGATTACAGGCCGTCGTACTGGGCACTGGATTGTTAGTGCTATTTCTTGGTATGGCTGGGGTCTTTACTGCAAAGGTGACCTCAAAGGCCAGCTCTTCGCAAGGAGCGGACGATCATAACACCTTGACGCTTACCGCGATTGAGCAGCCGCAAACCCGAACTTTTTCAGGGCAGCTGGTGGCGCGGCAAAACGCAACATTGGCGGCGCGAATGACGGCAACGGTTGCCGATGTCCTGGTCGATGTTGGCGATCGCGTGGAGCAAGGCGATATACTGATCCGCTTAGACAACGCCGATCTCAGTGCTAAAGTGCGCCAAGTGCAACAAGCACTGGTCTCAGCACAGTCACAACTGAATACTGCGCGCAGCGATTATCGCCGGATGGAAACCTTATTAGCGAAAAAGCTCGTGCCGCAATCACAATTCGATGATGCCGAGAACCGCTTAAATACCGCGCGCTCTGAATACCGCCGGGCGATCGCGGCAGTGGATGAGGCCGAAACCCAGTTCGGATTTAGTCTAGTGCGCGCGCCATTTACTGGACTGATCACCGAAAAAATTATCAATCAAGGGGATACGGCGACGCCGGGTGCAGCGATGCTGACGTTGTACAACCCAGACAGTGTGGAGGCACAAGTGAACATCGCCGAGTCTTCACTGCCTTTTGTGACGATTGGAGACACGCTTCATCTACGCTTGCCAACTTATGAAAAAACATTGACTGGAACGATACGCACGATCACGCCGGCCGCCGATGCGACGTCACGTAGCTATCGCGTTGCTTTGACTTTGCCTGTCACAGACGGTGAAGATGATCAGGCACGGTTACCTGGCATGTTTGTTAAAGTGACGGTGTCACAAAAGGCGAGCTCTATTTTATCGGTTCCTGCTAACGCGCGTTACCAAATTGGTCAACTTGACTATGTGAACGTGGTTGAAGACAACCAAATTATAAGACGCTTGGTGGTACTGACCGAAGAGGGCCGAGTGCGAAAAGGGCTAAAGGCTGGCGAAACTGTATTACTGCATCCTAAATCGCAGAAGACTGACTGATCGCGTTCGCATTTTTAACAATGTCGACGATACTTAGAGGTGAGTTATCCCTCAAGGAGTTGACTATGAAGATTGCGTTACTTTCTGCTACGGCCTTAGCCGGCAGCTTATTATCAGGACCAGCGATGGCACTCGATACCTCATCGCTTAAAGTGTGTGGTGATGGGGCGAATTGGCCACCTTTTCACTATAAAAAAGGCGAGAATATCGAAGGCTATGACATTGATGTCCTCAATGCCATCTTTCAAGACAGCGGTGTAGATGTATCGGTAGATTTACCGCCGTGGAAGCGGTGCGTTTTTGAGACAAAATCAGGTAATTACGATATTGCGCTCAGCGCATCTTACAGCGAAGAACGCGATCGTGATTTTCTTTTAACTGACTATTATTACACTCTGCAGCCTAGCTATATTTACTCAACTCAACAACATCCGAATGGCCTGAACATCGAGACAGCGGATGATATTAACCAGCTGCGGATGTGTGGCCTTTTGGGCTATAACTACACAGGGTTCAGTGTCGATGATAGCCAGGTGAGGAAGTCAGCAAAAGACTTTAAGCAACTGGTAAAACAGACGCAAGCAGGGCGCTGTGATGTATTTTTAGCACGCTACGAGATACTCGCAGGTTTCAAAGCGGCACAAGGCATTGATTATCTCGCTGGCGGGATGCAAGTCGAGCCGATTCCTGGCAATATGGGTGATAAGTTCCATATGATGATTTCGCGTGAACACCCAGAGGCTAATGAGATAAAAGCATTGCTCGACCAAAACTTTGAATCCATGCGCCAGTCTGGTCAATTAAAATCAATACTTGATGGTTATTTAGACTAAATGGTTATTTAAATTAAACGTGCGAACTTAACGCACGTAAATAGTAATAAAAAAGGTGCAATCGCACCTCTTTCTTTTCTCTTTTTGCCACAGTTGATGAAATTGCTAGGTTTTAAACTTCTCCATTTGCCCTTTGATATCCTCACTGAGCGTCAGCACTTTATCAGTGCGCGTGGCATTATCTTGTGCCCCTTCTGTAACCTGATTAGTCGCTTCTGAGGCCTCGTTAATCGCTTGGCTGACTTCATCGATGGCCTGACGCTGCTCATCGGTTGCTTGCGAAATCTGGCCGCTGCGCTCAGAAATATCCGTAATGGTTTCGCGCACTTGGCTAACGGATTCTTGTGATTCTGATACGCGTCCTGCGGTGCTTTCTAGGATGCTACTAATACGATTGATTTCTTTTTCAACCGATTCCGTTGCGTCACTCAGTGACTTAATGTTGGATTGGATTTTCTCAGTCGATTCGCTGGTTTTCACTGATAAGCTACGCACTTCATCGGCGACAACCGCAAACCCTCGTCCTTGTTCGCCCGCTCGTGCCGCCTCAATCGCGGCATTCAATGCTAATAAGTTTGTTTGTTCTGAAATATCGTTGATCACGTTGACGACATCTGAAATTTTCTCACCCTCTTCTAACAGCTTGTGCATTTCAGTATTCACATTTTCCATCTCAGTGCGCATGTTAATAATTTCAGACGCTGAACTTTCAATAGTGCCGTAGACTTGATTGACAAGGTCGGTTGCATTGGCAGCATGTGTCGCTGCATCATTCGCTGTATCCGCAACCGTTGCGATCGACTGGTTCATTTGTGTTGCGGCCGCAGCGACGGTAGACAGGCTCTGTTTTTGCTGTTCTAAACGCTCGGCGTTGGTTCGTGCCATTTGTCCACTTTCTGCTGAGACGCTGGCGAGATTAATCGATGCCTGTGTCACTTCATTGACGATCTCACGAAGAGAGGTGGTGAAATGATTAATATGTTCGGTTATCTGAGCAAATTCTTTATACTTTGGCGCGGGGATAACTTTAGAAAGATCACCATCGCCACTGGCCAATTCACGAACTCTAGCAGTGAGATCATTGAGTGGTTTCACCACCGTTGCAGTGAGTGCCAGAATTAAGAACACAATAATGACAAGATCGAGCACGACGAGTTCGATAACGCTTCGTTTCAGTGTGTCTGCTAGTGCGGCTTCTAATCGCTCAGTGTTGTAGAAAACTTGCAATGTACCGACTTGATTGGTTTCTCCATATTCGGTGAATGACAGCTCGTTCTCTTTCAGCATCATCGATTCGTACATCGATTTTTCACCATCACCAATCGTTTTTGCCTGCCTTTCACCGTCTTCGCCATTGTCTTGGCCAAGACGCAAAAACAGAATGGCTTCGCCTTGTTTATCAAGCACTCTTACCGCTTTTATATCTGGCGCTTTGAGCTCGGCAGAAATGGATAACTTCGCCGCTTCCAAATCAAAATCCCAAATCGCTTTTGGGAGACTGAGGTTCATTCGGTTGGTGGCGTTAGCCACGGTGGTTTCAAGCGCGCTACTCAGTTCCTTTTTCGTGCTCTGGTAATCAATATAACTTGATATGCCTAACACGATAGAAACAGCAATAACCACTTGAGTGACAAATATTGCTTTAAGACTCTTAAACATAGCGCTACTCTTCCATTTGTCTTTGCCGCACGATCCATTTCGATCGCTTTTATTGGTAAGGGAGATTACTCGCCCAAACGTTCTTTCATTATCTGTTCGATATCGATTTTCTTGAGCCCTTGATTAACGATATCGCGCCACTTTTTTCCCGCCTCATTGTTAGCAAATGCGATATGGAGTTGTTTGTCGACGAGAAGCTTTTTGTTCATTTGCAGATTAGCTTTTACTGCACTAAGAGCAGGGTCATTCTCTTTGAGGTAATCCAGAACGTTGGCATCAACCACCGCGAGAGGGATACGCTCTCGGCCCACTTTTTGTAGGTTTTGGGTATCGCTGGTGACGTCGGAGGATTTTAATGAGCCATTCGCAATACGGGCATCTAATTCCGGTGTGTTGACGTAACCACGGACGACACCAATCGTGTGAGGTGCAAGATCATCAAGCGTTGACCATTCGATAGGGCGGTTAACGTTTTCAACAAAACCCAGTGGGCCGGTTCCTATAGGATCAGAGAAAATGAGATCATCTGTCTCATAGTGATACTCTGGGAAGTACCCTGCATATTTGGCATCGTTTTTTACCAGGTACACGGTGCGCGACCAAGGATAAAACTCGACATTTAGCTCATGACCCATGGCCTGAACCGCTGCGCGCACAACAGCGACAGAGGCGCCTTGATCCGGTAAGTTTTTACCAGAATAAGGGGGCCATTCAAGAGATGGCATAGTCAGCACATCGGCACGAGCGGGTGTCGTGATCAGTAGTAATGCTGAGAAAGCGAGTGTGAACAGGTGTTTGAGCATGGTGCCTCCAATTTTTTACCTTCTTATAAGCGTAGACGAGATAAAAAATATGAGCGTCGTGATCTTTTTTTTACCTGTGATAACCGTGTGATTAATGTCTATAACGTGATGAAAGCTATAAATTTATATGCACGCTCAGCGTTTACATTCATAGCTAAATCATCAAAGAGAAAAAGGATAGACCTTAAATTGTCTATCTTTTCAGTAAATACCCTATGTGGACTAGACAAAAATGCCGCTGTGATTACAGCGGCATGATAGCGGTTAATCGCGGACTAAACTGACGTTTGAATAGTTTTGATAGCCACGTAGCATGACGTGGTATGTCACGTTTTGCTGCGCATTTAGTGTGCAGTTTTCATTATTGCCGTTGTTGTAGGGGCGGCAATCCCAATTGCTGGTGGTCGGTTTGCTTCCTTCCTTGACATAAAGGTCTGCATCACCAGATCCACCACTCATGCTGACGTTGACACTGCGGCTACTATCCACGGTAAATGTAAAAAAAGTCTCGCTTCCACTGCCACCGGCTAAGCCTGTAATAGGCTGGTTCGGTAGAAGTACATTGCTAGTGTTATCGCCACAACTTGCGCTAACACCTACCGCGTTGAAGGCGTCAATAACATCTTGCTCGTTATAAGCCAGGTCTTTGGCGGCTTTTGCTACGCCACATGCACCCTGATCAAATGTACTATTTGCGGTCCAATATAGTTGGTTAGCCGTAGTAAATATTTCGAAGCCTTTACGAACATCCCAATTCGTTTTGTTGGCCAGTAGATAAAAGGCACGGTTGTATACACCGCTCGAGTGGTGAACATTCATGCCATCACGATATTGGCTGGCGTCATCAATTGAGTTGCCATCGCGAGAAGGCTGCTCAAAGTAACGGAGCCCACCGGAGCCTTTAAAGATATCGGCACCAACCAGCCAATCGACATCACCATGCATATAAAATTCAGCGGCTTCGCCAGCGATATCAGAGAAAGCTTCATTTATCCCGCCTGACATGTCAGCGTAAATTAGCCCCGAGTTTTGCTCCGTAAAGCCGTGACTAACCTCGTGAGCACTCACGTTGATATCGACCAAGGGGTAAAAAGTGTTTTGGCCATCGCCAAACGTCATCGAACGACCATTCCAGAATGCATTTTCGTAATTGTTGCCATAGTGCACTCGCATGGTGAGTTGGAAGCTAAGTGGCGCGGTATTCATCCAGTCCTTGTACATGTCAAAGACAACATTTCCAAAGTAGTGCGCGTCATTGAGCGGCGAATAGGCACCATTAACATATTTTTTATCGTTGTAATTACCGGTGTCCGTGCAAGGGTAGGAAAAGGCAGTGCTACCGGAGGTACCATTGTCTAAATCGACCGTTTTGACTTTGTCGTTTTCAAGTGTACAAGTACTGCCGGCTTTATCGATAGGCAGGCCATCATAGTCGGTGCCATAAGTATACTGACCAGTCTTTTCATTGCCGCCCGGGCCGGTGCCGACTGCCGAGGCATGGTTGATGCCGTCCCATTGTTTTAAGATCTCGCCTGTATCAGCGTCAATTATATAAAATGGTCGGGTTGGATCATTACCAGCTACAAAGAAATCAACGAGGTAGACGAGTTGTGCATTTTGTTGATCATCGAGCCTCACCACCAAGCGGGTGTTTTCGTTTTCGAAAGGTGCGGAAGTAAGTGTCTTCTGGCTTTGCGTAAAATCGGCTTTGGCCGCTTCTAACGCAGACTGGCTGTTGAGCGCGGGTGACACATTAACAATGTCATTCGCTACGCCTTGGGCCATGGTGCCGTAAACGTCGCTCCGTTGGCCCTGCTTTTCTGTCGCAACAACAGCCGTGTCAATAACCGGCACACCTTGAAAGGTTTGTTGGTAGTCGGACTTTGATTTTGCCATTTGGCAAGGTGACACGCTTGACCTCTTTAAATCCTAAAGGATTCGTTTGCGATCCTGACGATGCATAAACGCCAGTCGGTTGATTCAAAACTTGGTTGAGTATTGTTTCGTCAGTAACGTTAATGAGATCGGCACTCACAGCGGGAGTGCTAATGGCCATGCCAGAAGCGATAAGCCATGCTAATTTAGATAATTTCATGTTATTGCCCTAATTGTTGTTGAAAGATTCCTTTCTTCCCAACCGCACAATAGGAAGGCGAACGTTTTAGTCCACTTTTCTAACGTGACCTATCAACAGCTCTCTTTACAAGCTTGTTACAATTAGTTGTGTAAACAAACACTGACATGGTCGGACCGTTTTAAATGCAATAGCGTGTTCAACCTTGCTGTGAACCGTTTATCTAAAAGAGGTTATGGTTATTGATTCATCAATGACCAGAATTATTTACAGAATAAATGACTATTTAGTTATGAGAGACTGGCCGCAAATTTAATGTATAGCATGGTCGACGAGATAAGCGAGGGTCACTTGAGCGTGACCCTCGTCGATGTCATGCCTGTTATCTATGGCGTACGACGCTGACTAGACGATTGTGATTTAGTCAGGGGCTGGTGATCATTTGGCCAAAACAGAGAGGTTGGGCGTTGTTTTATTTGGGTGATAACGGCGGATCGGACCGATGCGATGTCTAGCTCGCAGTTACGCGAGCGCAGCGCGACGAATAATGCGAGGCCAAAGCTGACCCACAGATTGATAAAGCCAATCATCAATACAAAAAACAGGCTGGATAAAACAGACAACCACGACTGGTAATCGCTAATATGCGCATAGGCCGCATGGGCAGAAGAGAAGGCAACATGGCGAATATCAAGCGGAACGTCGATAAGATAGCCTAAGTAACTGGTCATGCCTAAAAGCACACCAAAAATAAAGTTACCCCCCAATGCGCCATAGTTTTGATGAATATACAGCGCTATCCGCTCTCGTCGTTGAAGCGAGATTGCGCGGAATAACGGATGGCCGATTAACCGATCTTTCAACTCAATGTAGTCCGCCCGATTATCGAGTATGCCGGTAATAATACCTGACAAAAATAGCCAGACCCCAGCGATAGCGGCGTAAAGCCAGGCTAAACCATGGATCGGATGAATCGCAGCGGTTTGATAGGCCACTTGTTCGCTGTTTAGTACCGGGTTGCCATATAAATGGCTAAAAAGCAGACTAACCAACACACTTACGATAATTGCCGCGGTGATATTGCCCCAGACTGCAAACCACTGAGAACGATTCACATTGATCAGTAACCGTGCCAGCTTTTTACTACGCGTGCGCCCTTGTTTGTTCTTTTCCACATGTGCAGCAAAGTTTGCCGCGGTCATCGCCGGCTGCTTGGTGGCAATGGTAAAGTGTAAAATGTGCACCAGCATAAAGCCGACGCCGTAGTTTAAACTGACCAGTAATGCATTGTTAAGTGGTGATAATTGCAGGGTCTCGATATACATTTTTACCCATGCTAACAGGGCAATAATCACCCCTGCGCCGCAGCGCCGCGCAGAATTTTAAAGTAATCGTTTTTGGTTTTAGCGATATAATGCTCGCCATGGTTGCTCTTATTTTGTGTCACACTTTGTGCGAATGTGCGGGTACTTTTGCGATAAATCGCGCGTACACTATTGCGTTCAGTCACTGAAATGAGTAATTGCCGCCAGAGGTTTAATACGCAGCGTGCTTTTTGGTGTGGATGCCGAAAGTCTAGGATTTGGATCAGTAGCACCATTCGGTTTAACGTTTGATCCAAGCGCTCAAGCATACGTGAAGCGTGCGCGGAGAAGCCCATTTGGTTAATACCACGAGCTCGGATCCGCTTAACCTGCTGCTGGCATTGCTCAATTATCACCCAAAAATGTGCCCTGTCTTTGGGATCCAACGTGTCGTTGTTAATCGCGTTCACAAGTTGGTGGGTTTCACGCTGCAATGCAATGAATGGCGAATCAACCTCGCTGAGACGCCGATCAATGCGTAATAGCTCTGGATCCAATTCCTCCGCGGCAATCCAGATAGATAGCATTTCTAACGAATAACATAGCTCGCTTTTAATGTACGCACCTGTTGAACGGATTGTTTCGGGAGCGGCACTTTTTACTAAGAGGCGGTATAGCTTAAACCAGCACTTATGAGAGATGGCTTTGACCCACGCTTTATCTTCCCCTCCCACAAAGTAACTTAATAGGTCGTTAATATCGTTACAGCGCTTAGGCGGCGGATTGACTTTGTTATAAAGACGACGAAAAATGTCGGTAACAAGACCGTTTTTAGAGAAAATCCCCAACTGCACAAACGCCGGTGACAGCTTTATTTTTTTGGCTTCATTGCACACGCTGTTGGCAAAGAGCGCGGCTTGAGAGGGGGAGTTGGCTAACGCTAAGACAAGCTGCTCAAGACGCAATTCTGCCAGCTTTGGCTCTCCTTCACGAAGGTAGGTAAAGAATACATCAAGGCGCTCCGTGTCATTGGCACAGAGAGAGAAACCGTCTATCACTTTAAAGGCCGGTGTAATCGCAGGCATAAATCAATTTTCTTATCAGTAGATAGTCAACGCCCGCGTAGTCTACAAGAGCGAGAAAGCAGGGGGAAGCGAAAGCGCGCTTAGATCACATTTAGGCTACTCCACAAGGTGTTCCACGCATGGCGCTGGATTGTTAAGCAAATCGAAAGCCGTTTGTTGTGACCCAGTCGCAGTTTTAGGTAAATATCGCTGGTTGTGAGCACAGCCAAAGCCTACGGTGGGTGGCTCGGAAAGTACTTTTCCGCGGCATCGTTTGCCTTTTCTGGAGTTTTGCCGAATATGATGAGTTTCACGAATCCGGTAGGTTCCGGCACGTTATGGTTTCACAACTTGGCCACTGCAGAGGGAACACCGGTAGCTTATGACCCTCAGGCGCGTGCTTTTCTGCCTATGCCACCATTTTGTGCCAACCGTGTCATTATAGGATGTAATTGGATAGCGCCTGAAGAAGGTGCTTTCTGCCGAGCTTGCGCAATGACAGCACTCGCACCAGATCCTGACATACCTAACGCCATTGATTACTGGGCAGAAACGGAAGCGGCTAAACGCTGGGTCATCGATAACTTAGGGCGGTGGCATTGGTTCCGACCAGAAGATCCTGGTACACGGCCTACCTTTCATATGCTCGCTGATGGTAATACGTTGGCGGCAATGGGGCATGGGGATGGCGTGGTAACAATGAGCGTTTCTGAGGCCGATCCTGTGGTGCGTATCTCCGCAGGGAAGCCTTGGATGAACCGTATCGAACGCTGATAGGCCATATGCGCCATGAAATTGCGCATATGCTTTGGTGGCGCTTAAGCCTTCGAGAAGATTTTCTTAATGCATTTCGTGAGATGTTCGGGGACGAACGTATCGATTACACCACGTCGCTGGAAAATCATTATCATCAAGGGCCACCGGTAGGGTGGGAGCAGGCGTACATCACTTCTTATGCATCGGCTCACCCCCATGAAGATTGGGCGGAAACGGCAGCAAGCCTATTACACCTCACTGATATCACTGATAGCTTTGTGGCCTCGGGGCTTGTGTCGCCGGAGATGCCTAGCCACGGCTGGGATCCCTATGCCGAGCCTGACACGGAGCTGCTGGTTCATGTGGCCTCTGCCATTGTGATGCGAGTAAATCATATTAATCGATCCATGGGCTTGTCTGACGTTTATCCCTATGTATTGTCTGAGACTGCCCATCGAAAGCTTGCGTTTGTACATGACTGGCTTCGTCGTGGCGCGCAGGGGCGATGAGTTTTATATAGGTCAAAGGCCTTAACGAACATCTACTTGGAATGGTGTCTTTAAAAGACGATGGATGGGAATAGGATGCATCGCATCAACGTTGGTCCGTTTCCGATGCCTAAGTATCAAATAAAAGGAGTTATAAATATGGCGATTACGCCTAAATCAGACATGTCACCAGAAGTTTTGTCCTGGCGAGATCCCTCTATGGACTCTGTCCAAGGAACTGAAACCCCCAAAGATCCAAACAAAGGTTACATTGCGCTATTAGGGTGGAGTGTCAACGCAATTAAAGCGGCCCAGAAATTTGATCGTCGCTATATCGTGGTTGCACCTGAGTGGGCGCGAGATTTTTGTACTGCGAACAATATCCCGTTTATGTCATGGGATTTCCTTCGACTTGATGACACTTCTATCGAGCTTGCTAGAAAACTCAAGGCTGAGGGCGTCGATGTCGCTGTGCCACTGTTTGAAGAAACCGTTGAATGGTCCGGCGCCATCAACTCTGTACTGCTTGATAATCCTCGGATGTACGGGCAATCGATTTTATTCCGTGATAAAGCGCTAATGAAACGTCGAGCTCAGCTTGGCGGTATTCGTGTCGGCATTTTTGAAGAGGCGCATGAAAAAGAAGATATCGTGCGATTTATGAAGCGAGTTAATCAAACATTACTCAAACTCGACGGCGATCCAGACGATCCGATTCATGTCAAAGCGTTTGATAAAGCGGGTTGTTTAGGACATCGCATGCTGCGAACCGTTGACGAAATCGATGCTATCCCGACTGAAGAATACCCGCTGCTTATGGAAAGCCATCTCGATGGATGGGAGTTTGCCGTTGAAGCCTGGGTTCACGATGGCAAGATCATGTTCTTAAATATCTCTGAATACGTCACACTCGGCTACTCGGTGTTTGTGCCTGCGACAAAAGAGCTCGAAAGTTGGCGAGATGCGATTACTAAGCAAATTGAGTTATTGATTAAAACCTTTGATATCCAGTTCGGTCAGATCCACCCAGAATACTTTGTGACCAGTGACGGCACTATGTACTTTGGTGAGGTCGCCTACCGCCCACCGGGATTTAAAGCGTTTGAGTTGATTGAGCGAGCTTATGGCTTTAATGCTTATCAGGCTTCATTTTTGGTGTTTGATCCTAAGAGCACAAAAGAAGAAGTTGACGCTTTCTTCCCGCGTGAAGTTGTTGATGCAAAAGGCTATGCTGGCTGCTTTGGCGTATATCCAAAACGGCGTGTCGTCAGTCAGTTAGAGATGCCAAAAGAGTGTATAGAACATCCCTATTTTGATTTCCATGAGCTTCAGGCGCCTGCTGAAGAGACGGTTCCAGAGCGAGATGCGTTTGGTACCCACTGGGGGCTGGTGTTCTTCTTCGGGGATGATCCGATCAAAATGCGGGATTTATTAAAAGCGCAAGAAGACTTGGATTTTTACGTCTAGTACGTCTTGATAAAACCTTGCTTATCCTCCGCAGCCTGGGTTAGAGGCGTCTCTAACCCAGGCTTTTTGTGTGAGCTAAAACACATTTCCCCGTCACCTATGAGCCAAGATGATTGGAACCATATTAATATGGTCGACTTCGTTAATAATTGAATAAATGGATTTATTATCAATAGTTTAAATATGAAAGTCTGCCCAGAAATCGAAGTGTCGAACGCACAGCATGAGGCTATTCAAGCGCTTAGAAACAAGGCATTTCCTGACCACCAAGTTTCCCGTTCTTACTATAAGCAGCTTCTCCACATGCGAGCTTTGCAGTACCAAGGTAATCAACTGATTGGTTGTATGGGCTTGGACTATAGGGCAGTGAATGTCGGTGGTGAGGTGTATAAAGTGTTAGGCGTGAGTGATTTTTGCATCGACAGCGCTTGGCAAAGAAAAGGGATTGGCTCGGGTATGCTGGCGCAACTGACTGACTATGCCAAAGACAAAGATGTTGATTTCATTATTCTCATCTCTGAGCTGCACGATTTTTATGTGGCTAATGGCTTTCAGCTTGTCGAGTCACATGCCTCTTGGCTACGCATTCATGAACACACTAACTATGGTGTTGCGGTCGAGTATGTCGATGAATTATATGTAAAACCGATGACAGACAAATCATGGCCAGCAGGGCATATGGATTGGCTTGGGTATATGTATTAATGCCTTCTGTAGACGTCGTTTATGGCGTGTAAGAGGGGTGAGTCGGCTTTGGCTTCGCGCCTGCAGCTATCTGCAGGCGCGACCCGATTATATTGATGGTATCGGCAGACGAAACGCCCTTGCTATTGCATCACTGCAAACGACTCATAAGGGGCCAGTTTGTAGGTGGTGCTTAACTGTTTGACCGGATCCATGTTGTAGCTAAGGCAGGTTAAGGCCTTATAGCGCCAGTGTTCGGGGAGGGTGATGGTTTGTTTTTGCTCACTAAAGTTGCTGACCACGAGAATACGGTGGGTATCGTCGAAGCGCTCGTAGGCGATCACATCAGGGTGGGCTTCTTCCACAGGCGCAAACTGGCCATGTGCAATCACTGGTATTGCTTGCGCAGCTTAATCAGCTCACGGTAGTGATAGAGCACCGAGCCGCTATTTTCAGTTGCCCGTGCCACATTGATGGTGGTGTAGTTAGGATTAACCGGTAACCATGGTGTTCCTTGGGTAAAGCCTGCTTGCGGTGCGTTCTCCCATTGCATTGGAGTACGGGCGTTATCGCGACTGTTTTGGTAGACCGCCTCCATCATGGTGTCGGGATCAACGCCTTCTGCAACACGCAAGTCGTAAAAATTGCGGGTTTCGATGTCTTGATAATCGTCGATAGACGGGAAGGCGACATTGGTCATCGCAATCTCTTCCCCTTGGTAGATATAGGGCGTGCCTTTCATTAAGTGCAAGGTTGTGGCGAGCATTTTTGCTGAGCGTGTCCGGTACTCACCGTCGTGACCAAACTTGGATACGGCGCGGGGCAAGTCGTGGTTGTTCCAAAACAGCGAGTTCCAGCCAGTATCAGCTAACTCTTGCTGCCATTTGAACAGTACCTGTTTAAGGGCGGCGACATCCAGCGGCACAGGCTGCCATTTGTCCCCGTCTTTCCAGGTGACGGTAATGTGTTCAAATTGGAACACCATGGAGAGTTCATCGCGGTCCGGTGCGCTATAAAGCTTGGCAATCTCCGGCGTTGCGCCCCATGTTTCGCCGACGGTGAGCAAGTCTTTGCCGCCAAATGTTGCTTGGTTCATCGCCTGCAGCAGAGGGTGAAGGCGCGGGCCGTTACCAGTGATGCCTTTGTCGATCTCTTTACCAATTAAATCTATTACATCGAGGCGGAATCCGCCAATGCCTTTGTCAATCCACCAGTTCATCATCTTATACACGGCGTCATGGACGGCGGGGTTTTCCCAATTCAGATCGGGCTGACGTTTGGAGAACAAGTGAAAGTAGTACTGCTCGGTGTTTGGCTCCCATTGCCATGCGCTGCCACCAAAAATTGAGCCTTGATCATCCGGCGCACTGCCATCGGGTTTGGCATCACGCCAAATGTAAAAGTCGCGATAGGGACTGTTTTTGTCTTGAAGCGCAGCTTGGAACCAAGGGTGTTCGTCGGAGGTGTGATTGACTACCAAATCCATCACGATTTTGATGCCGAGCGAGCCGGCTTTATCAATCAAGCGCGTCATGTCTTCCATGGTGCCAAATTCAGGCGCGATCGCGCAATAATCGGAAATGTCGTAGCCATTGTCATCCATCGGCGATTGGTACACCGGTGATAGCCATAACACATTGACGCCGAGCCAATGTAAGTAATCGAGTTTCTCGATAATTCCGTTCAGATCGCCAATGCCATCATCATTGGTGTCGTAAAAACTACGTGGGTAGATTTGATAAACAACGGCATCATGCCACCAAGCGTACTGCATACCCATTACCTCTTTGTTTTTTATCAGTTTGAACACGCGTTCGATAATGGATATGAATGTACCTGCCCAAGACGGGGATTAAAAATAGATAACTCTCTCTTTGTTATAGCTATATGGCTATACCAAAGAGTGAATATAAACCTATTTAACGGCTATGATTGATGCGAGTAAGTGTTTTAAACTATAACGGTTAAAGCAAAAATGTGAACGGTGATGTAATGGACGTAGAAAAAGCGGCAAGTTATTTTTTGGCTGTGGCTGAGAGTGGCAGCATCAAAGCCGCAGCGTTAAAGCTAGGGATCAGTCAGCCTACATTGACCGCGCAAATCCAAAAGTTAGAACAGCGTCTATTAAGCCAATTATTAATAAGGCATCCGCGTGGCGTCAGTATGACGGCTGCTGGCGAGCTTTATTATCAGCACGCAACGGCCCAACACGCTGCGCGCCAACGATTACAAGCACAGTTGCATGTGCTACAAGCCAGAGAAGCCGGACAGGTTAAGCTAGGGACGGGAGAAGCCTGGTGGCCTTTGTTTGTCGAATCGGCGGTGGTGGCGTATCAAGCCGAGCATCAGTGTTCGGTGCATATTGAGTTTGGTAATCGGTTGGCATTAATGTCATCGCTTTTAAATGGCGATATTGATGTTTTTATTGGCCATGAAATCAGTGAACTAATTGCCACCAGTCAGGTGCGTTTTACCCCTTTGTTCCAAGATACAGAAGCTTGGTTTGCACATCAGGATCATCCTTTGTTTGATCAATTGAAGTGCCACCATCAGCCGGTGTTGTCAGCGCATCTTTTTGACTGGCCATTATTGCGAGTGACACCCGATCATCCTCGCCATGCCCATTTACTTTCTCGTCCTTTACCACCGTTGCTAAACCTTCACCCGCATGCCTTTGATCTCGACTCACTCTCAGCCAGCATCTCGTTGTTGCAACGTACGCATGCTGTCATGCCTTACACCGATAAAGCCGCGTCATTTCTCGGCGCTAAGGGAATTAACATGCTTTGGGTTAATGCAGAAAAACGGGGCAACGTGGGTGTTTATACCGCGTACGGGGCGACAAGCGATAAAGTCTCGCAGTTCGTTACGTGTCTGCTGGAAAGCGGGACTGACTGGATGGCGAGCGATGTCGATTGAGCACCTCTTACCAGTGTGGGGCAGCTTATTGACGAATAAAGTGCTAGACTAGAGTGCTTTTGTCGCACATTGAATTGGTCGTGCTGGCTGCAAATGTAGGGATGAGTTAGCCGGCTCCATATTTCAGTGGCGACATCAATGGCATCAATAGGTAGGGCCAATTACCAATTTGGCCAATGCGCTGCTAATTTGTGGCGCAAATCACATGCAGTACCTTTATTATCAAAGGAAAGATGATGGTAATTCCAGAAAACAGCAGTATTGTTATTTTTGGTGCATCTGGCGATCTCACCTTCCGCAAGCTGATCCCAGCCCTGTATCATTTGTATGCGAACAAACAGCTGCCTGCGTCTTTCGCAATTCTTGGCGCAAGCCGCACCTTCTATAGTGACGAGTCGTTCCGTGACAAGCTCCGTCGCTCGATGCAAGAGCTTGAAGAAACCGATCCTGCCACGCTCGACGCCTTTATGGCGCACGTGCATTATCAATCGTTCAATATCTCTGACACCCACGAATATGGCGCGCTAACAGGGCGTTTAGACGAATTGTCCGAACAATATGGTTTCACCCAGCGTAATACGCTGTTTTATCTTGCTACGCCGCCGAAGCTGTACAACTTTATTCCTGCCTGTCTAGCCGCACATGGCCTGAATGATGAAAGTAACGGTTGGAAACGCTTGGTGGTCGAAAAGCCGTTTGGTTACGACTTAGCCTCCGCTCGTCAGTTAGACAAAGACATTCACGCCTACTTTGCAGAGCATCAGATTTACCGTATTGACCATTACTTAGGCAAAGAAACGGTACAGAATCTGTTGGTTTTCCGTTTCTCCAATGCGATGTTCGAGCCGCTTTGGAATCGCAACTTCATTGACTATGTTGAAATTACCGGTGCGGAGCATCTTGGCGTAGAAGGTCGCGGTGGTTATTACGACCAGTCGGGCGCGGTTCGGGACATGTTCCAAAATCACCTATTGCAAGTGTTGTCGTTAGTGGCGATGGAGCCGCCTGCACAGATCAATGCTGATGCAATGCGTGATGAGGTGTTTAAAGCACTGCAATCGCTTGAGCCGCTCTCTGAAGACGACTTGCACAATAACTTGGTGCTGGGCCAGTACACTGAATCGCAAGTTGGCGGCAAAGCATTACCCAGCTATCGTGATGAGCCAGGTGTGGCGGAAGACTCGCGCACAGAAACCTACGTTGGTCTTAAGATGTTTATCAACAACTGGCGTTGGAATGGGGTGCCATTTTACGTGCGCACCGGTAAACGCTTACCGACGCGCGTGACCGAAGTGGTGATCCACTTTAAACAGACCCCGCATCCCGTATTCGGCAAAAATGCGCCCGAAAACCGCTTGGTGATCCGTATTCAGCCCGACGAAGGCATTCAAATGAGTTTCGGCCTGAAAGAGCCGGGTGCTGGCTTTAACGCCAAAGCGGTAAACATGGATTTTCATTATACGTCGCTGGAAGAAACCCAGATGCTGACGGCTTACGAGCGTTTATTGCTTGATGCCTTAAAAGGCGATGCGACCTTGTTTGCCCGCAGTGACGCGGTGGAAGCCTGCTGGCAGTTTGTTGAGCCAATTCTCCAATACAAGGATAATGGCAAAGCGCTATATGGTTATGCCTGTGGCACTTGGGGGCCGAAAGAAGCCGATCACTTGCTGGCGCGAGACGACCATGTGTGGCGTTTCCCCTGCAAAAACCTCACAGACACGGAATACTGCGAACTATGATCAATGCCCGTATTTTTGATGACGCCGACGCGGTGGTCAATCACTTAGCTGACGCGATGCAAGCGTTCAGCGAGCAAGATCGTGCCGTACACATCTCGCTATCGGGTGGCAGCACGCCCAAAATGCTGTTTAAGCGTTTAGCTAGTGATGACTACGCCACGGCGATTCAGTGGCAAAACTTGCATTTTTGGTGGGGCGATGAGCGCTGTGTGGCACCGGATGATGCCGAGAGCAACTTTGGCGAAGCCGACAAACTGCTGTTTAGCCAGATTCGCATTCCAGAAGAGAACATTCATCGCATTCGTGGTGAAGACGATCCGGACGTGGAAGCCGCGCGCTTTAGTGCGGAAATGCAAGCGCTGATCCCAAGCGAAAACGGCACACCTGTGTTTGATTGGATCTTGCTGGGCGTCGGTGGCGATGGCCATACGGCCTCGCTGTTCCCGCACGATCCTCAGTATGACAATACCGCCCTGGCGCTGGTGGCCTCGCATCCTGAATCGGGGCAAAAGCGTGTATCAAAAACCGCCCGTGTTCTGCGCGCGGCGAAGAAAATCAGTTATCTGGTGTTGGGTGAAGGCAAACAAGCGATCGTGCATGAGATCGCCACACACGAGCTACCCAACTGCCATACCCTGCCGCCAATATCCGCAGTGCCAAAGGCACCACGGAGTGGGTACTCGATGCCGCGGCAGCAAAAAAATTACCAGAACAGAATTAATGGAGAGCACGATGAAAGGTGATATTGGCGTAATTGGTTTGGCGGTCATGGGCCAAAACCTTATCCTCAACATGAACGACAACGGCTTTAAAGTCGTGGCACATAACCGTACCGCGGCCAAAGTCGGTGAGTTTCTTGAAGGCCCAGCCAAGGGCACTAACATCGTTGGCGCTTATTCGCTGGAAGAGCTGGTTGAGAAGCTAGAAACGCCACGTAAAGTGATGCTGATGGTTCGTGCCGGTGATGTGGTCGATACCTTTATCGACAAACTGACGCCATTGCTTGAGAAAGGCGACATCATTATTGATGGCGGTAACACCAACTATCCAGATACCAACCGTCGTGTGGCAGCGCTGCGAGAAAAAGGCATTCACTTTATCGGTGCTGGTGTGTCTGGCGGTGAAGAAGGCGCGCGTTTTGGGCCGTCTATTATGCCAGGCGGCTCAGAAGAGGCGTGGCCAGCGGTGAAGCCTATTTTCCAAGGTATTGCAGCGAAAACCGATACCGGCGAGCCATGTTGCGACTGGGTCGGCCGTGATGGCGCCGGCCACTTTGTGAAAATGGTGCACAACGGTATCGAGTATGGCGATATGCAGCTGATCACCGAAGCGTATCAGTTCATGAAAGACGGCCTTGGCATGAGCCATGATGAGATGCAGCAAGTCTTTACCGACTGGAACAAAACCGAGTTGGATAGCTACCTTGTCGAGATCACCTCGGACATCTTGGGTTATAAAGACGAAGACGGTGAGCCTTTGGTTGAGAAAATCCTCGACACCGCGGGTCAAAAAGGCACCGGTAAATGGACTGGGATTAACGCGCTGGATCTTGGCATTCCGCTGACCCTGATCTCTGAATCGGTATTTTCGCGTTGCTTGTCAGCATTGAAAGATCAGCGTGTCGCGGCAGAGAAGCTATTTGAAAAACACATTCAACCGGTTGATGGCGATAAAGCCGAGTGGGTTGATGCGTTGCGTCAAGCACTGCTGGCGTCAAAAATTATCTCTTACGCGCAAGGCTTTATGCTGATGCGTGAGGCGTCTAATGAGAATGGCTGGGATCTGAACTACGGTAACGTCGCGCTGATGTGGCGCGGTGGTTGTATTATCCGCTCTGCGTTCTTGGGTAACATCCGCGATGCGTATGACAAGGATCCTGACTTGGCCTTCTTGGGCTCAGATGCGTACTTTAAAGGGATCTTAGATAACTGCTTAGCCGCATGGCGTAAAGTGGCGGCGAAATCGATGGAAACCGGTATCCCAATGCCATGTACCACATCGGCGCTGACCTTCTTGGATGGCTACACCACAGCACGTTTGCCAGCCAACCTGCTGCAAGCGCAGCGTGACTACTTCGGTGCGCATACCTATGAGCGTCTTGATCAGCCACGTGGTGAGTTCTTCCACACCAACTGGACAGGCACTGGCGGTAACACCGCCTCGACGACGTACGACGTGTAACGTGACAGGCTAAGTCACTGCTCGTAGCAATAAATAGAAAAGGGATGCATTGGCATCCCTTTTTGTTGGCATAAGCAAAAAACTCACTTAGCATAGGCGAAAAAGGAGAACCTATGCCGCGCCCTAAAATGCCCCGCCGTATCTGCGGAAAACCGCATACCAATTGTTTTAAACCCAACGCCATTCCACTCAGTGAGCTAGAGACGGTGACCATAGGTTTGGATGAGTTCGAAGCCATGCGCCTTGTTGACCATCAAGGGATGCAGCAACTGCAAGCGGCGGAAGTCATGGGCGTATCTCGTCAAACGTTAGCCAACCTGGTTAAACGCGCCCGCGCCAAAACCACCGCCTGCCTCGTAGAAGGCAAAGCACTGGTGTTTGAGTCAGAAGAGTAGTGTTGGGTTAATCATTTACAAAAAAAGGTCTGTGCTGTGTGTGACTAACCAAGGTGCTTTTATGGTTTACTAAACTGTATTTTCACGTCAATTATTGCCGTGAAAATGGAGTTTTTTAAACCAATGCTTCCATTTAGTTATTGTCATTCATCATGCGACTTAGCGAGGATGAGTGAGTGCTCGAAAAAGCATTTTGTCGCACGACGTTGCAGCTTGACGCGATCACTCTCCACGTCTTGACGTGACTTTCTTCATTTTTCTCTCATAGAGTAGTTTGCATATGCCATAAATCAGGCGTATTTTTAGCATATGCCATTTATATAAAGAGAGAACGGAAGATGACAATTGCTATTGCGATGAACCAAGACCGTCCTGCGGGACATTTTATGAAGGCCGAGCACTTTGCGCTGTTTGACGACGATGGCCAAGCACTCGCTCAGTTCGCCAACCCACGTGTAACAGAAGGTTGCGGTGCCAAAAACGCCTTGATAGCGATGCTGAAAGCTAACCAAGTAACACGTGTGGTGACCCGTCATATTGGCGAGCATGCGTTAGCGGGATTGTTGGCCGCGGATGTCGATGTTTATCAGTTGACCAACGGCCGTTTAAATCCTACCCAGTGGTTGTCGCCTGCGTACTGGCAACCGCTTACGGATGCGAGTCAAGGGCGGCCGGCGTTGCAGCGAATGAAGCAGCAACAGCAACAACAGCAACCACAACAACGGAAAGCAGCGTGTCATTCAGGACGTGGGCGAGGGTGTGGCGCGCAAGATAGTGGTATAGGTGGTCAACATCGGGGGTGTGGACATGGACAAGGTCAACGAGGTCGAAACAGTGGCCACGGTTGCGGTTGCCATGAATAAGCAACCTGTTATCCCGCCGGATTCCCATCATCAGTGTGTGGCTTGCAGTGACAACGGGCTGTTTAATCTTAAATTTTATCAAGACGATAACAACGCCGTGACCGCAAGCGTATGGTTAGAAAGCACTTGGCAGGGGTATCAAGATCAGCTGCACGGTGGGGTCATTGCCACGCTTTTGGATGCGGGGTTGACCCATTGTACTTTCTTGTTTGCCCCGCAAAGTGTGACAGCGTCACTTAATATTCGCTATCACCATCCGGTGCCTATCGCTGTTTATGGTGAGGTGCGTGCCTGGTGTGTGAAAGCGAAACACGGTATGAGTCGGTTAGAGGCAACGCTGACCGTTGCAGACACTGTGTGTGCCAGTGCAACGGCAAGCTTTATGCAAACACGCGCGTCGTAAGCGTCAAAAACTAGCTGACGGCGCGGCGTAGGCGATCATGCACGGCAAGCCATGCTTCACCATGAGGAGGCTGGGCGAGCCAGATCTCACTGACGCCGAGTTGATCGGCTTGGGCAAGTTGGTGATATAACGCTTGCCCGTAGCGTGCGGCGTCATTCGGCATGGTAATACACACCAGATCATCCCGTGTCGGGGCTTCGCCAAAGTGAAGCAAGGCCGCGCGTTTTTCCGGATGGGGCGCAGGGAGATCAGACAAGTCCGCAGCCACCATCTGCAACCGGGTGTTAGGTTGGTAATGGCTACCGACATTGCCAGGCACCACGCTATCGTGCTGCTCGGGCGCTTCCACGGTTTCACCCAATACGGCGCTCAGCTCGCTGGCGGTGATGGGACCGGCACGAAGTACGCGGAAGGGGCGCTTGGTAAGATCGACAATGGTCGACTCCAGCCCATGTTGGCAAGGGCCGCCATCAATGACTGCCGCAATTTTTCCGCCTAAACCATGCACCACTTGCTCTGCCGTGGTGGGGCTGAGCTTTTTATACGGGTTCGCTGACGGGGCGGCAACGGCAAGTTGATGGGTGGCGAGCAGGTCCAATAACACAGGTTGCGCGGGCACGCGAAGCCCAATGGTATCCAATCCACCCGTGACTACCGGTGAAACATGCTCGGCTCGTGGCAGCAGCAGCGTCATCGGCCCTGGCCAGAAGGCATTCGCCAGCTTATATGCTTCATCCGGGATCGGCGTTGCCCACTCGGTGATCGACGTGACGTCACCGAGATGAACAATCAAAGGATGATTGGCGGGTCGCCCTTTGGCGGTAAAAATGCCCGCGACGGCGTCTGGATTGCTGGCATCCGCTGCCAGACCGTACACGGTTTCTGTGGGCACCGCGACTTGTTCGCCGGCTTTCAGCAGCTCGGCGGCTTGTGTTAGGTCCGTTGAACACTGCGCTGAGAGAAGTTGCGTTTTCAACGACATGCTCCGTTTTATGTTGCTACGTTCAGGTGATACCACTGACCCGAGCGATCGCGTTGCCATACTGCACCTTGCGCATCAATTTGCATCAAGTACAGCCAGCCGTGATTCGCCAGCGCGGCTATATCGTTATGGCGTGCAAGTATACTATCAATTGCCTCCCGAGGGGCAGCGATAAATACGCTTAATCGCACTGGCTGGTGGCGATATCGACGGCCATCGTGCACAGATTGATGCGATAAGCCAATTCGCAAGTCACCACCATTCCCTTCAAACACCCCAATGTGGCCACCCACGATGTTGTGCAGCAATTTGTTTCCGCTGCCGAATTTTTCCGGTGCGGTAACAGAAGCAAAGTACTGCAAGTTGATCCAATTGGTCACCACCACGGGCGCGGTGAGGATTGCCGTAAGCTGGCTAAAGTCACTGTCTCTATGCCAGTCGTAGTCGTGTAAAAAGCTGCGACCTTGCAAATTAATCTGTCGAGACAGGGTGCGCGGGCCCACGATTAACGCGGCATTGTCGCACAGCCCCCATTCAGGGCGCATTTGTGCCCAATCTTTGGCCCGTGTAGCAAAGAAGCGTTTGAGTTTAGATGGCTGGGTAGGCGTTTGATCAACTGGTTGGCGCGGGTTGCACGTGCTTGCTCGCTCGCAGCGGCCAGCCAAGTTTGCCACGTGGCATGCTCGGGGGCGTGAAAGACATCCAGTGCGTCGGTCGTGGTGTTGTGCATGGCGGCATAAAAACGGGTGCTGGCGGGAATCGTTACGCCTTGCTGTGCCATGGCATCACGCACGTCGGCATCGTTAAGAAGCTGTGCGAGTACACGGACATTCACCTCACCGGTTTGTCCACCGCAAGCACCACAGTCAAGCCCTGCTGCGTGAGGGTTGTTACAGGTTTCACTGCCATGACCCACCAACAAGACGGCATCGGCTAAATGGTCAGCAATGCCCATGGCGCGCAAGATACCAGCGCCTAGCTCTGCCTTTTCTGCTGCGGTTAATGGTGTATTGTCACGGGTGAGCGCCCAATCACTGTCAGTATGGCTGAGTCGATTTAACGGGTTTTCGGTGCCAGAAATGCGTAATGCGCGTTTTAATAGGCTCACTAGCTTCAGCATGCCACCGGCTTCGACCATGCCTAAGTTGGCGGCGGGCGCATCGAGGCTACGCTGCCAGCCGAGCTTGGTCATTCGCAACCAGCGTTCGGGGGTAGCATGGGTTTGTGAGGCGGTGACAGCCGGTGCCAATAAGCCGGGCAGTTGCGGGCGTTGAATCTGGCTATCAGTGGGTTGATAGGCGATCGGCAAGCCAAAAAAGCCAGCAAAGCCAAGGGTTTGAATCCGATCAGATTGTGCTTCTAACGCGCGACGCATTGGCTCCGAGCGCACATCGATACAAAACACAGCTTGCAGCGTAGGCGAGGTGGCGAGAGTGTCGACACTGGCCTGCGCGGACAAGGCGTGTGCCCAAGGGCGCTGCTGACTGATTTCCAGCGCTTGTTGCCAAATCCACAGGGGCGCGAGCTGTTGCTGTGCTTGGTGATACCAATGGCGCACATTCACCGCTTGATGGTGCATGGACTGACGAATGCTTGCCCACGCTGTGTCACGATGTTTAGCAAGCCAGCGTGCCAGCACTGTATCCCACGCGAGTAAAATCGCGAATAGGCCCATGCCATGATCTTGTTGTTCACTGTCACTGAGCTGTTGCTGCCAATCTAACCAGGCTTGCCAGCTTGCCCAACCCGATAAACCATGCATCAGCGCGTGGCAATAGGCCAAGTTACCGTCTTGGTCGTGAAGGATCGGTTGCCAAAAGGCGGCTGCTTCAGCGATCAGTGCATCCATTTGGATAGGCAGTGCGGCGAAATCGGCGAGCAAATCCACGCCTGTGAGGGTTTTAATGCCTTTATCTTGGCTCACCACACTCAACCAGCATTGATAAAGGTGCTCACCGCCTTGGCCTTGGGCATCAAAACGCTGTGGGTATTGGTGATAGAGTGCGAGAAACTGGCTCACTTGCTGCTGGATTTCTTGCTGCCACGATAAGCCTTCTTGTGTTTCTCTGGTGTAATCACACAACTCAGCCAATGGCCTCCAATGCGGGAGGTTACTGCTATGAATGCGCAGTGCACGCAGACAATCACTCACTGTTAATGCGCTGCCAGAGGTTGAAATGGCCTCGGCAAGGTGTGCCTCACTAATGGGCGATTGCCAATGCGACAGATAGT
Organism: Salinivibrio costicola subsp. costicola ATCC 33508 = LMG 11651; assembly: GCA_000565345.1. Taxonomy (GTDB): domain Bacteria; phylum Pseudomonadota; class Gammaproteobacteria; order Enterobacterales; family Vibrionaceae; genus Salinivibrio; species Salinivibrio costicola. Next base: position 8,376 of record AQOF01000047.1, on the reverse strand, counting down.
ACGCCGACGGCATTAGCGGACAGTGGCCACTTAACACCGCTTGCTCAGCAAAGACTTGCTCAATGGGGGTAAAGCGTTGCGGCCACCATGGGTTCACCGCAATCATTTGATCCAACGGCCAGCTTGGCGCAATCGCTACGACCGCTTGCTGGGTGGCATCGCGAAAATCGCTCACATCGAGGGACTCAGGGTGTGCAGATACGTTGGGCGTTTTCGCAATCATTAACGCGTCTCCTTATGCGGTTGCCATTGGGTCGTTTGTAGTTGGATTAAAGAAGCACTCGGCCACCATTTGAGTGTTAGGCGCGTCGCCCACTCATCAAGGTAAGCCCCGGCGTTCAGCCAAATAAACAGGCGGTTGACCCACGCTTTGTGAGGCCAGTACTGGACCGCCAGTGATAGAGCAAACAGCGTGATAAACAGCACCAGCGCAAAGGCATCGGCAAATAAATAGGTGGCATTTCCACCCGCGACAAACACAATCAAGCTATGTTTAATGGCGGCGTAGAGCCAAGCAGGCCAAGGGCAAACACGCTACTGAGCAGCACGCGTGTCGGGCGAGCAGCGCCTGGGCGGGTAAAGGCCGGTAATAGCAGCATGGTCATCGCCATCCACAGCAACCAACCGGCTGCCAAACTATTTAAAATACCGACACTCAGGTGCACGGCGACAATCAAACCGGCGGTGGTGGCCATCGCGGCAAGCCAATGGCAGCGACGCGGAACTGAGGCGTCGGCCAGTTGGGTTGCTAGCCAATGATTCACCCCATTGCCGCTGTTGAGGAAAGAGAACGCCTTGTAGAAAGAGTGCGCCAGTAAGTGCAGCAGTGCCAACTCATAAAGGCCTAGGGCGATTTCAACTAACATCAGACCCATTTGTGCGACGGTCGACCACGCCAGTTTTACCTTAATGCTCACGCGTGTCAGGCTCACCAGCCTGCCACCAGGGTACTGACACCGGCGATAACCAGCAGTGCAAAGCTGGCACTGGGGCTCGCCGCGAGCACTGGCGCGAGCAGCATCAATAAGATCCCGCCAAGATTCACAATACCGGCGTGCAACAAGGCAGAGACAGGCGTAGGTGCTTCCACCACTTGAATGAGCCAGCCGTGCAAGGGCAGTTGCGCGCACTTAATGATCGCCACACCCACCAGCATAAAGGCGGCGATGCTTACAGTCAGCGTGTGAGGCTGCTGGCTGACTTGAAACATCAATTGGTCAATCTGCGCGGTTTGGTAGTGGAAAAATAACAGTAAAAATGCGCCACCGAGTAGCAATTCGCTAAAGCGGGCGAGCAGCATTTTTTTGTGTGCCGCGAGTTGGGCGCGAGGCCGATGCGGATAGAAAAGAATTAAGCGACCCAATGAGAGGCTAACCGCCACCCAAGCAAGCCAAAACAGCAACAGGTGATTGCTGACTAAAACCAACAAGACTGCCGACAAGGTGAGCAGTAAGGATAAAAGAAAACGGTGTTTGTCGGTTTGGCCTGCAAACGCGGTGGCACTGTATCGCCAGATAACACCGCCAAGAAGCGCAACCAGTGCCAGCAGCACCAGTTTGAGCGGCGTGACGAGAAATAGGGATAACATGACTTACCTCACAGCAATAGTTATGCGAACCATTGTGAAAACTTACTACAATTAAGTAAAATACATAATAAATTACTTTTCATTCTGTTTTAGAGAACGATGAGCCGACTTAACTACCATCATTTGTATTATTTTTGGCAGGTGGCACGCCATGGCAACCTGACCCAGACCGCCCGTAACCTGCATATTTCGCAGTCGGCGCTATCGTCACAAATCAAGCAGCTTGAGCAGGCGATGCAGGTGCAATTGTTTGAGCGGCAAGGTCGTACATTGACGTTGACCGAAAGTGGCTATCAAGCGATGAACTATGCCGAAGAAATATTTCGCCAAGGGGAAGAGCTTGAGCAGTTGTTATCCAGTGGCGGGGCGCTGTCCAGTGCCACGATTCGCATTGGCACCTTATCGACCATGTCGCGGAACTTTATCGAGCAGTTTATTCAGCCGTTGGTGAATCAACGGGAGTGCCGTTATGTGTTGCAGTCGATGGATCAAACCGGCTTGCTCCATGCGCTGTCTGATCACCAGCTGGATTTAGCACTGACCAATATTGCGGTGCGTGGCACCAATAAACAGATTTGGCAGTATCAGCAACTGGCACGCCAGCCGGTCGCCGTGATTGGTTGGCCGGGTAAAGTCTTATCGCCCACCTTAGACGCCAGCTACCAGCACCAAGCGTGGGTGTTGCCTTATGGTGATAACCCGATTCGCTCGGGGTTCGATGCCATCTCTGCGCAGTATCAACTCAAGCCTTACATCATGGCAGAAGCCAATGATATGGCGATGCTGCGCCTATTAACCCGAGACAATGATGCGTTAGCGGTAATGCCCGAAGTGGTGGTTCGCGATGAGCTAGATAGCGGTATGCTCACCCGCTACGCCTTACTGCCGAGTGTGTATGAGCCGTTTTATGCGGTATCGATTAAACGTCAGTGGGTACATCCGAAATTGAATTCGCTTTTAGATGCGTTCAGTGCGTCGCCGCTCGCGCATGGCGACGACCTTCCCGGCGGCAACGGTCAGAGCAATACCTAACTTCGTCCCAACAGCGCGCCCACTTTTTACGCCACGTAAAGGGGCGTTCGCACGTCAAACATGCCTTGGTGGGAAGATGCGGCTTTTTATGCGCCATCGTGGTTACCTCCAGGAGACTGCGTGGCACGTGAACGTCGTTTTGTCTGGCCGTTATCCGCGTGCTCAGGGCTATTTGTTCGCTCAGGGCTGTTTGGACGCACATGGGTGGCGAGTATCCGTGCTTTTTCGATACGAACCGCATCCTGTTGACGAAACGACCATAAAATATCACGCGCACGTTTGCCGGTTTGTTCTATATCGACAATGGCTTTCGGGTAATCTTCGCCAAGCACCACGCCGTACATCATCGCTTCCATGTCGGTCATTTGCCACGGGGTGTGGATCAAACTGTCGGGCAAGGGAGAAAGCTCGGGTAACCATTCACGAATAAATGCCCCTTCCGGATCTTGCTCCTGCGATTGTTTCACTGGGTTATAAATGCGCAGGGTATTGGCGCCTGTCACGCCAGCCTGCATTTGAAACTGGGGGTAGTGAATGCCGGGCTCAAAATCGAGAAATAGCTGCGCCAAATGATGCACACCACGCCGCCAGTCAATCAGTAGGTGGTGGGTTAAAAAACTGACCAGCATCGCCCGCATCCGAAAGTTGGTATAGCCGGTGGCGTGTAGGCACCGCATACAGGCATCGACGAGCGGATAACCAGTATGGCCTTGTTGCCATGCGAGCAGGTGCGCATCGCTCTGCGGACCGTTCGCGTACTCAAAATGTAAGTAGCCTCGATTGACGGGGCGATGCTCCATGTGGTGCTCGCTTTCAAATTTCTGCATAAAATGACAGTGCCAATGCAAACGCGACACCATAGCGACCAGCGCACGCCGCCAACCCTTTTTCTGCCAATGGAGGAGGGTAATTTGATACATCTCGCGCACGCTGATGTTACCCCAAGCAAGATAGGGTGACAGTCGGGTACAGCTTTTGCGGCTGGCGAGCGGTTTAGAGATGTGGCGCTGATAAGTTTGCCCACGCTCGCGGAAAAAAGACTGCAAGGTTTTATCACGCCCAACTCGGCCCGCCGGGCTGAAAGCGTGGCGCGGGAGAATCCCACTTGTGGTGTTCGAGCGCGGGTAGCGTAAGTGATGTGTCTAGCCAGCGCGCTTGCTGCCAATCCGGATCGGCAAGAGGGGCGCGCATCACCTTTTGCCATTCTGCGTCCCAATCAACCCGATCTTTCGCGCCGCGGATCACCGCCCCAGTGGGAAATTCATGCCAAGGGATCTGATGGCTTGCCAGCCATTTCGCCACCGCTTTATCGCGAGAAAACGTCGCGTCGACGCCAATTTCTTGATGGCTATACACCGCGCCAATGGCCCGTTGCTGGTGGATGGCGTCGAAAACGGCAAGTGCTTCACCTTGGCAAATGGTGACCTGCCCGCCAAGCGGCGCCAGCTGCTGATTAAGATCGCAAAGCGATTGCCAGACAAACCGCCAATGGCGCTCGCTATGGTGCGGATCGTTAAGCAGCAGTGGCTCAAACAGGTACAGGATCACTAAGGGACGCCCCGCTGCAATGGCAGCTTGTAAAGGGGCATGATCCCGCAGGCGTAAATCGCGTTTTAACCACACAAGGCTGATCGGCGGGGACATAGGGCTCTCGACAGTAGTAACAACAATCTTCTATTCACTTTCGGTGATACGAGGCTGAATGGTGTTTGGATCCCTGATGGTGACGTGGTTGAGGTCTAATTTCTCTGATTAACAAGCGCTAAGCGCACAAAGCGAAATCAAAATGGTTTGCATTTGCTTTTTAGGCATCGGAAAATTACCAACTGTAGAATTAACTGACAGGCGCATCCCGCGCTTGTACTTAAGCAGTAGGATCGGGATATGTTAGAGGCAAAGGACGTTGCGTTTGCCGTCAACGGAAAAGTGTTGCTTGATAAGGTGAGCTTGTCGTTTACGCCAGGAAAAATCTGTGCGTTGGTCGGCCACAATGGTTCGGGCAAATCGACGTTGATAAAGCTGTTAGCGCAGCAACAGGCAACCAGCAGCGGACAGATCGCATTAGACCAAAAGCCCTTGTCGAAATGGTCAGAAAAAGCGTTTGCGCGCGAGGTGGCGTATTTGCCACAGCATTTACCGGCAACAGATAACTTAACTGGGTATGAGTTGGTCAGTTTTGGTCGCTATCCTTGGCATGGCTTGCTGGGGCGGTTGACCAAAGCCGATCACCAAGCGATCAACGAGGCAATGGCGCTCACCGGTACCCAAGATTATGCCGAGCGCTTGGTCGATACCTTATCGGGCGGCGAGCGCCAACGGCTATGGATTGCGATGCTGCTGGCACAGCAAACGCGTTACTTACTGCTCGATGAGCCGCTATCTGCACTAGATGTAGCCCACCAAGTTGAAGTGATGACCTTGGTGCGAAAACTCAGCCGAGAGCTGGATAAGTCCATCATTATCGTGGTGCACGATATTAATATGGCGGCGCGTTTTTGTGATGAGATTGTCGCCTTGCACAGCGGGCAAGTCCTGACTCAAGGTGCGGTTAGTGATGTGTTTCAAGAGTCGGCCCTCAAATCGATTTATGGTATTGAAATGCCGATTGCCGATCATGCCGCCGGCTATGCGGTCGCTATGCCGGGGGAGTTATCGCCAGTATGATCAAGTCCTCTTTTCTGACGCTTATGGTCTGGCTGACCGCGGCCATGATGTCAGCGAGCGTCAGCGCGTCGCCTCGTATTCTCTCGCTGGATTGGACCCAAACTGAAACCTTATTGGCCTTGGGGGTGACGCCCGTCGCGGTCGCGCAAAAGGCGGATTACAATTCGTGGGTGAAAGCCCCGCCCATTCCAGAAAAAACCGTCGATATTGGGCTTCGCACCCAGCCGAATATGGAGCGTTTGGCTGAGCTTCACCCCGATAAAATTCTGATTTCGCCCATTTTTAAGGCGATGACGCCCAAGCTGAGCACTATTGCGCCGGTCAGCTCGATTCCTCTGTATGAAAGTGGCCTAAGCTGGACGTCGTTAAAAACCGTGACGCGGAAAATTGCGCGCGAAGCTAACCGTCGGGAGGCCGGTGAAACCCTGATTGCCAATGCGAAACAGCAATTGGCGAGCTTGCGCGATACGATTCCCGGTGAACAGCCCCCGCTGCTGATGATCCAGTTCCTAGACCCCAACCATGTGCGGGTGTTTGGGACCAACAGCTTGTATCACGCCGCCATCAGTGAATTGGGGCTCAGCAATGCGTGGCAAAACACCACCAACAGTTGGGGGTTTAGCATGGTTTCCACCCGCGAGCTGCTAGACCTTGATGCGCAGCTGGTGATTGTGCGCCCGCTCCCCGCGGGTGTGGAGCAAACCCTTAAGACCAATATGTTTTGGCAATATTTGGTTAAACGTACGGGGCGTACGCCATTGATGATTGATCCGGTATGGAGCTTTGGGGCGATTCCATCAGCGTTACGTTTTGCCCGCCTTGTGACCGTGGCATTGACCGACCCTGAACAAGGGGGGCAGTCATGAAACTGAAACTATTATGGGTACCTTTGGCGTTACTGACGGCACTGTTGGGCCTCGCAACCACTCAGTTGGGGCAGTGGAATGTAAACGCGTCCATGCTCTGGGATTCTCTATGGTCGCTGGATGACAGCGCGTCGATTGGGGTGGTGATGCATTTAACCTGGTGGCCGCGTTTGGTCACCGCATTACTGGCTGGCGCATGTTTGGGACTGGCCGGTACCTTGATGCAACAGGTGTTACGTAACCCACTAGCTTCGCCGTCGACGCTGGGGGTGGCGAATGGCGCCAGCTTGGCGCTGATGCTAGCAACGCTTTATGCCCTTGGCTACTGACTTGGTCGAGCGCGATGGTGGCGATGTCTGGCGGGGTACTGACCATGCTGGTGGTGTTTGCGCTGGCATGGCGACGCGGCTTATCGCCCACCGTAGTGGTGATCGCGGGTTTGATTTTAAACCTTTACTGCGGCGCGCTCAGCACCGTGCTGCTGTTGATGAATCAAGAAGCGCTACACGGCATGATGGTGTGGGGCGCGGGCTCGATGGTGCAAACCGATTGGCACAGTGTGCAAGCCTTACTGCCACGTATTGGGCTGGCGGTCGTGTTGATCCTTGCCTTGTTGAAGCCGCTCAACGTCCTGAGTCTTTCGGATGAAGGGGCGAAAAGCTTGGGCGTATCACTGGCGAAAATCCGCGTGATTGCTCTAGGGCTATCGGTGCTTCTGACCGCGTGGGTGGTTAGCTTGATTGGTGTGATTGGCTTTGTCGGTCTCGCCGCGCCCGCGATTGCGCGTTTATGCGGCGCACGCAAGCTTATCACCCGTTTGAGCTTGGCGATGATTTTAGGCGCATTGATGTTGGCAGCCACTGATTTGGCTGTCCAGCTATTACCCGGCCGTCGGGCAATGATGGTCCCCACGGGGGCGGCGACGGCAGCGTTAGGGGCACCTCTTCTTTTATGGTTGTTGCCACGGGTGTCACTGGGGAATCGTCAACGCCAACAAATGCATGCCGGGACGCCTGCACCACGTCAGGATTGGCCACTAGGCCGAACGCTGATGTTACTGGTGTTAGGTGTGGTGATTTTTGCCACCGTATCGCGTCAAAGTGAGGGTTGGCAGTGGCTGGCGCTCAGCGGCGATTGGTCCTTGTTGGAGTGGCGCTTGCCACGGTTGCTGGCCGCGGCATTGGCGGGTGGTGTGCTTGCTGTTGCCGGTGCCGTGCTTCAGCGTTTAAGTGCCAACCCGATGGCGAGCCTGAGGTGATGGGGATCAGTGCCGGCACGGCGCTGGGGCTGATTGTCACCATTTTTGCGGGCATGGGCGCGTCTATGCTGAGTTTGTATGTCGGCGGATTAATCGGTGCCGGCGCAACCTTGGCGTTGATTGTACTACTCAATCACAAAACCGGCTTCCAGCCAGAAAAGGTGTTGCTCACTGGCGTAGCCATTGCCGCACTGATGCAAGCGGTACAGAGCTTCTTGATGGCGGGCGGCGATCCTCGCGCGTATCAAGTCCTCGCTTGGATTTCAGGCTCAACCTATTATGTGACCGATAGCACAGTGACTACATTGGCCTTGGTTGCGGCGGTGCTGGTGGCACTGGGATTGATGTGTCAGCGGTGGCTCGATATTTTGCCGCTCGGTGGCGAAACGGCTCAATCGCTAGGGGTAAAGGTAGGGCGTGCCCGCATGCTGTTGCTGGCCCTCGTCGCGGTCATGACCGTCAGTGCCACCTTGGTGGTAGGGCCGCTTAGTTTTGTCGGCTTGATGGCTCCGCATATTGCGCGCAGTTGGGGTGCGAAAAATGCCCGCGCGCACATGATCACCGCCGGGTTGATTGGCATGGGATTGATGCTGTTTGCCGATTGGCTCGGACGACAATGGTTGTATCCGCAAGAAATGCCGGCTGGGATCATTGCTTCGTTGATAGGGGGGCTATACCTCATGGTTGTGTTACGTAAGCTATAGTTTTAACGCACGGTGATCGACAAGATCGCCTCATCCCTAACTAAAGAGATGCAGTTTGCATCTCTTTTTGTTTGGAGGAGCCAAGAGAATGAACAGTGATTCCATGCAGCGCGTGGCGGTTGTCGGTGCAGGTGGCGCGATTGGTGAAGCTTTTTGCCGCGCATTGCTCGACAAACCATCCATTCAGCAAGTCTTTGCGTTGGGGCGGCCACCCCGCACCACTTGCTGAGATAAGTGAAAAGGTGGTGCCTGTGGCGGTGAATA
>AQOF01000046.1 GCA_000565345.1 Salinivibrio costicola subsp. costicola ATCC 33508 = LMG 11651 | reverse complement strand
CCGATGGTCGCCTATTTCCGCGGGCTTTACTGAAACGGCCGACGCCTTTGCATTGGGGTTTGGGTACCGGGTTATTTTCAGTTGGGTACTTCCCGTGCCCGTGTGGCTGATGGCCATCGTCTTTATCGGTGCCTGGTACTTGCTTAATCATACCCGCTTTGGCCGTTATATCTATGCACTCGGTGGCAACGAGTCAGCGGCGCGTCTGTCTGGCATCAATGTCGATCGGATTAAAATCGGTGTTTACAGCCTTTGCGGCATGCTTGCCGCGCTGGCGGGGATCATCGTTACTTCACGTCTGTCCTCTGGCCAACCGACTGCTGGCACTGGCTATGAGCTTGACGCGATTGCGGCGGTGGTACTGGGCGGCACCAGCCTCATGGGCGGTAAAGGCAAGATTATGGGCACGCTGATAGGTGCGCTGATTATCGGCTTTTTGAACAACGCCCTTAACCTGCTGGACGTGTCGTCTTACTACCAAATGATTGCCAAAGCAGTGGTGATTTTGCTCGCCGTGCTGGTGGATAACAAAAACAAATAGCTTGTTGGGACAGGCACTTTGGCAAAGCTTGTTGGGACAGGCACTTTAGCTTGTCGGGACAGACACTTTAAGTTAGCGGGACAGGCACTTTAAGTTGGCATTCGTAGCTTGTCGGGACAGACACTTTAAGTTGGCATTCGGGAATGGGAATACGGAGCGCTTCGCTTACGGAATACGGGAAAGAGCCGAGACGCTTCTCTTCTAGAAACTAGAAACTAGAGACTAGAGACTAGAGACTAGATAGAGCAGATTGTGCTTGCATTGGGGCTCTTGCTCTCTCTGTACTCTGTATTCCGTCATCTGTATTCGGGATCCTGAATACAGAGCGCTTCGCTTACGGAGTACGGGGAAGAGCAGGAAGCAGTGCCTAGGATCCTAGGCCCTAGGAACTTTAGTAAGTTAGCGGGACAGACACTTTTAATTCTCTTTAAGCTAGCGGGACAGGCACTTTTATTTCTGTTTAATTAGCAAGAAAAAACAATACCCTACAAACACAAAAGGACTGAAAGCATGAAAAAACTGACTACTTTGATTACCACCGCGCTTTTGTCGTCAACGCTTAGCATCAGTGCGCAGGCGGAAGATAGAATGGCGATCGTGGTCTCAACCTTAAACAACCCATTTTTTGTCACCATGAAAGAGGGCGCGGAGCAGAAAGCGGAAGATCTTGGCTATGAGCTATTGGTGCTCGATTCGCAAAACGACGCCAGTAAAGAGCTGTCGAACGTGGAGGATTTAACCATTCGTGGTGTGAAAGCCATCTTGATTAATCCCACGGATTCGGGTGCAGTCTCGAATGCAATTCGTATTGCTAATCGCGCTGACATTCCGGTGATTACGCTAGACCGTGGCGCCAGCCGTGGGGAGGTGGTGAGCCATATTGCCTCTGATAACGCGCAAGGCAGTAAAATAGCGGCGGAATTTATCATGGGTAAAGTCGGTGAGCGTGCCAAAGTGATCCAGCTTGAGGGCATTGCCGGTACGTCGGCAGCGCGTGAGCGGGGTGAAGGCTTTATGGATGCGATTGAAGGTACGGATGTAGAGTTACTGGCCAGTCAGCCAGCGGATTTTGACCGCACCAAAGGTCTGAATGTGATGGAGAACTTGCTTGCTGCGTATCCAGAGGTGCAGGCGGTGTTTGCACAAAACGATGAAATGGCGTTTGGCGCGTTGCGTGCGGTGCAGGCATCAGGCAAAGATGTCACCATTGTGGGCTTTGATGGCACTAAAGATGGCATTGCGCGGTAGAACGTGGCCACTTGGCAGCGACTATCGCTCAGCAGCCGGGTATGATTGGTGAGCTCGGTGTTGAAACGGCGGATAAAGTGCTGAAAGGCGAGTCAGTCGACAGCTATATTCCGGTACCGCTTAAAGTGATCAGTCAAGAAACGATCGCTGAATAAGGGTCGCACGGGAAGATACAATAATAAGCACCGTCTGGCCCAGTGTGTTGGACGGTGCGCGATTGATTGAATGGTAAGGAAGGGTAATGAGTCCATTAGTTGTGCTCGGCAGTGTTAATGCCGATCATGTTTTACGCGTCTCCAGTTTTCCGCGTCCTGGAGAGACATTACACGGTCGAGATTATGCGGTGATTGCGGGTGGCAAAGGCGCAAATCAAGCGGTGGCGGCGGTGCGTTGCGGTGCGGATGTTGCCTTTATTGCCAGTGTGGGGGACGATGCCTTTGGCCAGCAGATTCGTCAGTGTTATGCGCAAGAGGGGATGGATGTCAGTGCGATGAAGGTACAGGCGAATACGCCGACCGGGATTGCGATGATTCAAGTCACTGATCAAGGTGAGAACAGTATCGCGTTTTCGGCGGAGGCCACTGCGGCGCTGACAGCGGAGGCCATTACCGCCGATCTCGATAAAATAGCCGAGGCTGACTATTTACTGATGCAGTTAGAAACGCCGATGTGCGGCATTGAGAAAGCGGCTTTTCATGCCAAAGCGTCAAATACCAAGTGGTGCTTAATCCGGCCCCTGCGGCTTCTTTGAGCAATGCGCTCTTGGCGGCGGTCGACATTATCACGCCGAATGAAACAGAAGCACAAAGTCTGACGGGTATTGCGGTGACAGATTCTGAGAGTGCGCAAGCGGCATCAAATGTGCTGCACCAAAAAGGGATTGAGACGGTGCTGATCACCATGGGTAAACAGGGCGTGTGGCTGAGTGACAAAGCGCGAAAGGAAGGGAGATTAATCCCGGGTTTTGTTGTCGATGCTGTGGATACCACCGCCGCTGGCGATACCTTTAATGGCGCACTCGTCACTGGATTGATAGAGGGACAGACACTTGATCAGGCGATTCGGTTTGCGCATGCCGCGGCCGCTTTATCCGTCACTCAGCGTGGCGCACAAACGTCGATTCCCTCGCGCGTGGATATCGATGCGTTTTTAGCCCATCAAGATGCCTAATCTTCATTTTAACCTTGGCAGCGGAGTGCGATAAATGGCGACCATGAAAGATATTGCCAAACGGGCGGGCGTGTCGACGTCGACGGTCAGTCATGTGATTAACAACACCCGCTATGTCAGTGAGACGATTGCTGAGAAGGTTAACCAAGCCGCGAAAGAGCTCAACTACTATGCCCCCTCGGCATTGGCGCGCAGTTTGAAAGTCAATCGTACTAAAACGTTTGGCATGCTGGTGACAACCTCCACTAACCCGTTTTTTGGCGAAGTGGTAAAAGGCGTCGAGCGCAGCTGTTACCACAATGGCTACAGTTTGATTCTGTGCAACACGGAAGGTGATGCTGAACGTATGCGTGCCTCGATTGATACGCTGCTGCAAAAGCGGGTCGATGGCTTGATTTTGATGTGCTCCACCATGGAAGGGGAGCGGATTGAAGGCTTTGATCGTTATCCGGATATTCCTGTGGTGGTGATGGATTGGGGACCGATTGATTTTGCCTGCGATAAAATCCAAGACAATTCCTATCAAGGCGGCTATTTAGCGACCCAGCACTTGATTGATTGTGGTCACCGCCAGATTGGCTGCATCAGTGGGCCTCTTGTTAGGTATCAAGCGCAAATGCGTTTTCAAGGCTTTAAAGATGCGCTGCGCGATGCTGGACTTACTGAAAATCCACATTGGATGGTGGAAGCGGACTTTGAGTGTGAAGGCGGCTATCAAGGTTTGCAGGCGATTGCTGAGTGTGGATCCTTACCCACCGCCATTTTTGCAGGCAATGACATGATGGCGATGGGCGCGATCAATGCTGCTAACGCGCTAGGGATTTGCGTACCCGATGATCTCTCTATTATTGGATATGATGATATTCACTTGGCTAAATTTATCTCGCCTTCCCTGACTACCATTCACCAGCCCAAATATCGTCTCGGTCAAGCAGCGGTCGAAACGCTTCTTAGTAAACTTGATGCCCCTTACAGTGAAAGCCAAACGGTGCAGCTCGAGCCAACGCTGGTGGTGCGCGAGAGCGTGAAGCGGGTTTAAGTTAAGCTACCGGCTACCGGGGACAGGCACTTTTTGGCAAACTACTGGGGACAGGCACTTTTAGGGACTATCGGGGACAGACACTTTAAGCTAACGACAACTAACGGGACAACTAACGGGACAGGCACTTTTAAGCTACCGGGGACAGACACTTTTTGGCAAACTACTGGGGACAGGCACTTTTAGGGACTATCGGGGACAGACACTTTAAGCTAACGGGAACTAACGGGACAGGCACTTTTATGATTGCTCTAGCGGGCTGAGGGGGAAGCCGTTATGATGCCTGTCCTCAATGACCAACCGGTAAATCCCTTCGTTATGTTTTCAATTGTCGACCAAAACCAACACTTTGTGGTGATCAATAAGCACCACGGCGTTAGCGTGCAGAAAGAGGCCGATGAAGCGGCACTGTTACCTGCGGTCGCGGCGTATATTGGGGTTGAGAAGGTCTACCTTGTGCATCGTTTAGATAAGATGACGTCGGGCTTGCTGCTGCTGGCAACCTCTTCTCATGCGGCGTCTGTCCTCTCAGGATTGTTCGCGTCACGCGAGATAGAAAAGTGCTATTTGGCATTAAGTGCGAAAAAGTCGCGTAAGAAACAGGGATTGATTGTCGGCGATATGGGTAAAGGTCGGCGAGGCAGTTGGAAGTTGCTTGCCAGCAAAGATAGCCCTGCTAGGACGCGTTTTATCTCTATTGCAGGCGGTGAGGGGCAGCGATTTTTTCTCTGTCGGCCTTACACGGGTAAAACCCATCAAATTCGCGTGGCGATGAAAAGTATTGGCTCACCGCTTATCGGTGATGATTACTATGGCGGCGAGCCTGCCGATCGTGGCTACTTACACGCTTATGGGCTGCAATTTACGTGTCGTTTTGCCGATGATCAGCCAGCCAAGCTCTACAGCTATGTGCTGCCCCCGAGCCAAGGCGAGTTGTGGCCAGCCTTACCGGTAGAGTGGGAGCAGCCTTGGTGCTTAATTAGCTAGCACAGCTGGGTGCATTGATAGCGTTATTGAGGATTTGTCGGCCGCGGGTATCGCGAACCAAAATGGTATAGCTGATACCACTGTCTAACATACTGCGTATGTCGCTATCTTGGCAATAACGACGTTTTAAACCGGAAAAGAGCTCTCCTGGTGCTTTTTTGGCATTCTTCTCCAAAAGCGTCAGCTCGATGACGGCATCTTGCGCACGAGCGCGAACCAGTGAGTAGCCTTCAATATCCATCGGCAGTAGCTGTGCAATCATGTCTGCACGTTGGATTGCGGCTTCTGCGGCTTGGTCATGCTGGGTGCTGCTACATGCACTGAGTACTAGCCCCAGGCAGGCCATCATCAGTATTTTTACATATCGCATTAGGCTGGATCCTGCGGAAGCACTTTTTTGAACGGTTTTACGGTCACTTCAGCATAAACGCCGGCGGCTACATAAGGGTCTTTGTCGGCCCATGCCTTTGCGGCTGATAGTGACTCAAACCAGGCAATAACGGTCGAGCCCGTAAACCCAGCTTCGCCTGGCTCCTCACTATCAACAGCAGGATTTGGCCCGGCAATCATCAAGCGGTTTTCTTTTTCCAGTTGGTGTAAGCGTTCAAGGTGTGCGTCACGCGCTTGCTTGCGTAGCGGTAGGCTGTTCTCGACGTCTTGCGAATAAATGAGATACCACATCGTTGTTGTCCTTGATAGATGTTTGTCAGTATTAGGATACAGAGTACAGATTTCTGAGTACAGCGTATTAGAAAACATTGGCGGGACAGGCACTTTTGTCAGAACATTTAACATTGGTGGGACAGGCACCAAAAGTTAAAAAGTGCCTGTCCCAAGATGTACCCTCTAAAGTGCCTGTCCCACGATGTAGCTAGTCGAAAATAGGTGGCACTTCTTCTTTTAATCTCTGATTCACTTCGTTTTTATCAAAGTGTTTTGCGTCCCAATCCTGCATGTTGAAGAGGTCCAGGATCTCTTGCTCATCGTCGCTGAGTGGTGCGCGTTTTGAGAGCCTGAGTAGGTGTTTGTATCTGTCTATACCGCCGCAATCTTCTGGCGGACAGGCTCCATTACCTGCCGTGACTTTAGGCTGCGTGCAATTGCGGGTATTCAGTTTCTCAAGGGTGATGGTGTGGTGCCAGTTATCACCAAAATCATACACATACGCGATGGTGTCTCCGGGCTCTTGCAGTGCTGCCCCAATGGGTAAATACGCTGCTTGAGTGTCGGATTCATCGTCAAGGTCAATATGACCAAAGGGTGTGATAAACATGGCAAGATGTTGGTGCTCCCAACCCATAATGGCTTGAATGCAATCGTGTAGCGCGATAAAAGGTAAGGCGTTTGAAATGGTAAAACGGCGCCAGATTTTTGGACGGCTATTATCAAGCTCAATGTGCAGTACGATGCCTTGGGGACGTTCTATTTCCTGGGGGCCGTGTGCCACCGGATGATATTCCGCTTGCTGTTGCATACTCAGCTCTGCGAGCTGGTCGAAAAGCGGAAAGGTTTTCTCATACGATCAGGTGCTTGCAACGCATACGCCGCGGCAAATATAAATAGTTTGCTCGGTGAAAACGGTGTGCTGTCTTGCTTGCTGTAATGCGTGATCAGCACTCAACGCGAGTGCTTTGATTATAGGGTTCAGGTGTCGGTCGAGGATAATGGCGGTTCCGKACTTTGCGGTATGGTATCTAGCGTTGGGTCGATCGATTCAGCGATCGTCCATGTCTCTATCAATGGGGTATTGACTAACAGTTTGCTGGATCGATGTCCTCGCGCTATCGCGTCCGGATGTTCTCCTGGGAAGTCACACGTGGAGGCGAGTTTATCTAATGAGAACGGTTGCGGCTCGGTCCATTGGGACGGGAGAAGCGCCAACATATGTAGCGTGTCAGGATCGAGGACCTCATGCTGTTCGTCCAGGGCCCAACAAAGTATGTGTCGCAAGATATTGGGATGGCATTGAACGACGTCGACAGCGGTGTCCATTTCTGCGGTCATTTTTTTATATTGCACAGTGTCGACGGGATTGGTATCAAAATAGCTATCCACTAAACCGAAACCTAAGCGAAAAACGCCACCGAATACGTGTGCATTTTTAGTTGTTGGGTCGATGAGCAGTCCGTTAAATAGTATGGCATGGTTGCCGTCTGGATAGGACAGGTAAAGCTCGGTCACTTGATGTTGTTCTGCTTGTTTGCTGTATTGCATGGCTGATTTTTGCCATGCTGACAGGTGGATTTTTACGCTATCGTGACCAAAGCGCTGGATTAGGGTTAGATATTGGCGTTGACCAAGGGACTTCCATCTTTTTTCTGGAAGGTTGCTGAGTATACTCGCTGCGCTGTCGGCGACTTTAGGCTCGGGATTGAGGCTCAAAAGCAAAAGTGCATCAATTGACCAAGGTTGACGGCTCATCATTGTGAGCAATCCTTGAATTTCCTGCTTGGTGAGAAAGACAAGTTCACCACTGACGAATTGACAAAAAGCAAGCCCGGTGTCGACGCCAAATTTATTGAGGTCAGCGACAAGATTCTCGGTAACCTTTTCAGGGTCTTGTGCCAAGTATTCTTGTTGCTCAGTGATCTTCTGCCGACTGCGTTCACGCACTTTCATAATGATCGCATCGTCAACATGCAGTTTAAGGTGTTTCATGCATTTGATGATTTCGCTGGCGAGTACTAGGTTAATGTGATCGTCGTCTAGCTCAAGTGCTTGAGTGAGGATTTTATTCGCGATATCGATGATTTCAGTGATGTCATGACGACGCGAATGAATACGCAGGTCATCGGCCATTTGTGAAAAGTAATCGACAAAAAGCTCTTCTTGACGTTGGTCGAATGTCTTTGATAACGATAGACCAATCGGTATCGCGGTAATAAAAGACTCTGGTGAACCATTTATCAACTGACGTTGATCTGCGCTGATATCAGTGATGGGCGTGTAGTGTTGGATAGCCTCAAGGAGCGCTTGCGCAGACGGTGGAAGTTCCATGTTCTTGGCCTAGGTTGTGATTAATTAATTGTTTAAGCGTACAAAAAATTAATCTCAAAAACGAGTTTTGTCTTTTTTCTTTTGGTGGGACAGACACTTTTCGCTTTATCCGCTTTATCCGAGACAGTCGCTTTATCCGGGACAGTCACCACTAGTAACCAGCAAGCCGTTGTTAAGATGCCTGTCCTAGTAAAATCTCTAATGAAATCTTACCTCTTTAAAATCCGAACATGCCTTTACCTTCCTGTAACTGGAGGGTTTATCCTGGGGAAATAACGATGAGGAGGTAATATGGGATGTTGTAATCAGTCCCCAAAAGGTGGGTCCAAAGGGCTAAAGCCGCTCTTAAAAGCGGTAGGTATTTTGTTCGTGTTTATAATGGTGCTGGCTTATTGGGTAGGGTAGATTTTCGGGCTAGTATGACGATTCCTTTACGCATTGATGCGTGTTTTAGTGCTAGCCTCAACGATTTGGGATCATGACGCCTGTCATGCGTTTTAGGCCCAGTGTCGGTAATACGGCTTGGATACTCGACAGTGAGCCCACAACATTTCCGCACTCTAAATGAGCGCATGTGGTCAGCCAGGTTTCACTCGACATATTCAACTGTGTGAGTAGGGGAGGCCGCTGATTTGAGCCCGCGTCTTGTCTCTTGTGGCAGGTCCATTCAACAAGTGCTAAATAGTCCATTAGCCGAAACGGAATGCCGTCGGGCATAGATTTCCTCGGGTTTCCTGCAAAGGCGAATAAGCCTGCTGGGGTCGCTTTATTTTGCTCGAGTGATTCAACGCGCTTTTTTATCGATGTGTAATTCGAATGCTTGGGCTGTTTGGTAATACCTGCTCTCACGGGGTTTAAATCGACATAGGCCATTGCCGCAGCAAGAGCTTTGTCATCCAACAAGGCCTGACTTTTAAAGCGTCCTTCCCAAAAATGCCCCGTGCATTGATCTTCTCGGTTCGCTTGCGCTGAAATATATTGATTGAGCAGCTTCATAAACCAACTGACAGACATCAAACGCTCGCGCCAGCTCTCAATGATCCGACAGCACGCTTTGTACTCCGATTTGGAGAGAGATTCTCCCTGACGAAAACGTTGGATGAGTACTGGAGCCTGGTGAAAGGCTAGCCAGCGGTCGATAACGTCGGTATTTGTCAGGGATTGGGCGGCTTTTGCATTGATATGTAGGACAACGTGATAATGATTGCTCATAATGGCGTAAGCGCAGATATCGATGCAAAAAGCTTTGGCTAGTGTAAGTAAACGCGTTTCTATCCATGCGCGACGATGCTCATAGCTTTTTTGCGATTGAGCGTCATAGCCACACAGGAAAGAGCGGCGCACGCAGCGTGAGACGCAATGATAATAGGGTGTGGCTGATAGGTTCACTAAAGATGCGCGAGCTTTGGTCATCGTCAGTCCCTTTTGGTAGATGGGTGTATGTAAAAGGTACTGTATAAATGAACAGTTATCATCTTTTCTGGCCTGGTTTTTCGTGACAGTACAAGAAATACTGTAACTGTGAGATTGGTTAGTTACTAAAGGCGTCTGTCCCGATTAGTACGATTAGTAAATAACGGGAAAACAACAGTAAACAACGGGGACAGGCGTGCAATAAAGCAAACTACCAGAACAAACTACCAGGACAGTCACCAAGAGGTGTTTGTATCCGGCGAAAACTAAAAGTGCCTGTCCCTGGAAAGGAGACTTAGTAGGGACAGGTGTAAAGGTGTCTGTCCCCGCAGGAAATCCAAGGTGTCTGTCCCCGCAGGAAATCCTGTCCCCGCAGGAAATCCCAGGAAATCCCTGTAGGAAATCACGTTGAATAAAAGTGCCTGTCCCCACAAAGAGAAGCGGCCATAAGAAGTTAGACAGGGGCGCCGCTGTGAAAGCGGAATTGGCTGTCGGGCGCTTGGATCAACTCGGCTTCGCGCTCGCCGATGGTTTGGATACGGTCGCGAATGTCTTCGCCGGCGATGGTTTCTGCGAGCGTCAGGTAATCTTGATAATGGCGTGCTTCCGAGCGCAGTAGCGAGATGTAGAACTTTTGTAGTTCATCATCGAGGTGTGGGGCGACTTTGGCAAAGCGCTCGCAGGAACGTGCTTCAATGTAGGCGCCAATAATCAGTTTATCGACCAAGGTTGCCGGCTCGTGAGTGCGTGCCGCGCGCATTAATCCTTTGGCGTAGCGACCTGCTTCTAACGGTTGATAAGGAATACCGCGTGCGTCCATGATTTCAATCACTTGCTCAAAATGATGAAACTCTTCTTTGATTAACCGGACCATTTTATCAATCAAGCTTGGCCGTGGGCAAAGCCGGCTTTAGGGGTTAAAGGCGCGCTGAGGCCGTTTTTGCGCGCGTGGAAGATCCCATCGCGAATGCGGCGATAAACAAAGTCTTCATAGGGTTTGGCCCATGCCAGCAGTTGCTCGCCACTCGCCGCGTCGACTGCATATTTACGGATCAGCCACATCGCGGTTTGGCTGGCTTTTAATTCGCAGTTTGCGTGATCGCGCAAAAGAATCGATTGATTGTCAGGCTGAATGGCCGCGTCAATCCAACTGTCGGGGGTTTGACAGTGCAGAAAACCATGAATAGGGGTGAGTAGGGTATTAATTTCTTGGCGTAGCATGCCGAAAACACTCTCAGACTGACAACAATGGCTGGGCATTATAAACAGATGGGATGCGAGCGCAAAGAGCTGGCAGCGCAGGAGCACTGCCAGGTGGGCGAATTCGGCCTACTTGTTCGATGCCCAAGGGGAACGGTATTGAATACCGAACTTGTCTAAACGCGGTAACTGCGCTTTGAGTCTGGCCAGATAATCGAGCCAGTCACGGCGCTCACTGTGGCTCCAGGCCGCTTCTGCAATGGCGGTAAGCCTTGGAAACACCATATAATCGAGCCTGTCCTGATTAGTGATCAGTTCACTCCAGAGTGCACATTGTACGCCTAGCATATGCTCACGAGCGGGGTCATCACTGGCGAGGCTTGCTAGCGGTTCATATTGGTAGGCTTTTTCTAATGGTGTGACGCCCGCCCAGTCGAGCCCGGGCTCGGTGGCAGCATAATCTTGCACCATATCGAGATAGGTCGCCTGACCCGGGGTTAAAATCACATCAAAACCATGCTGCGCACAATGCAGTGCGGCGTCTTCGCTTTGCCATGAATAGATCACGGTATTCTTGCTCACTTTATCGCCGTGCTGCACTTCTTCCCAGCCAACCATGCGTTTGCCCAAGGCGCGAAGCTTTTGCTCAGCATAGGTCAGTATCTGTCCCTGTAGCGAAGCGGTCGTTTCTCCGTTCATGCGTCTGTCCCGATAAATTTGTAGCGAAGCGGTCGTTTCTCCGCTCATGCGTCTGTCCCGATAAATTGGGCTATCCGTCCATACCCCGTCAGGGACTTCATCGGCGCCAATATGGACCCATGAGGCGGGGAAAAGCTCGGCGACTTCATTTAATACCGTATCTAAAAATCGATACGTGCCATCGAGGGCTGGCGATAATACGTTATCGGTGTAGTGCTGCACGCTGCGGTAAGTCGAGCAGTCGTCGGCATCGTGTAGCCAATCAGGCAGCGCTTTGATTGCCGCGCGACAGTGGCCGGGAATATCAATTTCAGGAATGACGGTAATACCACGGGCTGCGGCGTATTCAATCACGTCACGTACTTCTTCTTGGCGATAATAGCCTTCGTGACGTTCTGCAATGTGACTGAACTGCGGAGCAAGGCGGGTGTTGGGGCCGCGTTGACTCCCATAGCGCGTCAATTCAGGCAGGGCTTTAATTTCCAGTCGCCAGCCTTCATCGTCGGTTAAATGCCAATGAAAGGTATTGAACTTAAAATAGGCCAACTGGTTAATCAGTCGCTTTATCGTGTCCACCGAATGAAAATGACGCGCACAATCGAGCATCATCCTCGGTAAGCAAAGCGTGGTGCATCGCTGATTTTTATTGCCGGTATCCGAAGCTGTGTGTCTTGCTCTTGGCAAAGTTGCAACAGCGACGCGCAGCCGTGAATAAACCCGCGCTCAGCACAGGCTTGGATAACCACGCCTTGGTCGGTGACGGTGAGCTGATAGGCCTCATCGCGGTGTGTGATATCCCGAAGCGCGGAGTCGGGTAGCGGCCGTAAGAGAATAGCATGATCGCCAGTGACCGCATCTTGATGACGTGGGTCGAGTGCAATATCAGCTTGCGGGTACATGCGAACCCATTCGTTGCTTAGCCACTGCGCGGCGGGCAGGGCCTGTGGATCCACTGCGATTAACGGTGTTGTGGGTGAAAGCGTAAAGTATCCTGGCTGGTGGCGCACCGATTTAGGCACCGGAATAATGGCGTGCTCGGCGGGATGAACATCTGGAATCGATGAGCGTGTGGTGTGAGTATGTGCCAAGTTAATGGGAGTGAGCATCACTGAATACTGCTCGCCATTGGCATAGAGCAGTGCATCTTTAAAG
Source organism: Salinivibrio costicola subsp. costicola ATCC 33508 = LMG 11651 (assembly GCA_000565345.1). GTDB lineage: Bacteria > Pseudomonadota > Gammaproteobacteria > Enterobacterales > Vibrionaceae > Salinivibrio > Salinivibrio costicola. The sequence continues at coordinate 45,094 of AQOF01000046.1, read as the reverse complement.
CCCGCACAAAGGAACCGTAATGGCGGCGTGTGGGCATCAAACTCGATGTATAAGCTCTGATTGGCATCGAGTGTTTGATGCTCCGGTGTAATGACGCAATAGCTGCCAACTTGCTCGATGCTGCCTTGTGACGGGGTCTTGGCGTTGATGAAGCGATCAAACAGTACCGCAATAGGCAGCTGATCTAAGGGACAGTCGGTGAGATTATGCAAGGTTAACCCCATTCGGCTACGGGGCGGAGTGTCATTGGGATACTCGTTGATCACACTCAGATCGAGGCGGTAAGTCATCACGGGTTCTCCTTGTTCGAGTGGCCGTTGCCAGTCAGCGTTTGCGCACTGATGGCGAGCATAAACCAGCTTGCATGTGGCAACCACTGCTCGCCCCATCGCCAGTTTTGCGCCATATCATCGCAATATGGCGCGGGGTTGAATGCAATCTGTGTTTCATCCTCCATCCCTGCGGTAATGCCATTGCAGATCCCCCCTTTGGCATTAAAAAGCCCAAGTGCGGTAGGTAATCTGGGTTGTTGAGGCCATGTCCATCGAGCATACAGATGTCAAATGGGTTTAAACCGAGGATCCAATTAAGCGCCCGTTGGCTAAAGGTGTGGAGAGCAGCATTTAGCGCATCGTCTTGAATATGGCGCGTTGCATGACACGCAAAGGTCGCCAGTGACCCCAAGCGTGCATTCTCGCCTTGCCACCAATAGCCGGTTTCATTGTGGTGAGGAATAAAGTGACGCACCTGTTTAACGCCATCGACGGGTTTGACGTACTGACGCGGATACGCGAATGGATTATCGGCGGTTTGTGTTAGGCTCAGCTCAAACTGGCAGGCGCGTTCCAGTGCTGTTTGCGCGATAGCCTGGTGACTGGGTTCGGTTTCTACCCGAAAGCGCCAAGTGCTCCATCTAAATCTAATGAGCCTAAGCGAAATTAATTTAGGTGGTGGTGAAAGGCGCTATTGGGTAGACAGCGAGAAACTTCTTCATAATAAACAGCATTTTCCCTACAGCACTTTAATAAAGGTTGTGGGTTCACTCGTCCTGTCTGAGTCAATGTTAACGTGAATAATCAGGCTTGAGGAACGCATCCTGTTACGACGTTACTGCGTTTTTTCGCTTTGACAAGGAAGTATCAATAGAAGCGTGTTGATTGACGCACTTTTCTATGTATCGCTGCAAGTGAGGGTAGGGTGACAGGTATTGCGTTGGCGGAATAAACCTAAAAAAAGGCCTCAGCATATGCCGAGGCCTTTGAAGAATGCCGTTAAGCCTAGCGATTAGTGCTGGGGCTTGGTCGCAGGCGCATACGCTGATGCACGAGCGCAGGCACTACCTGCTGCTTTGGCGTCTGCGTTTGGCGCGTTAAACGCGGCGATAGCCACAGGGCTGTGATCGACTGTCTCATTCGGTGCCGGCGCTTTCATCATCGGTGATGTTGCGCGGCGATATTGAATAGTGGCGGTCGGTGCATTGATTGCCACCTCGCGCTCAATCACTTTCTCGGTCACTAAATCGACGTTCGGATCATGCTCCGGTGTCGTGGCCGGTGTGGGTGAAACGGCCACTTGCGGTGTGGCTTCCACCTCAGGCTGCACAGCAGGCTGCACAGCAGGCTTCTGTTCAGCCGCGGGTGTACCTACAGAAGATGCAGGGCGGGTTGAGACGGGGGCCGCGTCAGCCGGTTTGCTTTGCATGATAATGACTTTACCCATCGCCATTTCAGGACGCGCCACACCACTCACAATACCACTCACACTCTGTTGATGGGTTTGGCGTTTATCTTGGCGACGGCGATCTTGCCTCACCTTGACCGGTTGCTCTACTGACCACACTTTGCCCATTGCCATTTCCGGTGAGGCCATGCCCGTGGTGAGCGGCATTGGGCTTTTCACTATTGGACGGCGACGACGACGCTGGCCACTGGCGCGAAGATGGCGAGGTGAGCGACGGTTACGACGCTTGTCCTGCTGGCCTTGTTTTTTGCCGTTTTCCGGTTGCTGTTTCGCTTGTTGGGCGACTTCGGCACCGACTTGATGCAAGTCTTTGCCTGGCTCGGCGGCAGTCTCGACCGGCGCGTGTGTCTCTACGATGTCTTTATTAATCCGCACGCTACGGTTTAGCTTACGACGTTGACGGCGCTGTTTAACCTGTTCGGTTTTTTCCGCCTTCTGATCGTTGGGCTTCTGACCTTTAGTATCCGCTTTTTCAGCTTGCGGTTTCGCCGCTTTACTGTCGTCTTGTGGTTCGACCGCTGGTGCTTGCTCTGCGGTTTTCTTCGCTTTGTCGCTACGGTTATCGTTACGAGGTTTCTTGCCTTTACGATTGGTGTCGCGACGTTCTTCTTGGGATTTATTCTGACGACGTTGCTTATTGTTACGACCGCGATCGTTACTGCTGTTATCGCTTTGCTCGTCTTGCGCGTCGGGCTTATGGTTGCTAGCCGATGGGTTGCTTCGCGATGAGTTGCCACGCGATTGACTACCACGAGACTGATTGCGACGATTTTGTTGGCCGCGTGATGATTTCTGATCTTGTTCCTGACTTGATGCTTCAGGCTTTTGTGTGGTTTGGCTCGTCGCCTCATCACTGGCAGGCGCGCTAAATAGCTTAGCAATGAACTGACCGACTTTTGCCAATAACCCCGGTGTTGTCGCTTTAACGGATGCCTCGGTCGACGCCGCTTGAGCTGGCGCACTTGGCGCTGGTGTCGCGGGTGCGGCAAAGCCTTGCAGAACAGGCTCTTCACGTTTTTTCGCTGGACGTGCTTGTTGTGGCTCTTCGCGTGCTTCTGCTTCTTTCAACGCGTCGATTTGACCGGGCAATTGATAAGACAGGTCAGTCATCTCTTCACCACCGCGCACACGAACCACATCAAAGTGCGGGGTCTGCATTTCGGCGTTTGGTACCACCACCACTTTGACATTGTGGTACTTCTCAATGTGCTGGACGGAGCGGCGTTTTTCGTTGAGCAGATAAGAGGCCACAGGGACAGGAACAATACCGAGTACTTGTGCGGTGTTTTCCTTCATTGCCTCTTCTTCCATCAAACGAAGGATAGAAAGAGACAGTGACTCGTTATCACGAATGACGCCTGTTCCCTTACAGCGTGGGCAAATATGATGACTGGCTTCCGCCAATGAAGGCTTAAGCGCTGACGCGACATTTCTAACAAGCCAAAGCGCGAGATGCGGCCGATTTGTACGCGAGCACGATCCATTCGTACCGAATCGCGAAGCATGTTTTCGACTTCGCGTTGATGACGTACTGGGGTCATGTCGATAAAGTCGATCACCACCAGGCCGCCCAAGTCACGCAAACGCAATTGGCGAGCAATTTCTTCTGCCGCTTCGACGTTGGTTTGGCGAGCTGTCTCTTCGATGTCGCTGCCTTTGGTGGCTCGGGCAGAGTTAATATCGATAGACGTCAGTGCCTCAGTCGGATCGATAACAATCGAGCCGCCGGATGGCAAGCGTACTTCGCGTTGGAAGGCCGATTCGATCTGGCTCTCGATTTGATAATGGCTAAAGAGTGGAACTTCGCCATCATAAAACTTAATGCGGCTGACAAAGTCAGGACGAACCAGCTTGATGTGTTCTTGCGCCCGTGTGAAGACTTTTTCGCTGTCGATCAAAATCTCGCCAATGTCGCGACGCAAGTAGTCACGGATAGCGCGCGCAATCACGTTACTTTCTTGATGGATAAGGAAAGGTGCAGGGTTTGCCGCTGCCGCTTCTTTCACCGCTTGCCAATGGTTAAGAAGCACTTTTAAATCCCACTCGAGCTCTTCGGCCGATTTGCCGACCCCAGCCGTGCGGACAATCAGCCCCATGCCTTGTGGTAGCTCGAGGCCGGACATGGCTTCTTTCAGCTGGCTGCGTTCTTCGCCTTCGATACGGCGAGAGATACCGCCTGCACGCGGGTTATTTGGCATCAGAACCAGATAACTACCGGCTAAAGAAACAAAGGTGGTCAGTGCCGCACCTTTATTACCGCGTTCCTCTTTGTCTACTTGGACAATAACTTCCTGGCCTTCTTTCACCACATCTTTGATGTTGGGACGGCCTTGATAGCTGTAACCGGAAGGGAAGTATTCGCGGGCGATTTCTTTGAGCGGGAGGAAACCGTGTCTGTCTGCGCCGTAATCAACAAATGCCGCTTCCAAGCTGGGTTCAATACGGGTGATGCGTCCTTTGTAAATGTTAGCTTTTTTCGATTCATGGCCAGGGCTTTCGATATCGAGATCGTATAACCGTTGACCGTCAACCAATGCGACGCGCAACTCTTCTTTCTGAGTTGCGTTAATCAACATTCTTTTCATCTGATTTTTCTCATTTATTTATCGTTGTTATTAGCGGTTGATGACGAGAGCAGTCGCCAATGCTGCCTGACCCCAAGTCTGATATGATGCAGCCTCCCGGCTGGAGAAAATCAGGGGTGCGCTCGGGCAAGTTTTAATCGGCCAGCTGCAACGGTTTTTATGGCTCACCGGATTACACAGTTGGCGTCCGCCGTTTTTTACCGATGGCGGAGAGCTCTGACACTGACTCACTGCCTCGTGTCAACACACTAACGGGTGCTTTGGGTTTACGTCTTACGCCAATTGCCGCGTAACGCCTTAAAAGCATTCGGAATTATGGTGCTATTGCGGGATTAACCGCATGACGGTTACCGACTGCTCGATTCGCAACCGCACCACTCGCGTTTTATACCCCGAGCGCCACGTGTTTGCCAAGCGCGATATCTCTATCGCAGGCGATAAACCGTGTGTCAGCTAAGCGTTTGCTTTTCTGACTAACGCCGCAACTATAGCAGGGAGACCAGAGTCCAGCAATCGGCTTTATTGGCTTATGTTGCCTTGATAGAAAAACCCAGTGAATATGGCGTTTTTTTGCACGATTGCCCGGCAGGAAGAGAGCGGAACCCAACGGATTTTGCCGCGATTTTGCGGCATAGTCATCACGTGATTTAACGGCTTTAGCACGCTCAACAGGTGCATGTCAGCACACTTAGAGGTAGAATAATAAGTTATGACAGAACAAAAATCTCAAGTGCGATTTATCGACATCGATGATGATATCGCCGGCCAACGTATTGACAATTTTTTGCGAAATCAGCTGAAAAATGTCCCGAAAAGTATGATTTATCGCGTGCTTCGTAAAGGCGAAGTGCGAGTTAACAAAAAACGGATAAAACCGGAATATAAACTCCAACCGGGAGATGTGGTGCGCGTGCCACCTATTCGTCTTCCCGACAAAGATGAAAAAGCCGCACCCAGCACCAAGTTAGACAAAGTAGCGGCGCTTGAACATTGTATTTTGCACGAAGACGATCATCTGTTAGTGCTTAATAAGCCATCGGGGACCGCAGTGCACGGAGGCAGTGGATTGCAATTCGGTGCCATTGAGGCCATGCGTGCATTGCGACCTAAGGCGCGTTTTTTAGAGCTGGTTCATCGGATCGACCGTGACACCTCAGGGATTTTATTGATTGCGGAAAAACGCTCGGCACTGCGACATTTACAGGCGCAGTTTCGAGAAAAGACGGTGCAAAAAGAGTATTACGCGTTAGTCATGGGCAAATGGCCAGCCAAACAGCGCAAAGTGACCGCACCGCTATTAAAAAATGAGGTGAATAGCATTGTGCGTGTCAACCCTAAGGGGAAACCGTCTGAAACGCGTTTTAAAGTGATTGAAAGCTTTGCTGAAGCCACTTTGGTGCAGGCTAGCCCTGTGACGGGACGAACGCATCAAATACGGGTACACGCGCAGTATGTCGGGCATCCTTTAGCATGGGATGATCGCTATGGTGATCCGCGTTTTGATGCATACACCCGGTCAGTCGGGCTGGATCGCTTGTTCCTTCATGCTGCCAATATCCGTTTTGTGCATCCGGGGAATGAAGACACCATGACGCTCAGCGCGCCGATGGAGCCCAAGCTTGAGCGTGCCCTTGAAGGGCTACGGGCGAAAAACGCATAATTTTTTCCGTATTTCCAGATCGTCAATACGCAGTATTTTGTCGCTGCGTCTTGCAACAGTAAGTGTTGAGAACACGAGGTAAAAATGCACATTGAACCACCGACCACTGTTGATTGTGATGCGGCGTCAAATATGGCAATAAGAAAGCCGCATCCTGCCATTGCCTCTTATTCGTTACTGATTTTTGATTGGGACGGTACGGTGATGGATTCCATTGGACGGATTGTGTCTAGCCTTGATAGGGCAGCACGTTTAACCGGCCAGTTGCCGGTGTTACCGCCTGAACGCTTGCAAGCCATGATCGGTTTAAGTTTGGAAAAGGGCTATCAATTGCTCTATCCCGACGCTGATCCGGCTTGGTATCCGAGCTGGATTGCGCATTATCGTCAGCAATTTGTCCACGACAATCCGACACCGTGCCAGCTTTTTTCTGGCGTCAAAGACACATTAGTGGCATTAAAAGCACAAGGCTTTCAATTAGCGGTTGCGACCGGAAAATCACGAGCAGGCTTAGATCGAGCTATGGCAGAAACAGGCACGCAGGATTTATTTGTTGCGACGCGTTGCGCGGATGAAACGGCATCTAAACCTGACCCACAAATGCTAGACGAAGTGTTGGCGCAAACGGGTATCGCGCGCGAGAAAGCGATTATGATCGGTGATACGGGCCATGACATGCAATTAGCCGTGAATGCGGATATGGCACGGTTGGCTGTTACCTGGGGCGTTGAAGATCACGCTAGCCTAACGACCTTTGGTCCCGTCGCTGTATTGGACAGCCTCACCGCATTGATAGATCACGCGCCGGTTACAACCGCTAAATCTTAAATCGGCTTCTTGCGGTCCCCCATGTTATCGGCGATTATTGAGTAATAGATTGTATAGGAAGTAAAAGGCATGAATAGAAAAGTAGAGGCCTATGGTGTTGGTGCAATACAGAGGCCAAAAATTAAAGCCAAGAAAAGTCTTGATTTATCGGGTGTTTTAGGACGCCAGATTGTCAAGTCAGAAACCAAGCTGGCTTTACGAACACACTCTAATACCTTTAAAAAGCTCGCTGATATGTAATGGATATTATTAGCTTTCCCTTTGAACGTGTCATATCGCTGTAGCTCACGCGCTTCCCGATGCCAATAAGCGTACTGGTTTAGCGGTTGCACTGGAGTATCTATCGCTCAATGACTTTGAACTAACGCATGACAATTCACTTCTCGCTGACGCTGTGCGAGATCTTGTCATAGGCGAAATTAATGAGCTTGATTTTGCAGACATTTTATACGCACAGTATGCTGGCGTATAAACCAGCTTGACTAGCTTGGTTTTTCGTCATGCATGCGATCTTGTGGTAAATTTTTCTGCCTTTTTAGAAAGCAAGTTGTATCGAGATCTGCCCGATACACGCCATTGCTGCAACTTAGATAACCCTAATCCTTTCTTTCTCTAACATCTCGCGTAGCCGAATCAGTGGCAGCCCCACTAATGTATTGGGATCGCGGCCATGCATGGCGTTAAAGAGGGCAATCCCTAAGCCTTCGCATTTAAAGCTCCCCGCGCAATCGAGCGGTTGCTCGATATCGATGTAGCGGACAATCTCCTGCTCGGTGAGCTCACGGAAATCGACATGAAAAGGTTCAACGTCCGATTGATGCTCACCGGTTTCACTATTAATCACCGCCAGCCCCGTGTAAAAGGTCACTTTCTTGCCACTGGCGCGCTTTAACTGCTCAATAGCAACGTCTCGCTCATGCGGCTTGCCTAAGACTTCCTCGTCAATCACACACACTTGGTCAGAGCCTATAATGATGGCGTTATCGAACAGCGGCATCCCGGCCATCGCTTTTTCGAGTGCGAGCCGTTCCACTAAGTCAGTGGCGCGTTCGTTCTCGAGTCGACTTTCGCCAATGGCAGGTGAAAAAGTCGAAAAGGGGAGGGCGAACTTTTTTAAGAGGGCCTGGCGGTAGGGGGAGCTTGATGCCAGCACAATTTTTGGCGGTTGTGTGGTATGCATGACCGTTCCTTTTTTAAGCGCGCCAGTGTGTCTAAACGACTCGCGCGTGATCGATTTTTGTTAATTGTTCGCACTCAGTCTAACCTGAAAAGATAACTTGCGCGATGTCGGCAAACCGGCCGAGTGGCTATCGAGCCTAAACAGCGACGCGTAGGTAACATTTTCTTTGACTCCAGCGCATTTGGAGGCTAATATTCGCGCCCTATGCAGAAGGTAAAGCTACCGCTGACGGTTGATCCGTTCCGTTGCGCCCAAAAGCAACTCGACTACGATGGTATTGTAGACAAGTCGCGATTGTTGCGCCTCGGTGAGGCAACCCAAAGCATCGATAGTGATGCAGAGGTCATGCTTTCATTCGACATTGATGCCCAAGGCTTGAAAATTGTAACGGGTCGAGCAGCCGTTTCAGTGAGTCTTGAGTGCCAACGTTGTTGGGGGCCGTTCTCGTATCGCTATGAAACTGAATTCGTTTATAGCCCGGTTTTCAATGAAGACCAGGTGGGCAATTTACCGGATGCTTATGAGCCGGCATTAGTCGACGAAAACGGTGAGATTGATCTGATTCAATTGGTCGAAGACGAGTTGATTGTGGCCTTGCCACAAGTCGCCATGCACGAAGATACAGACTGCAAAGTCAGTACGGACAACATGGTGTTCGGGGAAATCCCACTTGCTGATGAGCGTCCAAATCCGTTTGCCGCACTAAAAAACTTAAAGCAAAGTAACGAGGAGTAGGGTCAATGGCCGTACAAAAGAACCGTAAAACCCGTTCTAAGCGTGGTATGCGTCGTTCACACGATGCACTGGGTACTCAAGCTGTATCTGTAGACAAAACCAGCGGTGAAACTCACCTGCGTCACAATGTGACTGCAGACGGTTTCTACCGTGGCCGCAAGGTTATCAACAAGTAAGGTTGATCCTTGACTAGGCTAACCATTGCACTCGATGCGATGGGCGGGGATTTTGGTCCCCAAGTCACAGTGCCTGCCTCCGTGCAGGCATTGTCACGTTTTGCGGACCTAAAAGTGATGCTAGTGGGCGATGAATCTCGCATCCAAGCGTCGCTTCGTCAACTTAATGCCCAGCATCATCCCCGACTATCCATCGTCCATGCCCCGGACGTAATCCCTAATGATATGCGCCCGTCTACCGCATTGCGACGTAGCGCCGATACCTCCATGCGTGTCGCGCTTGAAAGCGTCGCCAGTGGTGAGGCGGATGCGTGTGTCAGTGCCGGCAATACCGGTGCTTTGATGGCGTTGTCCAAATACCTTCTGAAGTTATTACCCGGTATCGATCGACCGGCGCTAGTGACTGCGCTGCCCGGAGCCAATCATCAACGTAAATGGTTGCTTGATTTAGGGGCGAATGTGGCCTGTGACGCGGATACGCTCTTCCAGTTTGCGGTGATGGGGCGGTGTTAGCCGAAGCAGAGCTTGGCCGTACGCCAAGAGTTGGCTTATTAAATATCGGTGAAGAGGCGATCAAAGGGAATGACTGGGTGCGTCGTTGTGCTGACTTGCTTTTGCATAGCCCATCGGTGCATTACACGGGTTATGTCGAAGGCGACCAGATTTACACCGGTGAAACGGATGTGATTGTCTGTGATGGTTTTGTTGGCAATGTCGCATTAAAAACCAGCGAAGGCGTCGCCCGTTTGATCACTGATAAGGTGAAAGCGCACCTTAATCCTCATCCTATCAAGCGCTGGATCGCGAAATGGCTATTTTCTGAGCTTTTAAATCAACTCCAACAGCTGAAACCCGACCAGTACAACGGCGCAAGTTTGCTAGGATTGCGCAGCATCGTTGTAAAAAGCCACGGACGCGCAGATATCGCCGCTTACGAAAACGCTATTTTTGAAGCGGTGCACGAGGTCGAACGGCAAATCCCAACTAAGATAAGTGACCGTTTAGAGGCAGTTCTTCTCGAGAGGCATTAGTAGTCTTCATGTATAGTAAGATTTTGGGCACAGGCAGCTATTTGCCTGAACAGGTTCGCACCAATGCTGACCTTGAACAGATGGTAGACACCAGTGACGAGTGGATTGTGACTCGTACGGGGATCAAAGAACGTCGCATTGCTGCACCGACAGACACCGTTGCCTCAATGGCTTATCAAGCCGGCGTACAGGCGATTGAAATGGCCGCCATCGACAAACATGATATCGATCTCATTATTGTTGCCACGACCAGTGGTGAACGTGCGTTTCCAGCCGCTGCCTGTGATGTGCAAGCGATGTTGGGGATACAAGGTTGTCCCGCGTTTGATATTGCCGCTGCATGCTCTGGTTTTGTGTATGCGTTGAGTGTGGCCGATCAATACGTTAAAAATGGGCTGGCAAAACATGCCCTCGTGATTGGTGCCGATCGCCTCTCGCACACCTGCGATCCCGCGGATCGGTCTACCGTTATTTTGTTTGGCGATGGTGCGGGAGCCGTCGTGCTTTCGGCCGATGAGCAAGATGGTATTTTGTCCACCCATTTAAAAGCGGATGGAAAATTTGGTGAGCTTTTGAAACTGAAGTATCCCGATCGGGGCCAATCCCATGTATCGGATGAAGCCTGGCTCTATATGGCCGGCAATGAAGTGTTCAAAGTGGCGGTAACGCAGCTGGCGAATATTGTCACGGAAACCCTTCAGGCGAACCAAATCGAAAAATCAGACATTGATTGGTTAGTTCCTCATCAGGCGAACTACCGAATTATTAAAGCGACCGCGAAAAAACTCGCGATGTCGATGGATCAAGTGGTGTTGACCCTAGACCGTCATGGCAACACATCAGCGGCTTCTGTACCGACTGCGTTTGATGAAGCGGTGCGTGATGGACGCATTCAACGTGGTCAAACGGTATTGCTTGAAGCATTTGGTGGCGGTTTTGCATGGGGTTCTGCACTGGTCAGGTTCTAAACTAATAGGAAACGAATATGACTCAAACAGCGATCGTATTTCCGGGCCAAGCTCGCAAGCCGTGGGTATGCTCGGTGAGTTAGCTGAACAATATGGTGTGGTTCAGCAGACGTTTGCAGAGGCCTCTGAGGTGCTTGGCTATGATCTGTGGGCGTTGGTTCAACAAGGTCCTGAGGCAGATTTGAATGAAACCCACCGCACTCAGCCTGCTTTGTTGGCGGCATCAGTGTCGATTTGGCGGGTCTGGCAATCGCAAGGTGGTGCAACGCCTTCGGTACTCGCGGGTCATAGCCTGGGTGAGTACTCAGCTTTGGTCTGTGCAGGGGTATTGGACTTTAAAGAAGCCATCAAGCTTGTCGAGTTACGTGGCCAATTGATGCAAGAAGCGGTCCCTGCAGGCGTCGGTGCGATGTCAGCGATTATTGGTCTCGACAATGACGCTATCGCAACGGCGTGCGAACAAGCCGCTCAAGATCAGGTTGTTTCGCCGGTTAACTTCAACTCGCCCGGTCAAGTCGTGATTGCTGGGAATAAAGACGCGGTTGAACGCGCCAATACACTGTGCAAAGAAGCGGGCGCTAAGCGGGCGCTACCATTGCCGGTATCCGTGCCGTCACACTGTGCATTGATGAAACCTGCTGCTGAAAAGTTAGCGCAAGCACTTGAATCTGTCACGTTTAATGTGCCTGTCATTCCTGTGATCAATAATGCCGACGTAGCGACACCAACGGACCCAGCCGCCATTAAAGAAGCACTGGTGCGCCAGTTGCATAGTCCAGTGCGCTGGACGGAAACCGTTGAGCGTATGGCGACTGAAGACGTTGAGCAGCTGCTCGAGTTTGGGCCAGGTAAAGTCCTAACGGGATTGACCAAACGCATCAACAAATCATTGAGCAGTGCGGCTGTTAACGATAGCGCCAGCTTGGCGGCAGCAACAGCCTAAGTGTGACTGTGCGGTCATAGTATTCTGTGACTGCCGGCCGATGTCGGCAGAATCAATTAAAAGGGTAACCGAATGAAACTAGACGGAAAAGTAGCACTGGTGACAGGTGCGAGCCGAGGTATTGGCCGAGCAACGGCAGAACTTTTGGCTGAGCGCGGTGCAACAGTGATCGGGACGGCAACCAGTGAAAACGGTGCCGCAGCGATCAGCGACTACCTCGGTGAAAACGGTAAAGGGTTGGCCCTGAATGTCACATCATCGGATTCAGTGGCGGACGTTTTAGCCACGATCAAAAAAGAATTTGGTGATGTTGATATTCTGGTTAACAACGCGGGTATCACTCGTGATAACCTATTGATGCGTATGAAAGACGACGAATGGCAAGATATCATCGATACCAACTTGACGTCGATCTTCCGTTTATCAAAGGCAGTCTTGCGTGCGATGATGAAAAAACGCTGCGGCCGAATCATCAATATCGGCTCTGTCGTCGGTGTGATGGGGAATGCGGGACAAGCCAACTATGCTGCGGCAAAAGCAGGTGTCATTGGTTTTACCAAATCCATGGCACGTGAAGTGGCTGCGCGTGGCATTACCGTTAACACCGTTGCGCCTGGGTTTATCGAAACCGATATGACCAAGGCCCTCAGTGACGATCAGCGTGCAGCAACCTTGGCACAAGTGCCCGCGGGACGTTTAGGCGATCCTAAAGAGATTGCTGCGACGGTCGCTTTTTTAGCATCAGACGATGCCGCATACATGACGGGCGAAACCTTGCACGTTAACGGCGGCATGTACATGATTTGATCGAGACCGTTGCAATCTGGAATGACACACGTCAAACTCCGATTGATTTGTCCCCAAATCGTGGTTTGACCAGCCGTGGAGGTCTTGCAACTTCCACATTAATGAATAAACTACAGCACATATCGCATCTGCGAATCTTGTAAGGACTAGTATTAATATGAGCAACATCGAAGAACGCGTAAAGAAAATCATCATTGAGCAACTAGGTGTCGACGAAGCAGAAGTGAAAAACGAAGCTTCATTTGTAGACGACTTGGGCGCGGACTCTCTGGATACCGTTGAGCTGGTAATGGCTCTTGAAGAGGAATTCGATACAGAGATTCCAGATGAAGAAGCAGAAAAGATCACGACTGTACAGGCCGCTATCGACTACGTAGTCGGCGCTTCAGCGTAATCTCAGAATCCTACCAGGCGGTCTCCTTGACCGCCTGTGTTTTTTTTACTCTACTCTACAATCCAAATTAATATTCTCCGGAGAATATCATCGTGTCTAAGCGTCGTGTTGTTGTGACTGGCATGGGTATGTTATCACCCGTCGGTAACTCAGTTGAGTCCTCATGGAAAGCTCTGCTAGCCGGGCAAAGCGGTATCTCCGCCATTGAGCATTTTGATGCCAGCGCCTTTGCTACTCAATTTGCCGGCATGGTTAAAGACTTCAACTGTGAAGACTACATGTCGAAAAAAGATGCACGAAAAATGGACTTGTTCATCCAATACGGCATCGCGGCCAGTGTGCAAGCCATTAAAGACTCCGGACTGCAAGTTGACGACCACAACGCACACCGTATTGGTGTTGCGATCGGATCGGGCATTGGTGGCCTTGGTTTAATTGAACAGAACCACCGTGCATTTGTGGAGAAGGGTCCACGTAAAATTAGCCCTTTCTTTGTGCCATCAACCATCGTCAATATGATCGCCGGTCACGTGTCGATTAACTATGGCATGCGCGGTCCAAATATCTCGATTTCAACCGCGTGTACCACCGGCCTACACAATATTGGCCATGCGGCGCGTATGATTGCGTTTGGTGATGCCGATGCCATGGTGGCAGGCGGCGCCGAAAAAGCCTCGACAGAGCTGGGTATCGGTGGTTTTGCTGCAGCGAAAGCACTGTCGACTCGCAACGATGATCCTCAAGCGGCCTCGCGTCCTTGGGATAAAGATCGTGATGGTTTTGTCCTCGGCGACGGTGCCGGTGTGATGGTGCTTGAAGAATATGAACACGCTAAAGCTCGCGGGGCGACGATTTATTGTGAGCTCGTCGGCTTTGGTATGAGTGGAGATGCGTATCATATGACATCACCCAGTGAAGACGGCTCTGGCGCTGCACTTGCGATGGAAGCTGCCATTCGTGATGCAGGCATCACGCCTGAGCAAATCGGCTACATCAATGCCCATGCACCTCAACCCCGGCGGGTGATGTCGCCGAGAGTAAGGCCGTGCGCCGTGCGATGGGGGCAGCCGCGGATAGCGTTTTGGTGTCTTCGACCAAATCAATGACAGGACACCTTCTTGGCGCGGCAGGCTCGGTGGAGTCGATCATTACCGCGATGTCATTGATTGACCAAATTGTACCGCCGACGATTAACCTTGATAATGCTGATGAAGGGTGCGATCTCGATTATGTGCCACATCATGCGCGCGATGTAAAAATGGATTACGCGCTGTGTAACTCATTCGGCTTTGGTGGCACCAACGGCTCTTTGATCTTCAAAAAAATCTAATGACACGCGCAGTGAGCGCTGCGTGATGAGAGATTTTGATTGAGAGATTTTGATATAATAACGGTCCGATTTGTCGGGCCGTTTTTATTGGTGAGGAGGCAAGGAATCATGCACTGGGTTAATGGACAGCTTAGCACCGAGATAGCGGTGTCCGATCGGGGCTTACAATTTGGTGATGGTTGTTTTACCACAGGTCATGTGTATTCCAAGGTGTTGCTCGATCGCGATGCACATCTTCTTCGCCTCCAGGATACCTGTCAGCGTTTAGCCATTGCAGACGTTGATTGGGTCCTATTAGCGCACACCCTTGATTTGGCCTGTCAACAGGCTCAAGGTGAGCAGGTTCTGAAAGTGATCATCACTCGTGGTCAAGGTGGGCGTGGCTATAGCCCCCAAGGGTGCACGGCACCGACGGTTATCGTTAGTCTGCATCCTTTTCCCTCCCATTACCACCAATGGCAGCAACAGGGGATCTCGCTGGCAACCACGCCCATTCAATTGGGCGTCTCACCGTTGGCGGGGTTAAAGCACTTAAATCGGCTCGAGCAAGTGTTACTCAAACAGGCACTCGCCGACACCACAGCCGATGACCTGGTGGTAAGCGATATGTTTGGCCATGTAGTGGAAACCTCAGCTGCGAATATTTTTTGGCGTAGTGGCCCAGTGGTTTATACGCCGGCGTTACAGTATGCCGGTGTGGCTGGATTGATGCGCGATAAAGTGATGGCTGTGCTAGAGGGCGTCGGGGATGTTCAATGCCATACGGTGAGCATCGATGAGACGGCGCTTTACCAGGCCGATGAAGTCTTTATCTGCAACACCTTAATGAAAGTGGTGCCGGTCACGGCAATCAACGACACACCATTTAACACACATTCCCTGACTCGGGTGTTACAACAGAGGTTAAACGCGTGCTAAAAAAGCGACTTTTAGGGGGGATCAGCGCGATAATGGCGTTGGTTGTGCTGGCCGCCGCAGTGGTAATATGGCAGACGAAAGCATTCGTTGCGACGCCCTTATCGATTCAATCTCCTCAATTATTCACTGTGCCGGCTGGTGCGCACTATCAACGCGTTATAAGGCAATTTGAAGCCAAAGGTTGGGTGGCATCAAGTCTCTGGGCCAAGTTTGCTCCTCATCTGTATCCTGAGTTAACCCGCGTTCAAGCGGGGACATTTCAATTTCAACCTGGGCAAACGCTCGCGCAAGCGTTCACCACCCTCCGATCGGGACAGCAGTATCAGGCATCAATCACTTTTGTCGAAGGGAGCACGTTCGCACAGTGGCGTGCGCAGCTGCAATCAGCACCGCACTTAGATCATACATTAGAGGGTGTCAGTGAAGCGGTCATTGCCGAACAGCTCGGGGTATCACGTGATCAGTTAGAAGGACTGTTACTGCCTGAAACCTATACGTACGACGTGAATGATACAGATATTGACCTGTTACAGCGTGCCGTGCGCGCCATGGAGGCCACACTCGAGAAAGCATGGCAACACCGTGCCGACGACTTGCCTATTAAAACGCCCTATGAGTTATTGATCTTAGCCTCTATCATCGAAAAAGAGACAGCCGTTGCCAGTGAGCGTGAAAACGTGGCCTCTGTATTTGTTAATCGGTTGCGCAAAGGCATGCGCTTGCAAACGGACCCCACGGTCATTTACGGCATGGGAGAGCAATATGATGGCAATATCCGTAAGCGCGATTTGCGCACGCCGACACCCTATAATACCTATGTGATTAATGGGTTGCCGCCCACGCCCATTGCGATGCCAGGTAAAGCGTCGATCATGGCTGCCGCGCAACCGGCACATACGGACTATTACTACTTTGTCGCGACAGGCAAAGGGGGCCATCAATTTTCCACGACATTGGCCGAACACAATCGAGCTGTGCGTGATTACCTAAAAGTGTTGAGAAATCAATGAACAATCATTTTATCGTCGTAGAAGGCCTTGAAGGGGCGGGTAAGAGTACCGCCATTAGTCAAGTGAAGCAGGTACTCCACGATGCCGGCATTCATGATGTGATAACTACGCGTGAGCCAGGTGGGACGCCACTTGCGGAGCAGTTACGAACCTTGGTAAAACAAGGCCATCCTGAGGAGCCTTTAACAGATAAAGCCGAGTTATTAATGCTATACGCGGCTCGTGTTCAACTGGTTGAAAACGTGATCAAACCAGCGTTGGCAAAAGGGCAGTGGGTGATTGGCGATCGTCATGATATGTCTTCCCAAGCGTATCAAGGCGGTGGACGCGGGATGGATACTGCACTAATGGAAAGCTTAAAAGCGACTGTCCTCGGTGACTTTGCTCCCGCCTTGACGCTATATATGGATATTGATCCTGAAATGGGGTTGGCGCGTGCCCGTGGACGCGGTGAGCTCGATCGGATTGAGCAAATGCAGATCGACTTTTTTGAGCGCACTCGCGCGCGTTATTTGGCGTTAGCGCACCAGGATCCGAGTGTGGTGATTATCGATGCCAGTCAACCACTCGAAGTGGTGACCGCCAGCATTAAAACGGCGTTATCGACGTGGCTTAAGCAACTGAAAACGTTATGAGTGAGTCAGTCGTCGCGCACCATCCCGCCCCGCACGTGTTTCCTTGGTTTAATACGGTATGGACGCACTGGCAGCAACTGTTAGTGACCGCACGCTTTCCACATGCCGTATTACTGGCTGCCCCTCCGGGAAGCGGCCGGCGCGCAATGGCCAGTCATTTGGCCAAGGTGCGTTTGTGCAAGCAGCAGGCCGATCAAGCATGTGGGTGTTGTCATAGTTGCCAGTTATTTGATGCCGGTAATCACCCTGATATGCACTGGTTGATGCCTGAAAAACCCGGTAAGCAGATAGGCATTGATGCGGTGCGTAAGGTGCAACGTCAAGCGATGGAAACGTCGCAGCTAGGCGGTGCCCGTTTTATCGTGATTGAGCGCGTTGAAAACCTCGGTGAGGCCGCGGCTAACGCACTATTAAAATCATTAGAGGAGCCGCCAGAAGGATGTTACTTCGTGTTGCTAACCGCGTCACTTGATAGCTTGTTAGCGACGATTATCAGTCGGTGCAGCGTCTGGAAAGCGCCACAGCCGGATAACGAAACCGCGAAGCATTGGATTGAGCAAGCGTTGAAGCGCACGGTTCCTGATCATGCGGTCACGCTTTACCGCGGTGCGCCATTGGCAGCACGTGATTTTGTTGAATCTGGAGGACTCGATCATCATCATGCGGTGATCAATGGCTTTGCGACCTACGTAAAAAGCCGTACTGGCTTATTTGACACGTCAGAGGTGTTGGTCGCACACTATCCCGCCTCACTGGACTGGCTGAGCCACTTTCTACTTGATGTGCTCAAATGGCGACAAGGCGCAAAACACGCTATTTTGCATCGCCATCATCACGCCTTGGTGGCTGAGGTGGCGAATGTGATGGCGACTCAGCACGTCCATACGCAATTGCGACAATTACATCAACTGCAGCGTCAGCTGCAAACGCATACTGGGCTAAATACCGAATTGGTACTTAGCCAATGGCTATTATCGATTGGAGAATAACGTGTTAATAGACTCTCACTGCCATCTCGACAAACTGGACTATGATTCGCTGCACCAGAATGTGGAAGATGTTCTGGATAAAGCACAGGCAAGGGGTGTCGATTATTTTCTCTCTGTTGGCGTTACATTGGATAGTTTCCCGGCGATGCTAGACATGATCCGCCCTTATCCTCATGTTTTTGCCTCGTGTGGTGTTCACCCCTTAGATATAGAAAATGGGTTTGACTATCAGCAACTGAAAGCTCTGGCCGCGGATGAGCGCGTGGTCGCGATCGGGGAGACTGGGTTGGATTATCACTACCAACCGGAACTGGCCGAGCAGCAACAAGCGATTTTCCGTCAGCATGTCCGCCTCGCTGTCGAGCTAAATAAGCCCCTGATTATTCATACCCGTGCCGCGCGAGAGGATACCTTGACGATTTTGCGCGAGGAAGGCGCTGAGCGTGTGGGCGGTGTGCTACACTGCTTTACAGAGAGCTATGAAATGGCAGAGGCGGCGATTGAGCTGGGTTTCTACATTTCGATTTCTGGCATCGTCACTTTTAATAAAGCGACGGAGCTAAAGGATGTGGTGCGGCGTTTGCCGCTTGAACGATTGCTGGTTGAAACGGATTCGCCTTATTTGGCACCCGTGCCGCATCGTGGCAAGCAAAACCAACCGGCTTACGTGAAAGAGGTCGCCGAATACGTGGCGATGTTAAAAGGTGAGTCTGTTGAAACGGTGTGTGATATCACTAGCCGGAACTTTTTTGCGCTTTTTTCGAGTGCGAATCCGCAATAATCCACGTCGCCCGATTGTTCAATCGGGCTTTTTTCCTACCTGAATGTACCCATGAACGATAACGACAAAAAGCGCGGTTTTTTACCGTTATCAAGCGCGTCGTTTTGATGATGATTTGGCTATACTGTCGCCAATGATCGGTTGTTTTTTCCTCAGGTTTTTACTTTGTACTGAATGCAGCTCGAAATTTGATCTGGCGCAATTTACTCATAAATACATGGAAAATAAAGAAAAAGTGGCCATTGTAACGTTCGTCATGCGCCTGAGATTTTTCGTTACGTGAAATAACTTTTGAGATTTTTAAGTCGCTGTTTTTTTATTCGATCCCTTTATCCGCCATTAGTATAAAAAGTCATTTTTAATCATAACCTTACGTTTATTTTTGTTGTTTTTGTCACCCGTTCGGTTTGTGATCTATATTTACTTTTTAATCAGTAAAGTCGTTACGGATAGGCAAGGTACTGATTCCCCCCTTATAGTTTGGGTGAGTTCAATAATCACAAATCGTTTGTTCTCTGGGCACCTGTTGTATCGTGTGACCTCTTGCGGGGGGAATCGAAAGGTCTGTCTTCAGAGACACAATTGTTAAACGTCCTTGTTAGGAGCAAGAACTATGTCAAAAAACCTCTTTGCTAATCTGCAAAAAGTCGGTAAGGCGCTGATGCTTCCAGTATCTGTGCTACCGGTTGCAGGTATACTATTAGGTGTTGGTGCGGCCAACTTTAGCTGGATGCCAGACATCATTTCTCACATGATGGAACAAGCGGGTGGTTCGGTGTTTGGTCAAATGGCCTTGCTGTTCGCGGTGGGTGTGGCACTTGGCTTCACCAATAACGACGGTGTATCGGGCCTATCTGCGATTGTCGGTTACGGCATCATGGTGGCTACGCTGGATGTGATGGCACCCGTTATGGGTGTAGATACGATCAAGACAGGTGTGCTTGGTGGTATTCTCGCGGGTGGTGTTGCTGCGTGGACGTTTAATCGCTTCTACACGATTCAGCTGCCAGACTACCTCGCTTCTTTGCCGGTAAACGCTCTGTGCCTATTATCACCGGCTTTATTTCGATTGCTCTGGGTGTGATCCTGTCTGTGATCTGGCCGCCAATCGGTGGTGCGATCGCTACCTTCTCTCACTGGGCCGCAGAGCAAAACCCTGTTACCGCCTTTGGTATCTACGGTGTGGTAGAGCGTGCATTGATCCCATTTGGTCTGCACCACATCTGGAACGTGCCTTTCTTCTATGAAGCAGGTAGCTGTGTTAACAACGCCGGTGAGCAAGTCAACGGTATCATGACGTGTTTCTTGACCGCTAACGACGTAACGCGTGAAGCAGGTAACGGCTTTGGTCAGCTAGCCGGTGGTTACTTGTTCAAAATGTTCGGTCTACCCGCCGCTGCGTTTGCTATCGCTCACTCAGCGAAGCCAGAGAACCGTGCCAAAATCATGGGTATCATGGCATCGGCCGCTCTGACGTCGTTCCTGACCGGTATCACTGAACCCCTTGAGTTCTCATTCCTGTTCATCGCACCGGTACTTTACGGTATTCACGCCATCATGGCGGGTGCTGCTTATGTGCTGACGAACGCACTGGGTGTGGTTCACGGTCATACCTTCTCGAACGGTTTCATTGACTTTATCGTACAGATGCCACGTGCTGAAAACGTGACCACTCTGGTACTACTTGGTCTTGGTTATGGTGTGCTGTATTACATTGTCTTCCGTGTGGTGATTCGCGCCCTTGACCTGAAAACCCCAGGTCGTGAAGACGAAGCCGTGGCGGATGTATCGACAGCGACAGGCTCTGAACTAGCGGGTGACTTGGTTGCAGCCTTCGGTGGTAAAGACAACATTACTGCTTTAGACGCATGTATCACACGTCTGCGCGTCTCTGTGGCGGATACTGACATTGTTGACGAAGCGAAGTTGAAGCAGCTTGGCGCAGCGGGTGTTGTAAAAGTATCAGGTGGTGTACAAGCTATCTTTGGTACTAAGTCAGACAACCTACGTACTGAAATGGACAACTGGATGCGTGCGCAATAAGCGCTACCATTATCCATTTTGCAAAAGGGGTAGCCGGGTGCTACCCCTTTTTTGATCCAACTGGCTGGGTGATTAACCGCCTAAAGAAAGAAAAAAGAGCATAAGGACGGGAACCAAGAGGCTGAGAATAAACCCACTGACAATGGCAATCGGCACACAGCGGATACCCCCGGTGCTTTGAATGATCGGCAGAGTAAAGTCCATCGCGGTTGCGCCGCCGTAGCCAATCGCAGTGAGTGGATAGCGACGAATCAATATTGGAATCATCATAATCGCTACAAGCTCGCGTCCTAACTCGAGAATAAACGAGGCGCCACCATAGACAGGGCCTAAGCCATCGCCCATTAAAATGCCGGCTAAAGAATACCAGCCAAACCCAGAGGCCATCGCTAAACCATGGTGATAAGGAATACCCAACCACCAAGCTGCCAGTAACCCCCCAGGTAAAGACGTTGCCACCACCAGTGCGGCAATCATCAAACCACGCTTATTGAGGATGATTTGTTTTAGCGTCATGCCGCTATTGCGTAGCTGGATGCCAATCAGTAATAGCAACAATAACAAAATACCTTCACTGGCGGCGTCGACCCAAGAGAGATCTTGTTGCCACAGTAGACCAACGATTAAACCTGTGGCGACCGCGCCGATCAGTTTTCCAGATTCAGACATCATGCCACGTAACGTCAGCTTATATTGGTGGCCTTGCGTTTGTGTCGGCATCCATTTATCGAGAATCGGCAGCGCTAAAAGGTTAGCGGCGCCAATACAAATGAAGAAAGTGGCGGCAAAATGCAAAATGGTGGAGATATGTTGGCCGAGGTTGTCTAAGCCCGCGAGGCTAAGCCCCATTAACACCAGGATAACCATGACCAATCGCATCGTCAGCGTATTCACGGTATGAACATGGCGGGGCTGCTTGAGTGGGATCAAGTAGCCAACGATAAGTGGCGCGAAGATAAATAACATCCCTGAAAACATTAGATGATGCTCGGTGTTAAGAAAGGGACTTCGAGGTTATCAATCAGTTAATAGGCAGGTCAATAAAATCAGACCAGAGTGACTTGCGCCTTCAACATCAGAGCCACTCTAGTTACTTGCTAGTGGAGGGAGTATGCAGTGGGTTTAGTATGAGACGTTTGTATGAAACGTTTGCATCCTACTAGATGCTCGTGGCGTCGATAACACGGTTGAGTTGACGTGAAAACTCGCGATCATCCAGATTGGAGAGTTCATATAACGCCTCGGCGCCTGGCGCGGTCATTTCTACTTCATGCTCTTCAATCGCGTCATCGTGGTTGCGAAACATCAATAAGTGGTTCGCCATTCTTGCCACATCAAGATAGGTGATATCAGGACGCGGTTTGGTGTATAGCTTGTTATTGATAGCCACTTCAATAAAATCGCGATCGAATGCCCATTGCTTCAGGACTAACCGGCTACAATCGCCGGCGAGCGCAAAAAAGACCTGCTCGGCAATATCAAATTGGAGGTAGTGACCTTCATGGATAAAGCGCTGGAACTCACCAATCACACTGTATAAACCGATGTCGGCCAGTAAACCGACAATCAGTGCTTTTTCTGGTTCGACCGATAGCGGCTCATCACAATAATGTCTGATAGTTTGGGTCACTAACGCCATTGCCGCGGCAAATTCACGCGACTTCTGTGCACTTTGCTTCAAAAGCGCGTTGCAGTCGCGAGAAAACGTCGCATCGCTTTTCAATTGGTGAATGGCCGCTGCGGTAATAATACCTAAAACACGGTCGACCCCTAGACGTGAAACGGCGGTTTGAACATCTTTGCATTGTCCAGTTGCCCTCGGCGCAAAAAGGGCGGAATTTGCCGCTTTGAGTACCGCGCCGCACAAGCTAGGGTCTTCCATCAACAAGTTAGCAATATCTCGCATCGTGGTTTCAGGCTGCTTGCTGGCGCGCTGTATGGACAGAATGGCGTCCGGTAAAGGGGGAAGAGAGAGGCGGTTAACGCGAACGGTTTCGACAGCGCGTTTATAAAATTCGGTCTCGAGGGAGCGCAAATATTTATCGCGATCCGGTGAGACCCAGAAAAATGACAGATGATCCATAAGTCCCGATAGTGTTTGTCACCAGACGGCATGGTAATGCGGCCAAAAGCAAAATAGAACCACCTTTGATCGAATCAGTGCGCCTGATGGCGTCTTTGGTGATGGTTTAAACAGCAAACTCGCGCCTATTCAGGGTCGGTAAGCGGATAACGCAACAGTTTATCAATAAATTCGGCAACGAATAAGGCGCTAGGCTGTGAAAGTAACAATTGTTTTTGCTTAACTTCAATGGGAAGCAGCTCTAACCAGCGTAAACAGACCCAACCTATGTCGTCATATTGGGTCAGCTGAAAATGGTCATGCAACCCAGGATTGGAACGGTAGTATTGTTTTAGCTTGTCACTCAGATAGTGATAGGGCTCAGGAACGGTTTGACGTCGCCATATCGGCAACGGAGTATGCCGTGCCAAGTCAATATCCCTTTCTCCTCGTTCGATAGCCTCCACCTTGACACTTTCAATGCCCTGTAATGTTAGTGCGATCTGCTGGGGATCATGGCGATTAAAATCAGCCACTTGGCAAAGTGTCACAATCGGAGAAATCGTGGAAGGACGCGGAGTCGACGGAATCTGGGGGCTGGTTTCGTCCATATCTATCATGGCCACAAGTAATCGCGGTGGCTCGCCTGCTTGTGGGAGTGCGTCTAAGTAGAAAGCCTCAGACACAATATACGTGTTTACGCCACCTGGTAATAAATGATTGGTTTCAATCAGCAAAGGGTGTATCGACATACCGGCTCCCTACTCATGACTGGCTTACTTCTAATTTAGCGCACTGTAGTGCAATGGATAAAGCTTTCTTAATTGAAGACTTTTTTAAGCTGATGAAAATACCTGTCATAAATGCGACATATTCCACAATATGAAAGTGGTCTTTATGGGGATGAGTGATCAAATGCATAGTATTTCATATCAATTTGATGCACTCTTCTTTGCGCAAATAAACATGCAAAATAATTAATTTATCAGTCAAAAATGCTATTGCCATTATTAATCACTTGCTAATAGGAGGAGCCCTTGATGAAAAAGCAATTAAAAACCCAAGTGACATGTTTTTTTAAACACTTTCGGCGAGATGGAGCAGCGCTCAATGTTTGGTGGTACTGGGTTTTTCCATCAGGATGCGATGTTTGCGCTACTCACCGATAAGCGATTTTATCTGCGTGGTGGCGGCATAGTAACTGATGCGTTGGTTGATAAAGGGTGCAAAAAGTTTGTTCACGTGAAGAAAAGCTCGTCTGCGGTTGTGAATTATTATGATGTGACCGCACTCTTTATTGAGGACGATGTTGAACTGGCGGTGTTGGTTAAGGCGTCGCGCGATCATGCGCTGAATGATAGAGCATATAAAGCTGGGGGACATCACCGTCGTTTGCGCGATCTCCCTAACCTGCGTTTGACGATAGAGCGGATGTTGAAAAAGTCGGGGGTAGAAGATATTTCCACATTTTACAGCATGGCGCCGGAAGAGATTTTTCGTCGTTTGCAAGTGACGCATGGTAACGATCTTGATTTATGTTTGCTTTGGAAATTGGCAGGGGCGCAACAAGGCCGGCATTGGAAACTGATTGAAGAAGATGAACGTGAGCGCCTGTTATCTGCTGTTTGATCTCCTTTTTAAGGCGCGCGTGCCGATCTGCGGATCGGCGACTTTTTAATTGCGGTACTTTCATCGTGTTTATCTTCATGTTTCGGACGAATTGTGATCAATAAAAGGGTGTTAATGCGATGTTTGGATAAATAATCGACGGTTAAACCTAAAAACGATAATTTGTACGTGACAGCCAGAAAAACTTATGTAGAATTCAAACCACTTAGCCGAGAGGTGAAGCGCGATGGCGCGTTGGCAGAGTGGCTATGCAGCGGATTGCAAATCCGTGGACCTCGGTTCGACTCCGGGACGCGCCTCCATAGAACTCTGGCTAGTACAATACGGACGCGGGATGGAGCAGTTTGGTAGCTCGTCGGGCTCATAACCCGAAGGTCGGTGGTTCAAATCCGCCTCCCGCAACCAATTTTAGGTTGACGAAAAGCATTTAACAGTTGGTTAAAATCAACACGACCTCCGGTCGGTGCCGTTGCACGGCGCGTTAAATCCGCCTCCCGCAACCAATTTTCTAAGCGCTTTTAAGCGCTTGATTGAATAAGCGACATTAGCTCAGCTGGTAGAGCGCGACCTTGCCAAGGTCGAGGTCACGAGTTCGAACCTCGTATGTCGCTCCAAATTAAAAACAGTGGCGTAAGCGGCTGAAAAAAAATTGCGTGCCCTGGTGGTGGAATTGGTAGACACAAGGGATTTAAAATCCCTCGACGTTCGCGTTGTGCCGGTTCAAGTCCGGCCCGGGGCACCATTACAAAGTAAAACGGCGACCTTAATGGTCGCCGTTTTTGTATGTCTCGCTATACCATACTCAAGCATTGTATTTCGTTATGATGCGCTAAACGGTATTGAACCTCTTGCTGATTGTGACAAGTACATTGGCGGATGATCGTGCCCCGCCTGATCCAAGTCTCCATCATGGCCTCAATACCGTCGGGACTGAGGCCATACTCTTTTGCAAGCGCTTCTCGACTAATGACACCCGCCTGAGTGACACTGGCTTTGAGCTTTTGCAGGATCATAATAGGTCTCCTTAAACCAATGAGGATGGCGACCAACATAACGCATTACGCCGATCACGGTAATCAGTAGGGCAGAAAGGCTGACAATATAAACTGTCGCCTGAGTGGTCGCCACGCCGATTTGACTGACTTGAAAGCACAGGGTGGCACCACTGACAGCTAAGAGCATTGACCATCCCGCGATAAATAGCGCAAATCGACGGCCAAACTCACGGGTATAAGCTCCCATCGCGGCAACACAGGGGGTATACAGTAGGATCACTATCAGATAAGCCATAACACTGGCCGTCGTCGTGAATTGGCGGTGTAAATTATCAAACGTTGCCATACTCACTGCTTGCTCTTGCGCAGCGGCTTCGGTGTTTTCTATCTCTCCCACGCTCATCGCGAATGGATCGCTGTAATCAATGCCAAATAAGTTTTCGGGAATGCTTTGAACGGCGTCAACAAGCGCATCACTGATCGAGCCTTCGTCTTGTTCTGCATTGGTTGGGGCATAGAGGTTATTTAAGGTACCAACCACTGCTTCTTTGGCGAATAGTCCGGTCACTAGGCCGACAGTGGCTGGCCAATTATCTTCTTCGATACCAATGGGTGAGAGAGCAGGGGTGACAACTTGAGCCGCTTTCGATAACACGGAGGTCTCGCTATCTTCATGGCCAAAGCTGCCATCGGTACCGAGAGAGTTAAAGAAAGTTAAGAGGGTTACCACAATGACGATGGTTTTACCTGCCCCCAATACGAAACGGCGCAGCTTTTGCCAGGTATGACTCAACACGTGGCGCATACGAGGGAGCTCGTAGTCCGGCAGTGTCATTAACAGACTTTCACTCTGGCCCGGATAAAGGGTGTGGCGCAAAATCAAACCAGTGAGCACGGCCGCTGCAATCCCGAGTAAGTAGAGCGCAAATACCAGGTTTTGTCCGTTTTGCGGGAAGAACGCTGCGGCAAACAAGGCGTAAACGGGGAGCCGTGCACCACAGGACATAAAGGTGGCCATTGCTGCGGCGGTTTTGCGCTCATGAATTTGCTCAAGAGTGCGCGTTGCCATGACGGCAGGCACTGTGCAGCCAAAGCCGAGGATCAGGGGGACAAATGCTTTACCCGGTAAGCCAATTTTTTGCATCAAACCATCGAGCAAAAAGGCGGCGCGCGCCATGTAACCGGTGCTTTCTAGAACGGTGAGAAAAAGATACAGCCCAGCAATCACCGGGATAAAGGTCGCCACGGTTTGAATACCACCACCCACACCATCTGCAACGAGTGTCACTATCGCTTCGGGCAATATGCCATCTAATAGTTGATGGGTGCCATCCACTAAAACAGCGCCAACGGCGATATCAAAAAAGTCGATAAAGGCGCCGCCAATATTGATGGCAAATACGAACATGGCATAGAGTACGGCAAGCAAAATAGGCAGCGATAAAAAAGGATTGAGGATCACCTTGTCGAGTTTTTCGGTTTTATTGCGGCTTAAATGGCGGTGCTCGCGTCGTGTGTCATGTACCAGATCGCGAATATAGCTGTAGCGTGTATCGGCGATAAGAATGTCGGTATCTTGTCCGGCCAGCGATTGGCAAGCCTGGGAAAATGACGCTTGTAGGGACGTATCATTGCCATCGGGCAAACGATCTCGCTCTAGGCACTCAAGCAAATGGGCGCGTTGATTCACTTGTGCGGTTGCGGTACCAATAAAGCTGGCGCCAAGATGGGCTTGTATCCAAGCTTCGATGTGCTCACCATAGTTCAGTTGCATGGCGTCGCACTGAGGGATATCGCTCACAATATGGGACAGTTGGTGGCGAAACGTCGCGACGCTGTCGGCTTGGCATGCGGTGACGGTAAGGACAGGACAGCCTAACCACTCTTGCAGTTTAGCGATATCCAGTTGTTGTCCGTTCCGATCGAGCAGATCCATTTTATTGATCAACACCACCATAGGCACACCGCGCTCGCGCAACTGCAGCGTTAAGTACAGCCCGCGCTCCAAGCTGTTGGCATCCAGTACGTTGATGATGACGTCACTGTCACGGCTATCAATCGAAAAGGTGGCGATTTGCTCATCTAAACTCGCGTCAAAGCCAGCGTTTAGCGCGTATAAACCGGGTAAATCGGTAATTTCACACTCTGTATTGTCGTTCGCTGTTTGATTGAACGTGAGCTGGCCGACTTTCTTATCAACCGTGACGCCAGCCCAGTTGCCGACTTTTTGTCGAGAGCCGGTCAATGCGTTAAACAAGGTTGTTTTGCCGCAGTTTGGGTTACCGGCAAGAAGAATGCGTTTTTTTTTCATCACAGTGTCTCCACATCGATCAATTTGGCAACGTCACGACGAACGACGAGTTGTTCGTTATCGAGCCGGATTTGTAATGGGTCTCCAAGCGGTGCTCGCCGAACCAGCTCCACCGCGGTGCCCGGGATTAACCCCATAACAGCAAGGCGGTGACGGATAACAGCGGGCACATGATGGACACTGGTAATACGTGCGGACTGACCGCGACCAAGCGTTGACAGTTTCATAGTGCGAGATCCAAATAAGAATGGTTTTCATTGCATATTACGCGCAAAGGTCGCTATTTTTTTTGCGTCGGATCAAGCTATGGTGAAAGTCAATAACGTGATTGCTGCCACAATGAGAAGTGACGATCCTGATGTGAACTAAGAAGAAAAAAGCGGCCAGTGTTGGCCGCTGTCTTTAACTTGCGGAAGTACGATGTGCATCGCGTTGATTGTTCAGTTTATCCATCGCGATGGTCAATAGTCCGTTGGGGGCTTTACCCTCGGGGCCGAAGCCCGCTTTCTCTCCTGATAAAAGCGAGAGTGCTTCACTGACATGCGAAACGGCATAAATATGAAATTCGCCTTTTTCAACCGCCAGTACCACATCTTTACGCAACATCAGATTCTGAATATTGGCGGCAGGAATAATTACCCCTTGCTGGTGGTTTGGCCCTTTGAGTGTGCAGACGTCAAAGAAGCCTTCGATTTTTTCATTCACACCGCCAATCGGTTGTGCTTCGCCAAATTGGTTCATGGATCCTGTGATGGCGATATCCTGGCGCAGTGGCACCTCAGTCATTGCCGAGAAAATCGCACAAAATTCCGCCATGGAGGCGCTATCACCGTCGACGCCGCCATACGATTGTTCAAAGGTCAGATGCGTTTTAAGCGGGATCTTATCGGTTTTACCCAAAAGCGTGGCAAGATACGCGGATAAAATCATTACCCCTTTTGAGTGAATACGCCCGCCTAGTTTTACGCTACGCTCTATATCGAGTACTTCACCTTCGCCAAACGCGGTGGTCGCGGTAATACGATTGGGTAAACCAAAGCTGTAGTCAGAGGTGCTGAGCACTGACAGGCCGTTAATCTGGCCGAGAGCCGTTCCCTGGGTGTTGATCAACGTTACCCCGTTTTCTACATTCTGCATCATGCTGTCTCGTAAGCGGCTTACCCGCATGTTTCGACTGGCAAGGGCTTTTTCAACATGCAGCGCGCCAACGGTATTCGCTTTTGCTTGCGTGGCCCAGTAATTGGACTCGCGCAATAAGTTAGCGATGTCAGCTGAATGAAGCGACAAACGGTTTTGATCCTCAGCTTGTCGTGCACTGTGCTCGATAATACGAGCGATAGCACTGCGGCTACAGTGCAACAGGTTGCCATCATGGATAATGCTGGAAATAAATTTGGCGTATTGGTGCTCAGTACTCTCTGTACGCGGCATGTCATCTTCAAAATCTGCTGTGACCCGGAACAGCTCACTGAATTCTGCATCGTAGCGTTGTAAAAGCTGATACGTTTGATAATCGCCAAATAAAACAATTTTGAGATCAAGTGGAATGGGGGCTGGATCGAGTGACACGGTTCCGCTGAGGGTTACCTCTCGCTCTAGCGCACTGACGCTGAGCTGACGACTGCTCAAGGCACGTTTAATGCCTTCCCATACGTAAGGTTTTTCGAGCACTTTGATGGCATCCATCATCAACACACCGCCATTGGCGCGATGGAAACTGCCGGCGCGAATGAGAGAAAAGTCAGTGAAGACCGTGCCTTTAAAGGTGGCGTTTTCAACATAGCCAAATAAATTGTGATAGCTGGGGCTGTCTTCGACCACGATGGGGGCTTGCGCGTCGTGTTGGCTAACTAATACATTGACTTGATAACGGCGAGGGAGCTTTTTATCTAACGCCGCGTAGGCGAGTGCCGCTTGCTCTTCGCTGTCTTCTAAAAAAATATCAAGGTGTTCGAGCATGTCGGCCTGCATTGCCTCGAGAAAAGTGATGATCTCGGGCAGATCTGCGAACGTCTTTTTCAGTGGCGCGATATGGGTGGCAATCACTTCTTGGCCAATGTCTTCATCAAGCGCTTTTTGCTTGTCTGCGTATTCTGACTCCCATTCACCCAGTTGGCGAACAACGCCGCGTAACTCAGTCTCAAGCTTATCAATCACTTTGCCGAAGGCATCTGTTCATCTTGTGATAAAGCATCAAAGGTGTCTTCGGTATGTGGCTCCTCACCGTTAAGGGCAACGAACTGATAATCCCCTTGTGGCGTGATAGAAAGACTAACACTGTTTTTTTCTGCGGTTTCACTTAAGCCTTGCAGAATCGTTTGTTGCCGCTCAGTGAGTTGATTTTTTAAGGTTTCCGCACGTTGGTAGTACATTTCATTATCAAACGCCATTGGCAGGGCATTGGCGAGCTTACCCATGAGCTGTTCAATATGCTTTTTTAATTCACTACCTTTTCCCGCGGGGAGTTTTAGGACTTGTGGTGAACGTGCTTCTTGGAAATTCGCAACATAGCACCAATCATAAACGGGTGAATCAGTCTGCCAGTGCTGGTTAAGGTAGCGCATCATCATGGTGCGTTTACCGAGTCCGTTCTGACCGATGGCGTAAATGTTGTAACCTTTCTCTTTAATTGACATCGCGAATTCAACGGCGTGGCGAGCACGATCTTGACCGACAATTTCGTCAAGTGGCGCAAGATGCTTGGTTGACGTAATGTCGCTGTGTTTCAAGCTAGATTCACGATACAAGCGATCGCTGGTGAGCTGAGTGAGAGCCATGGCTGTCCCCGTATTGGCGTTTAATCGTTACTGATTTTAGTGTAGCGACTGTAAGTGATTGTTTTAGTGACTTTGGTGGAGAAAGCGATGATAGGGTCACAGTTTTACATCGGCTGGTTATTTTATAAACAAAAAACGGGCTAATGTGCCCGCTTTTTATCGATTTTATTGCGAAGGAAGAAAGTCAGCGCTTCGATGATAGCGGCTAAAGAGAGTCGGCTATCGCACGAATAAGGGTATTGATATCCTCACGGCTGATGTCTTTATGGGTCACCAAACGAGCGGGATGACCACTGAATGTGACACGAATATCCTTCTCAATCAGCCGCATTTGAAGCCGTGTACGCTCGATCGTATCGGCGATATCGACATAGACGATATTGGTTTGGACCTGATAAGCGTCAGTTGAAAAGCCGTCAAGTTGATGCAATTCACTCGCTAAGTACTGCGCATTGGCATGATCTTGAGCCAGGCGGTCAACATTTTCATTGAGTGCTTTCTGACCGGCAACCGCTAAAATTCCCGCTTGGCGCATCCCCCCACCAAGCATTTTCCGTATACGCCTTGCTTTATTGATAAAGGCTTGAGAACCAAGAAGAAGAGAGCCAACGGGGGCGCCAAGTCCTTTGGATAAACAAATGGTCATTGAATCAAAGTGACAACTGATGGCGGTGATATCGACGCCTAACGCGACTGCCGCATTGTAAACGCGCGCGCCATCAAGGTGTAATTGCAGCTTATGGTGATCACAAAAAATGCGCGCCTCGGCCAGGTAGGATAAAGGTAAAACTTTACCGCCGATGGTATTTTCTAAGCTTAAGAGTTTCGTTCGCGCAAAATGGAAATCGTTTGGCTTGATTGCAGCTGCGAGCTTATCAAAGGGAAGGCTGCCATCTGGGGCATTGTCTATCGGTTGGGGCTGAATCGAGCCTAATACGGCAGCGCTCCGGCTTCATACTTATAATTATGGGCCTGTTGACCACATAAATATTCATCACCACGCTCACAATGGGCCATTAGGCCAGTAGGTTGGCCTGGGTTCCAGAGGCCGTAAAAAGGGCAGCGTCAAAGCCATGACGTGAAGCGGCCCACTGTTCTAGTGTATTGACGCTAGGATCATCGCGATACACGTCGTCGCCGACGGGGGCATTCGCCATCGCCGTTCGCATCGCCTCGTCAGGCTGAGTCACTGTGTCAGAACGAAAATCAATCATCAGGCAACATCCTTATCATCAAAGGCCCTCTATCAGCGAGGGCCTACGGTTGGCGTAAGCTCGAAAAGCGTCACTGTTTAGCTTTTCAGCATTTGCCAGTATTTTTGGTAGATCGTCACCGCTTCACCAACATCATCAGTAAATTCACCGTTATTGACGGCTTCATCAGACGGGAAAATCGTTTTGTTTTCTCGTAGGTCGGCATCTAAATACTCCGCGGCGCCAGTGTTGGGGGCGGGGTAGCCAAACTCTTCGACTAATTTTGCTTGGTTTTCAGGCTGATACATAAAGTCAATAAACTGGTGCGCCAAGGTTTTGTGCTCAGCGTTTTTCGGGATAATAAAATTATCCATCCATAATATCGCGCCCTCTTGCGGATAGACAAACTCAATCCCATCGATCTCTTGTTGAGCCATATGGGCATTGCCATTCCATTGCTGACCAATATTGACTTCGCCTGTAATAAACGGGACGTGTGGCGCATCGGAGTTATAAACCACCACGTTATCACGCAGATCGCGTAGGGACTGATAGGCTTGCTTAATTTCCGCTTCATCGGTGCTGTTAATGCTATGGCCCTGGCTTTTAACGCCATCCCAAACACGTCACGCACATCATTCAGCAGCATGACTTGGCCACGAAAATCGTCGCGCCATAAATCTGCCCATTTTGTCACTTTGCTACCGTCGATGTAATCGCTGTGATAGCTAATACCCGTGACACCAAAAACATAAGGAAGCGAGTAGTCATTCTTTGGATCAAATGATTGGCCGAGCAAGCCTGGGCGTAACTGGTCAAAATGACCAATCTGGCTTTTATCAATTTTAGCGAGCATATCCTCGTTGATCATACGCTCAATAAAATAGGTTGAGGCAAACGCCAGATCATAGCCTTCACTGTTTAGCAGCTTAAGCTTGGCATACATGGATTCGTTACTCTCGAATGTCGAGTAGTTCACATCAACCTGGTATTTTTCTTCAAACGCTTCAATGACATCCATGGGCATATACTCTGCCCAATTATAAAGATTGAGCACCTTATCTTCGGCATGGACGCCGCTTGCGAATACCGTCGTGAGTGCAAGTGCTGTTGCGGTGATTCCGTGAGTGATTTTCTTCATTATCATGGTCCTTCAATGGCTAACTGGCCGAGTACACGTCGAGCGCATAATATTGCACCCAGACTCTGTATAAAAGCCTTTTCTTGGTCAATCTCGGCCTTTTTAAAGGTTCCGCTAAACAGTAGCATAATGCCGTGCTCGCCCCCTAAACTCGCGCCGAATACAAGGTGAGTGATATGGGTGATGACACAGACGGTTCGATAAATAGTCCTTATCGTCACGATAAAGAAAATAGGTTGCCCCCCAGTCAAAAGGCAGTAAGGTAACCGTTCTAATTGGCGGCGGAGATAAGTATTTGAACGAACTGACCATCATCGATGATATTGCGACTCATGGCCTTAGTGTTTGTGACGATTTTTTATCGGCGCAAGCGGTTAGCGATTTGCAGGCATGCTTACCCGCTCAGTGGAATCAAGCGGCAATCGGCCGAGAGCGTAAACAGCATACCAATACCCAAATTCGTCGCGACAAAATCTATTGGTTAGAACGTGATACGGCGCCCGCTATCGATACGCTTTTGGATAAAATGGCGAATTTGCAGTACGCCTTCAATCGGCATTTATTCTTGGGGTTGTTTGAGTACGAGGCGCATTTTGCTAAGTACAATCCCGGTGATTTTTATGCCAAACATTATGATGCGTTTGAGGGACGATCAAATCGTAAAGTCACGACGGTCCTCTATCTAAACCACGATTGGTCTGAGCAAGACGGTGGTGAAATCGTGATTTACAACCCTGATGGGTCGCATCGCCAAACGCTGTGGCCCAAAGCGGGACGGCTGGTCACTTTTTTATCCGAAGCGTTTCCCCATGAAGTGCTCCCGGCCAAAAGGCAACGGTTTAGTATTGCGGGTTGGTATCGGTTAAATGGCATGAGTGGCCGACGTGTTGATCCAATTCGTTAACCACAGCCATACTGAATGCCATATGAGAACCGAGGTGACAATTGTGTATGGCACGCCCCCCACAGCAACAATGTTTTTTTACCGACACGACGTTTGATCCGCAGCAAGGTGTGGCTATGCCCCAAGCTGACGTCTATTGGTCCCCAAACTGGCTAGCGAGCAATCAAGCGGACGCGTTTTTTACATCGCTTCGCGAACAAGCGGCTTGGCAGCAACTTCCTATTTCGATGTTTGGGCGGACCGTGATGCAGCCGCGCTTATTAGCTTGGTATGGTGATCATGCTTATACCTACAGTGGACTCACATTATCTCCCCGCCCTTGGACACCAGAGTTACTGGATTTGAAAGCGCGTGTTGAAGCTGCCACCCACGCCCGTTTCAATACCGTCTTGCTCAATCTCTATCGAGACGGTAGCGATTACATGGGCTGGCATAGAGACGATGAATTGGAATTGGGGAGGCAGCCGACCATTGCCTCGGTGAGTCTGGGCGCGAGTCGTCGGTTTTTATTCCGTCACCCCAAGCGACAGCTAAAGCGTGAGTTTTTACTCGATCATGGCTCACTGTTAGTGATGGCAGGCGAGACGCAAACCCACTGGCAACATAGTGTGCCCAAAACGCAAAAGCCGCTGGGTGAGCGAATCAACCTGACGTTTCGTTGGTTAAACAGTGAAGAGGCTAAGTAAAGCAAGCTGATCGCCTGTGGTGAACAAGTCACTATCGCATTACGCCTCGTCCATGCGATCGCGTGAAATTTTTAGGAAAGACGCGTGAGATTTTTAGCAACGAATAGGGGAATGGCAGTAATAAATGCTGAAAATAACAGCGGATTGGTCGAAGTTTGACGCTTTTGTTTGTAAAACAGCCATCTGAAACTTTTATTAAATAATAAGTGTTGACTCGATCACGTTTATCCGTAGAATGCCTCCCCGTACCGCAGAGACGGAAACAAAACAAAGGCGCGTTGGCAGAGTGGCTATGCAGCGGATTGCAAATCCGTGTACCTCGGTTCGACTCCGGGACGCGCCTCCAAGTTCCTCTAGGTGCACAGTAAAATCGGACGCGGGATGGAGCAGTTTGGTAGCTCGTCGGCTCATAACCCGAAGGTCGTTGGTTCAAATCCAGCTCCCGCAACCAATTTTTACAAAGCGTGATGCAACGCTTAATTGCATAGGCGACATTAGCTCAGCTGGTAGAGCGCGACCTTGCCAAGGTCGAGGTCACGAGTTCGAACCTCGTATGTCGCTCCAAGTTTTGCCCACATCAAGCATGATTGATGTTACGGACGCGGGATGGAGCAGTCTGGTAGCTCGTCGGGCTCATAACCCGAAGGTCGGTGGTTCGAATCCGCCTCCCGCAACCAATTTTAGGTTGACGAAAAGCATTTAACAGTTGGTTAAAGTCAATACGACCTCCGGTCGGTGCCGTTGCACGGCGCGTTAAATCAGCCTCCCGCAACCAATTTTCTAAGCGCTTTTAGGCGCTTGATTGAATAAGCGACATTAGCTCAGCTGGTAGAGCGCGACCTTGCCAAGGTCGAGGTCACGAGTTCGAACCTCGTATGTCGCTCCAATCTCCTCATCGTTTTTCTCATCTATTTTGTTAGCGTTATCCAATATCACGTGTTTCCGAAGGCACAGGGTATGTCCGAGTGTCGTTCGTTGCGTCTAATAACATGGTTTCTAATGTCACTGTTTCATCGATCTGGGTGAAGTGGGCGAGGCCGACCGAATAGACAAACGGATAACGTTCTGACGATAAACGCCGGCAGAGCCTTAGGTAAAATCGATCTAATTGGGCTTCGACGGCGTCAACGTCTTGTTGAATCAATAATACGGCGAATTCACAGCCTTCTAAACGTCCTATCCAGCCTGTATCATCAAAGACATCCCTTAAACAGGCGGCAAATGCTCTCAGGACGCCATCACCCGCATGCTTGCCATAGTGCCGATTTATGCCTTGTAGCTGACGGACGTCAAAGTGCAGCAAAGTATGTTGATCTTCGATCACCATCTCATCGATCAAATAGCTGGTTACTTCTCGGTAAAAGCCACGGCGATTAAATACGCTTGTCAAAGGGTCGATCACATTTTGTTGAGTCATGACCAGCTCATGTTCCACGATTCGCGCGAGATCTGACAGCGCGCGCTCACAGGCGTCAGTGGGCTGACGAGGCTTGTGGTCGATGACACAGAGGGTACCAAGCAAGTGCTCGCTATCAAGACTAAAAGGGAATCCAGCATAAAAACGGATGTTAGGAGGGCCGGTTACCAATGGGTTATCATCAAATCGACGATCATTAAGCGTGTCCTCAATGATAAATGGTTCGAGTTGATGAATAGCATGCCCACAAATGGACTCACTGCGCCCAGTCTGATTAACGGCTAACCCACGTTTGGCTTTAAACCATTGGCGATCTTCATCAACCAGGCTAATCGCAACCACCGGGCAATCAGATACGTAGGCAGCGACACGCACAATTCGCTCAAATCGATCTTCACGGCCCGTATCTAATATCCCTAGATCATATAAGGCGTGAAGACGCTTATCTTCGTGGCGAGTTGGCTGCGCTGGTTTCATGCTTTGTTCTCCCTGTTTATTTTAATAGTGTAGTTAACTAAACTTCCGCCCTGCAATGTGCGGATTCACCTGGATTTGTAAAAAAATGATTTGTATAAACCGGGGTGTAAAAACCCTATTTGTAAAAAACTTGTTTCAATGATATTTTCCTGCGGTTATTCTTTCCACTGGGTGAGGCTGTTGCGCGTTTAAAACTGATCGCGTACCCCATAGCCCATCTATACTCTTTAAGTCATGTTGTTTTAGAAGGTTTGCTTATGGCGTTTTTAGCGAGCTACGATACCCAATATCCGCTATCCCATCCCCACGCAGCGTCGGCCGTGTTGATGGTGCCCCCGCTTCATTTTAAGTTTAATGCACAAACCAGTGAGGACAATGGTTTTCAACACGCTCCCTCATTGCCCGACGAGGAAGTAAAAACGCGCGCCATGGCAGAGTTTAATAACATGGTGATGATTTTGCGTCGCCATGGTATTGATGTGGTGGTGATGGAATACCCTGACTCGGATCCGGCGACACCGGATGCCGTCTTCCCGAATAACTGGTTTAGCACCTTGCCCAGTGGTGAGCTTTATCTTTACCCTATGGCATGCCCAAACCGTCAGTTGGAGGTAAAGCCAGAGCGTTTAATGGCAGCATTGGATCGTGCCGGCTATGACGTTAATCATGTGCATAAGGTCAAATATCATGATAAAGAAGAGGCGTTTCTCGAAAGCACAGGCGCAATGGTTATCGATCACCTTAACCAGCGTGTTTATGCGGCACTTTCACACCGTTGTGACAGTATTTTATTGACCGAATGGGCAGCAAAGGTGGGCATGCGACAAGTCGTGAGCTTCAACACCGAGATGAGCGATGGCAATCCGGTTTATCATACTAATGTGATGATGGCTGTGGGCGAAGCGTTTGCCGTGGTTTGTGATGAGGTAATAGAGGCCGGGCAGCGGGATTTGGTCTGCAATACACTGAGCGAAGACAAAACGCTCGTTTCGATCAGTGAATCACAAATGAATCAGCTTTGTGGCAATATCTTGCAATTGCGAAATCGACATGGCGAATCGGTGATTGTGATGTCGTTGTCTGCTTACAGTGCTTTTACAGAAGCGCAAAAGCGTACATTACGCCAGTTTGGGAAACTGGTTCCTATCGATGTCACAACAATAGAGACAATTGGCGGCGGTAGCGTACGTTGTATGATGGGGGAGATATTTCTGCCGCGTCAGCATACTAGCTAG
The DNA here is from genome assembly GCA_000565345.1 of Salinivibrio costicola subsp. costicola ATCC 33508 = LMG 11651. Lineage (GTDB taxonomy): Bacteria > Pseudomonadota > Gammaproteobacteria > Enterobacterales > Vibrionaceae > Salinivibrio > Salinivibrio costicola. The sequence continues at coordinate 7,514 of AQOF01000046.1, read as the reverse complement.
CGTTCGATCAAGTATGGCGTCATAGGCAAACGGCGACCGCGGGTCGCCGTTTTTGATCGGACGTCATTTAAGAATGCGTTCGCGTTTTTGCTTTTAAGGGCATTTTGTCAAACGACACACCTTTCCATCCGGTTACCATAAAATTACGAATATTTTTATGATCAGTCCCAGAGGGATGGCTCAACACGTCCTCGCGGTAGTACCCTCCGAAACACGCGAGCGTTTGCGCTTCTGTTAACTCATGCAGCCGGCAAAACGCGAGCACTTTGCAAGAGCCTGTATTTTGTCCAGCTTTATTGGCGAGATTACCGTTAGTAAATCGCGTGGGCGCGTAGTCGTAATGTGCATCTATCACCGCCATCGTCTCATCAAACATTACCATATCGGGTGTTTGCGTTACCTTGGCGAGAAAGCTGTCTAAGGTCATGTCGGTTCCTGAGTTAGTAACATGCGAGCTCTCAATGGAGAGTATATGCACGTTGTACCAACTTGTTCACCGAATGTGAAGCCGCGTCATGTCAGTAATGGATGAATATCCATCACTTAAACAAAAAATAGTGTTGCAGTACTTTACATTGCACTAGGGCATCATTAGTATACAAAACTGTTCGGAGGGATGGCTGAGCGGTTGAAAGCACCGGTCTTGAAAACCGGCAAGGGTTAATAGCCTTCCAGGGTTCAAATCCCTGTCCCTCCGCCAAATCTAAAAAAGCCGCTGAAAAATCAGCGGCCTTTTTGTATCTATTTTAACCTTCTCTTTCCGAAGTCTGTTCACACTCGCCCGAGTAAGTGATGTAAAGTTCATCATAAATAAGCGCAAAACACCGCTCGAAAATCACAACGTCTGCAAATTTGGGCGATGGCGTGCTAGAATCCGTTACATACGCAAATATATGAATATTGGCGTTTTATTTTTTGCATTGTGAACACGGAATTGCCATGCCTGAATTTACACGTACGCCGTTGCCTTTGCCGCCTGACTTTGATCGCGACAACGACCAGTTACTCCTTCACTCTTGTTGTGCCCCTTGTTCGGGAGAGGTGATGGAAGCGATACAAGCAAGCGGGATCCGCTACAGTATCTTTTTTTATAATCCCAACATACATCCTGTTAAAGAATACGAAATTCGCAAGCAGGAGAATATTCGCTTTGCAGAAGATCATGACGTGCCGTTTATCGATATGGATTACGACACCGATAACTGGTACGCCAGAGCAAAGGGGATGGAGTTTGAACCCGAGCGCGGCATCCGATGTACCATGTGCTTTGATATGCGGTTCGAGCGTACAGCGTTATATGCCGCCGAACATGGTTTCCGGTTTATCAGTAGTTCACTGGGTATCTCGCGCTGGAAGAACATGCAGCAAATTAATGATTGTGGCCATCGCGCAGCCGCTCCATATCCAGATGTAAGCTACTGGGATTACAACTGGCGCAAGCAAGGTGGTAGTCAGCGAATGATAGAAATCAGCAAGCGCGAGCGTTTTTACCAGCAGGAATACTGCGGGTGTATTTATTCGCTGCGGGATACGAATAAACACCGCCTAGCGCAAGGACGCGAGCGAATTAAGCTCGGCGTGCAATACTACGGCGACGATTAAAACTAAGCACCAGATTTAAACCGAAAGGCGCCTCTTAGGTGCTTTTCCGTGCGGTTAACCACCATCTGGAGTTATCGCATCTTAAATGCTTGATTGATACTAATATGGCATTCTATATCAGCATGTTAGTAGGAAAGCCGGCTAATAAGGTAGCCAGTATGACGTTGAGAGGGCGATATTCGTCGCCAACGGGTATTTCGCGTATAATACCGCTCACATCTACAAACCTAGGGGCATCATGAAACATCGTAACTTTGTCTTGATTGGCATGGCTATTGTTGCTGTGGCTATCACCATTTTGATCTCGCGTCAGCAGCCCAAAGCTCCCCTTGTTCCTGATTTCCAATCTTTTGCCGCGGGGGCAGAGCGCAAGCAGGCGTTTTTTGATTACTTCACGCCCGTTGTCAATACGATTAATAGCCAAATACGGGCCGATCGTACCGCATTGTTGGCATGGCATGCGCGTAAAAATGCGTTAAGTAGCCGAGAAACAAAACGCGTCCAAGCGCTGGCGAATCAGTACGAGTTAGCAGACTTTGATGTTAGCCAGGAAGCGAATTGGATGGCGCTGATCCAACGAGTGGATATCATTCCGCCGTCGTTGGTGTTAGCGCAGGCAGCCAATGAGAGTGCGTGGGGCACCTCACGGTTTGCACGTGAAGGCAATAACTACTTTGGCCAGTGGTGTTTCAGCAAAGGCTGTGGTCTGGTGCCTAAGCAGCGAACGGAAGGCAAAACCCATGAAGTGGCTGCGTTTGAAGGGCCACAAGCCTCGGTAGAAAGCTATATCAACAACCTTAATACCCATGCCGCATATCAAGGACTACGCGAGATCCGCGCCCGTCTGCGAGAGCAAAACAAAACGCTTTCAGGCGCGGTGCTCGCCAATGGGTTAGGGCGCTACTCTGAGCGTGGGCAGGCCTATGTGGAAGAGTTGCAAGCGATGATCCGTCATAACCAACTCGATAGGCTCGACCCGCCAGCATCGTCACCGACTAACTAACGCAAGGAAAGCCAATGATTACCCGTTTGCCTCGGTGGGTTGAATCCGGGGCGTTCGTGTTGGCGCTGATCGCCGGCACCATCAATGCGATCGGTCTGTTGGGTTTTGAACACCAAGCCGTCTCACACGTGTCAGGCACCGCGACGCAATTTGGCTCGGGGCTGTTTGCGGGCCAGTGGATGCACGTTGTTCAGCTGGGTGGCTTATTGTTGGCCTTTTTCCTTGGTGCTGCGGTGTCCGGCTGCTTGTTGCATGGTAGCACGCTAAAGCTGGGCCGCCATTATGACTCGGCACTCTTTGTTGAAGCCGGGTTAATTGTGGTGGCGTTTTATTTTTTATCCCGCGGCTTTGCCATTGGTCAACTGGCGGCATCGGCGGCTTGTGGCCTGCAAAATGCGATGGCGACCACCTATAGTGGTGCGATTGTACGCTCAACCCATTTAACCGGTATTGTCACCGATTTAGGCTTAATGTTAGGCGGCAAGCTGCGCGGTAACCGCGTTGATAAGCGTAAACTGATGCTGTTTTTACTGATTGCGTCTGGGTTTATTGTCGGCGGCGTGGTAGGGGCGGCGTTATTTGCGCATTTCCACTTTACGGCCTTGTTGTTTCCGGCGGGATTATGCTTCGTGGTGGCACTGTGTTATCGCGCACCATGACTCGACAACGTTTGAGGTCGGGCAACAATAGCTAATAAATACACAATGTATTAACAATGCGCGTTTTCGAGCATGGCGGCTTTGTCTTCTTTGTCTTCTTTGTCTTCTTTTTCACGACCATGCTGTTCCTAGGGCGTGTTGATCTTTGCTGTACAAATTTCACTCAGCAATACATCGGTAGCCACATTAAAGCAAACGCCAGTGACACCATACTGGCGTAATTTCTTGCCAATTTGTCATATCTCGTTGATATTGAACGAAAATGCTTGATCCTTGCAAAAGCATTCTCAACCAGATGTCGATACTTATAGAGACACCAATCAACGCTTTCTTTATCAATATCCTGCCCATAGTTTCTCTTTGGTATGATGGTTTCACCACCTTTCGCGTCGATATATGCTCTGAGCGCTTCGCTATCATAACCTTTATCGGCGATGAATATATTTACTTCCTTGAGGTGTTCAACGAGACTTTCAGCACGAGCAATATCATTTCTTTGGCCTTCTGATAGTTCAAAATAAATGGGTAAGCCACCACTATCTACGACCAAATGAATTTTTGTTGAATTACCGCCACGGCTCTTTCCAATGCACTCGCTATCTTGTGTTGCCGCACCAGAACTATGCTGATGAGCTTTAACTATCGAGCCATCTGCGAATACCCAATCATAGTCAGAATTCTTGGCTAACTCATTGAATAATATATCCAATAGACCTTTCTTAGGCCACAAGTTAAAACGGCGATAAACCGCGCTCCAATCACCAAATTCTGTTGGTAGATCCCGCCAAGGAATACCAGTTCGCAATCGAAAAAGAATACCTTCAAAGGTCATTCTATGTTCAGGCTTGTTATAAATGCGGCCAGTGCTCATCATTACTTGAAGTAGCTTTTCCCACCGCTTATCAGTTAGCATTAGTCTCGGCATGGTATTGGATTATGGTTTTATTTTTGGCGAAGCAAATTATAACCCTTTACCATGCTGCTCAAAAATCCATCACGAAAGATCAACACGCCCTAGGTGTTTTCCTCAAATGGCGGATAAACGCGGCCTGATTTCTTGTAGTACCCATTTTCCGTGTCACCATTCGCGCGCTATCCGCCACGCAAAAGTTTGTCCTAAATCAAACAAGCCGCAGTTTCCTTTTCGCTTTCGCGCATAGTGTGATGTTGTCGCCGTCATTGTTGCACGGGAAATGCCACACTCTGGTTACGATAAAGTAACAAGGAGGCCCCATGCCAACTCGCCATTATATTGAAACGGATGTGGTCATCATTGGTGGCGGTGCGACCGGCACTGGCATCATGCGCGATTGTGCGCTTCGCGGCATCTCGTGCATTTTGCTCGAACGTGACGATATTGCGGCAGGCACTTCGGGTCGCAACCATGGATTGTTGCACTCTGGGGCTCGTTACGCGGTCACGGATACCGAATCGGCACGCGAATGCATCCAAGAAAACACCATTCTTAAATCCGTGGCGCGTCATTGCGTGGAAGATACCAAGGGGCTGTTTATTACCTTGCCGGAAGACGATCTGGCCTACCAAGATACCTTTATCGCCAGTTGTGATAAAGCCGGTATTCCGACACGAAAACTCACACCGCATGAGGCGCTCGCTCTAGAGCCCAATGCTAACCCGGCCATGATAGGCGCCGTGCAAGTGCCCGATGGCACGGTTGACCCCTTTCGTTTGTGTGCGGCAAATGTGTTAGACGGTAAAGAGCATGGCGGCAAGGTATTTAATCATACCCAAGTCACTGGATTAATTCGCCAAGGCGCGACGGTACAAGGGGTTCATTGTATCCACACTCTTACAGGTAAGCGCTTTTCGATTATGGCCCAGCAAGTGATCAATGCGGCAGGGATTTGGGGCCAGACCATCTGTGAGTATGCCGATCTCAACATCAAAATGTTTCCTGCCAAGGGCTCACTGCTGATCCTCGATTACCGCATTAATAATCGGGTGATCAACCGCTGTCGCAAACCGGCCGATGCGGACATCTTGGTGCCTGGCGATACTATTTCCTTAATTGGTACGACGTCCGAGCATATTGAGTACGACCAAATTGATAAGTTGGCGGTGACGCCACAAGAAGTGGATGTGCTGATGCGCGAGGGCGCCAAGCTGGCTCCCATCATGGCCAATACTCGGGTGTTACGGGCTTATGCAGGCGTACGCCCGTTGGTCTCGGTGGACGATGATGGCAGTGGTCGTAATATCAGCCGCGGCATCGTGTTGCTTGACCACCAAGCGCGCGATGGCCTTGACGGTTTGATCACCATAACCGGTGGCAAACTCATGACCTATCGACTGATGGCCGAGCAAGCCACAGATTTGGTGGCTGAAAAACTGGGTAACCGCAATGCCTGCCAAACCGCGACACGGCCGCTACCAGGCTCTGAGCCTCCAAAGGGATCAGCAAAGCCAGTGCAAGCTTGGTCAAACCCGTCTATCAATCCGCCTATTATCGCCATKGCGAACGCGTCAGCCATTTTTTGGATGAAAGTGACGACAGCCAAGCGGTGATTTGCGAATGCGAAATGGTGACCAAAGGCGAGGTGAATTACGCCATTCAATCGTTGGATGCAAAAAACATCACTGATTTACGCCGTCGCACCCGTCTTGGAATGGGGCCGTGTCAGGGCGAGTTGTGCAGTTATCGCGCCGCCAGCTTATTCAGTGAGTGCGGAGGATTAGATGGGCAAGCGAGTGCTGGGCTGCTGGTGGACTTTCTTGAAGAGCGCTGGAAGGGCGTCAAGCCTATCTTCTGGGGGGACGCTTTACGCGAAGCCGAATTTAGTTACTGGATTTATCAAGGATTATTTGGCGCCGGTGATGTGCCTAAGTCGTCAAGCGAGGAATCAAAAACGGAAATGAATGAGCAAGTGTCCACTCAAGCTGTCGATCAGGAGGTCTCACAATGATTCACTATGATATTGCGGTGATTGGCGGTGGCATTGCTGGGTATACGGCAGCGATACGTGCATTGGAAGCCGGCAAAAAAACGGTAATGATCAGTGCGGGACAAAGTGCACTGCATTTTTCCTCGGGTTCAATTGATGTACTGGGCCATTTTCCTAATGGTGAGCCGGTTACCCAACCGTTTGAGGCGATTCCCAAATTGGTGCGCCAGCATCCTGAGCACCCTTATGCCAAGGTTAGCCTTGATGAGATCACCGATTCGTTAACCTGGTTCCAACAGCAACTCAGTGCGCAAAAAGTGTGTTTGTATCATCAAGAAGACAACGCCAATCATGGCCGGATCACGCCGCTGGGCACCGTGCGTCCGACGTGGTTATCGCAAGGGCATGTGTATCAACATCGTGGCCCGCGCCGTTTTTCGGGTCTCTGTTTTGCCGCCATTGACGGCTATCGCGATGCGCAACCGACGTTAGCCAAAGACACTATTACCGCGCAGCGTGATTTTGCCTCCTGCCCGAGTCGCACCATCACGCTTTCGATTCCTGGTGCGGAGCGTTTGCGCCGTAACCGCAATGAATTGCGCTCGGTTGATCTGTCACGCTTACTGGCCGAGCCTAACGCCTTTGACAGCCTGTGCGAGCAGTTAATCGCGCAATCTGGACCGGATGAGCTCGTGATTTTGCCTGCTATCATTGCCAACGTCGCGGGCGAGCAGGGTATGGATGCACTTAAACAGCGCACCGATCGTTGCTTCCATGAAGTGCCCACCATGCCGCCTTCGTTACTCGGGATTCGAATAGAAGAGGCGCTGCAGCGCGCGTTTGCCAGTGCAGGTGGCATGTTGCTGCGCGGTGATCAAGTCACCAGCGGCGAGTTTGACGACAGTGGCCGCCTCACCGCATTACATACCCGTCAGTTAGAGGATATTCCGTTAACCGCAGAGGCAGTGATCTTGGCGACGGGAAGCTATTTTAGTCGCGGCTTGAATGCGGATCGCACCCAAGTTAGCGAGCCAACACTGGGGTTAGATATGGTACAAAGCCCTGACCGCAGCGAATGGCGCAATGACGACTTTTTCAGCCAGCAAAGTCATCCTTTTATGGCCTTCGGTATTAACACGGATAACCAACTGCGGCCTACCGCGCGCGGAAAACGTTGTAAAAACTTGTTTGTATGTGGGGCAGTACTCAGTGGTTACGATCCCGTATTTGAAGGTTGCGGCGGAGGCGTTGCGGTTGCAACAGCTACGCCGCGGCACAACGAGCACTTGCCGTGATGGCAAACGCTAATACGGTAGGGCAATATGTTAACTGAATGGCTTAAACAGA
>AQOF01000045.1 GCA_000565345.1 Salinivibrio costicola subsp. costicola ATCC 33508 = LMG 11651 | reverse complement strand
AGGTCTCCAGGCCCTCTTCTTAATTGGCAGGGTCCAGCGGATTTCGGTGAATTTGGTTCAGCGGTCCCAACGGGCAGCATTGGTGCAGGTACCTTGGTTTGGATCGCGCTTATTAATATAGCCTGATAGCAAACAACGACCAGAATACGCCATACAGAGCGCACCGTGAACAAACACCTCAAGCTCCATTTCAGGGCAGTGTTGGCGGATGTCTTCGATCTCTTCCAGTGATAATTCACGCGATAAGATCACACGCTCAATGCCTTGTTGTTGCCAAAACTTAACCGTGGCCCAGTTAATCGCATTAGCTTGCACGGAGAGATGAATCGGCATATCAGGAAAATGTTCGCGGACCATCATGATAAGGCCAGGATCCGACATGATCAGCGCATCAGGACCCATATCAATGATAGGTTTAAGATCACGAATAAAGGTTTTAAGCTTTGCGTTGTGCGGCTGAATGTTGCAAACCACGTAGAATCTTTTTCCCTGCGCATGGGCTTCGTCGATCCCAATTTTTAGGTTGTCGTGGTTAAATTCATTGTTGCGCACACGCAGGCTATAGCGTGGTTGACCGGCGTAAACAGCGTCAGCCCCGTAGGCAAACGCGTAGCGCATGTTCTTTAGGCTACCGGCGGGAGAGAGTAATTCTGGCGTCAACATAATTCCAAGCTTGAGTCTGAGTGTAAGTCAGGCACCTTCACGTTGAAGGTGAGTGTGGGCGCCATTTTACTGTGACATTGCCCACACTACCAGCTGAATTTACCTAATCTTTGTAAGGGTTAATGCGGTAAAGGATTAGTCGGTTTTCAGTCCGCCCAGCGCGGTAAATATGCCGTCGAGCAAGGTATCGAGCTCACCACACATGAGTGATAAATCTGCATCAAGGCGAGCAGCGACATCTTCGCGGTCAATATCGGCGTTTTGATCGCGGATTTCCTCTGAGAATTTGAGCCGCTTTAGGCTAAGATCGTCGCCAAGAACGAAGTGAACTTGCTCTTGCCAATCCATCGACAACTTAGTGACTTGTTTGTCTGCCTCAAGGTGCGCTTGGATCTCATCACTGGTGAGATCTTGCTGCTTACATTTGATCACCCCACCTTCTTCGAGTAGCGCTTTAAGCTCGGCCTCATCACCGAGGTGGAAGCCTTGTGGGGCTTGGCCTTGCTTGACCCATTCTGTCATCGCTTGCTCGGTTGGTGTTTCCGTTTCAACCGGCACCACGGGCAAACTGCCAATCGATTTACGTAATAGGGCGAGCAGCTCTTCCCCTTTTTTAATGCTTGCCGCATCAACGAGGATCAAGCCTTTATCGGCCATAATCAGCGCACACATCTGGCTTTGGCGAGTAAACGCGCGTGGCAATAGCTCCATCACCACATCGTCTTTTAAGCTGTCTTTCTCGCGCTTTTTCAGTCGTTGACCCTGCGCTTGCTCCATAGCGTCCACTTTTTCTTCCAAGGCATCTTTAATGACCGAGGCAGGTAAGAGCTTTTCTTCTTTGCGAGCGCGGATCAGAATATTGTTACCGCTGATATGGGTGAGCATATCGCCGTGTTTACCCAACGCATGATCCCAGCCAAATTTTTGCATGTCTTGGCTGCCACACGGGGTAAAATCGAATTCTTTCAGCTGGCTTTCCAACTGAGCGGGATCGAGAGGAATATCACGGGTGAGACGATAGACGAGTAAATTCTTAAACCAAATCATGGCGAGGCTTTATCCATCCTGTTGTGAGAAAGGCAACATGGTATTGCATTCACTCTCGAATGTCGCTGCAATTAGCGTAGAATTTAACCCTACTCGCGTGTTGTGCGAGATGCACTTGCCGAACGCTCAAATAAAATGGATTACCCCAGCTGTGTTAAAAATCATTCATACCTCCGACTGGCACCTTGGTCATCAGCTTCACGGTTACGATCGTCAATATGAACATCAAGTCTTTCTCGATTGGCTCAAGCAATGTCTCATTGATGAGCAAGCCGATGCATTGTTAGTGGCCGGTGATGTGTTTGATACGGCGAATCCACCGGCAAGCGCATGGCGGATGTTGTATCGTTTTTTAGCCGACATAGCAAAAGCATTGCCCCATTTAAATGTGGTGATCACCGGGGGAAATCATGATTCACCTAGCAAACTCGACGCCCCACATGAGCTTCTAAAAGCCTTTGATTTACACTTAATTGGTGCCATTGCCCGCGATAATGATGGGCGTTTAGACACCGAGCGCATGATGGTACCGATCACTGATAACAGTGGCGAGACGGCAGCATGGATACTCGCGGTGCCTTTTTTACGCAGTGGTGATTTGCGTACTGAAGGTTGGGAGAAGAGGATGATCGTCTCATCGAAGGGGTTCGACAGGTTTATCAGCAAACCGAACAAGCGGCGCGCGCTAAGTGCACGCAGATGCAAGCATTGATCGCGATGGGGCATGTATATATGGCCAGTGGTGAATTATCTGAGATGTCAGAGCGGCGTATTCTAGGTGGTAACCAGCATGCGCTGCCCGCTGATATTTTCAGTGACGATGTGGCCTATGTCGCGCTTGGGCATTTGCATTTAGCTCAGCAAGTCGCCAAACAAACACGGATTCGTTATTGCGGCTCACCGCTTCCCCTATCACTGTCAGAGCGCCATTATCGGCATCAAGTGTTGGCCGTTACATTAGAAGGTAACCAACTGCAGAGTGTGACGCCTCACATTGTCCCGCGTGCCGTGGATCTCTGGCGGGTGCCAGAAAAAGCTTCGCCACTTGACACTGTGTTAGCGAGCTTGGCAGCGTTGGCGCCGCAAGATTTGCCGCTCGCTCAGCAACCCTTACTCGATGTGCCTGTGCTGTTAGATAAACCACAGCCGATGTTACGCGAGAAGATTTTAGCCGTGCTTGAGGACAAACCTGTGCGTCTGGCAAAGATTACGCCGCATTATCGCGAGACATCCCAAGATACGGGCTTTCGCCAGCAACACCTTTCCGACGTAGAACCGTTTCAGGTATTACGTCATGGCTGGCAACAAAAATATCAAGGTGAGCCGGATGAGGCGTTATCGGCGACGTTTTCTCACTTATTGGAGCAATTGGAACAGGACGAGGACCAATAAATCATGAAAATTCTGGCATTGCGTGGCGAGAATTTAGCCAGTATCCAATACCCGTTTGCGTTGGACTTCTCCCAAGGCCCACTCGGTGATAGCGGTTTGTTTGCCATCACGGGGAAAACGGGCGCAGGCAAATCGACGCTTTTGGATGCGATTTGTTTGGCGCTCTACGATAAGATCCCGCGTTTTCAATCCAATAAAAAACACGATGCCGATATTGGTTTGGGCGACCCGGCAACCCGCGTTAAAGCCAATGACGTTCGGAGTATTTTGTCTCGAGGCAAAGGCGAAGGTTATGCCGAAGTCGACTTTCTTGCCCATGATGGCAGCCGCTGGCGTGCTCATTGGTCGGTGCGTCGCGCGCGAGGAAAAGCAGACGGTCGGATCCAAGCCAGTGAGCACTGGTTACAAAACCTGACCACAGACCAGCGTATTGCGGGCAAAAAACAAGAAGTGCTGAGCGAGATAGAGCGTCTAGTGGGGCTCAGTTATGAGCAATTCCGCCGTGCGGTAATGTTACCGCAGGGGGATTTTGCTGCGTTTCTAAAAGCCTCGGCAGATGACAGAGCGGCGTTGCTTGAACGTATGACAGGCACGGAAATCTACAGCCGTTTGTCGCAAATGGCGCATGAGCGTGCGCGTGAAGAAAAAAACGCGCTGGATCAGCTCACCCAACAGCTTGGGGATATTAACATACTCAGTGATGACGAAGAGCAACAACTGCACCAAGCGCAACAAACGTGTCAGCAGCAGATTCAAACGCAGCAACGGCAATTAAAAAAACTGAATGATTATCGCCAGCAGCACACGCATTTGGCGCAGGCGGAACAAGGGCTCGCCGCTGCCCAAAAAGCCTTGGATGAAGCCAGTGACGCGCGAAAAGGGGTGGCGGCGCGGCGGCAAAAACTGGATGACATTGCGCGCGTGCAAGTGGCCAGAGACGATTGGCAGGCTGTGCAAACGCGTCAATGGCAGCAGCAGGCATTAACGCAGGATCTTATTCACTTGGCGCGCGAAGAGCGAGCGATAGCCGACGATTATGAGGTGCAAGCCGCGCACTGGCAAGACGCTAACCGAGGGGTCACGGAAGCGGAGCAAGCTTGGGCTGATATCGAACCTAAAATACGTGAGGCGCAGCAGCTAGATACGCAGTTGGCAGGATTAGACAGCCAAATGCATGAGCAAAATATGGCGCTGAATGCACAACAGCAAAAGTACCGGCATGCCCAACAAACACTCACGCAAACGCGTGAAAAATCTCAACAACAGGCGCAGCGAGCTCACGCATTAGAGCAGGAGATTGCGCGTTACGGGGACTTTTCGCATATTGCTGAGCATTATCAGCCAGTATTCGACAATCTTCGCCAATACTTAGACTGCCAAGATACCCTGACCGCGTTACAAGAAGAATATCAAACGCGTTACCACCAACGTCAGCAGTGGGCACCACAACGAGAGAAAATCGACCAAGATATTGCGCAGGTCGATGACAGTAGCGTGCAATTGAAAACCAAGCGTCAGGCGGCAAACCCTGAAGCCTTGTTCGCGGCACAAGAAGCCGACCAAGCACGTTATGCCAAGCTTCAGCATCAAAAACGGCAACAAGAGTCACTGCTCCATGAGGCGCAAAATTGGCAATATTGGCAAGAACGCTGCCAGCATAACCATGTAGAGTTTGAAAAGCATGAAGCGATTTATCGCGACAGCCAAACGCATTTAGACCGACTTAAAGAGACGCTGACCCGTGAACAGGCCCAGGTTGATGAAGCGCAACATAGCTTGCAACAAGCAATGGCTGTTGTCGAGTTAGACGATCTTCGTCAAGCGCTGAAAGAGGGCGATCCGTGTCCGTTATGTGGGGCAACTGAGCATCCTTACTTGCATCACGCACCGGCAATTGAAGGCATGATCGCGCAGCAACAGTCGCGTGTCGATGCGTTGCAAGCCTCTTATAATCAACACAACGCCGAATACTATTACTGGCAAAAGCAGCATCAACACAGCCAGCATGTCTGTGCTGAACTACGTGAGCAGGGCTTAGTGTGGCAGGCTGAGCGTCAGCAGTATGAGAACGGGCTACGCGACGCAATGGTAGAACTTGGGTGGCAGTTGGCGCCTGAACAACCCCTCGATGAGACGTTGAGCGAGATAGAAGCGCATGCAAAACAAACCGATAGCGACTATCACGCTTGTTATCAGGCGATCACTGCACGTCAACACCAGTTAGCGCAAATTCAGCAAATGGATGCCGCGTTGAGTGATTTACAACACGCACGAGAACAGCTTGTTGCGCGCCGACATCAACTGGATCAGTCATTGACCGAGTGTGAGACGCGGCTGAGCGCCATTGATGAGCAGTGGCAGCAACAACACGAACAGCTGACGCGCGTGAGCCAAGCGCTTGATCAGCAACTCGGTGCAGGACAGTGGCTCACAAGCCTGCAACAGGTGGGCGCCGCACGTTATATTCGCCAGATGGAGCAAAAAATTCAGGGCTATCGTGCGCTGCAGGACGAAAAAACATCGCTTGCCACGCAAAAACAACAGATAGAGACCGAGCTAGCGTCATTAACCCAGCAGTGTCAGAGCCTGTCAGAGGACACGCAGGCACGGCAAGCGCAATTAGTGAATCTGGCGCAAGCGCATCAACAGCGCAGCGCGGCGCGTCAGGCGTTGATCCCCGATTCAGACTTGGCGGCGCTTGAACAGGCGTATAAATCAGCAATCGAGGCGCAAAAGACTAAGCGTGCGCAGGCTGAACAAGCCTATAGCCAAGCCAGTGAAAAGCGGGCAGGGGTACAGGCACGTCAGCAAACCTTGCGCCAACAACAGCAAGAGGCTGCGCAACAGTATCGCGCCAGTGTTCGACGTTGGGTCCAATGGCAACCGACACTAGCCATGCATCAATACGACATCCTCCAAGCTTTATCTTACTCTGAAACCTGGCGAGCCAGTGAGCGGGAAGCGATCAGTGAAGTAGAAGCGGCTTACCAAGAAGCTAACACGCGCTTAGACGAACGTCAGCAACAATTAACCCATTGCCAGCAGGCGATTGCCGCGGCGCAAGTGTGGTTTGATGAGCAGCAGCTACCGGATGATGATGCCGCGTTGACCGCCCAGCACGATGCCTGGCAACACGCGTTAGAAGACGCCGAGCAGCAGCTGTTTACCTTGCGTCACCAATTAACCGAATCAGAGAAGGCCAAACAGCAGGCCGGATCGCTGACCGAGAAAATTGACGCGCAGCGTAGCCAAACAGAACAGTGGTTAAAACTGGCCGATTTAATTGGCTCGGCCAGCGGAGCTAAATTCCGTAATCTCGCACAATCGCTGACGCTGGCGCAGCTGGTCGAGATTGCCAATGAGCATTTGGCCTCATTATCACCTCGTTATGCGTTACAAACCGTGCCCGATAGCTTACTGGCGTTGCAAGTCGTTGATCATGATATGGGCGATGAAGTACGCAGTGTTGAGTCCTTATCTGGCGGTGAAAGCTTTCTGGTCTCTTTGTCACTGGCGCTTGCGCTGGCATCATTAGCAGCGGATACACGGCAACTTGGATCCTTATTCATAGACGAGGGCTTTGGCACACTGGATCCGGAAAGCCTGGAAATGGCGTTGGCCTGTTTAGACACCTTACAAGCCGACGGGCGGCAAATTGGGGTCATTTCCCATGTAGGCACACTGGTTGAGCGCATTGGTGCGCAAGTGCGCGTCGATAGTCAAGGTGGGGGCGCTAGCCGCGTCCTGGTCACACAGCAAGGTGTTGGCTAGGTCACAGCCTGTTCACACAACGCGAAATTTGCTCGCGCCGGGTCACAAAAATGTCATAATAAATGCACATAATGGCGCCAGTTAAATGATAACACTAGGTAATTATCATGGTTAGACGGATTCTCGTTGTTGAAGACGAAGCCCCCATTCGCGAGATGCTTTGTTTTGTCTTAGAGCAAAAAGGCTATCAAACGGTTGAGGCAGAAGACTACGACTCAGCGCTGGCGCAAATATGCGAGCCTTACCCAGAAATGATCCTCATGGATTGGATGTTACCTGGTGGTTCTGGACTCAACTTGATTAAACATTTGAAGCGTGAAGAGCTTACGCGTCAAATCCCAGTGGTGATGCTGACCGCTCGGGGCGAAGAAGAAGATAAAGTTCGAGGCCTTGAAGTGGGTGCCGATGATTACATCACCAAGCCTTTCTCACCGAAAGAGTTAATCGCACGACTGAAAGCGGTCATGCGGCGTGTCTCACCGACCACGTTGGAAGATGTGATTGAAGTGCAAGGTTTAAAACTCGACCCGGTTTCACACCGTGTTACAGCGAATGATGATCCCCTTGATATGGGGCCAACCGAGTTCAAACTTCTACATTTTTTTATGACTCACCAAGAGCGTGTCTATAGCCGTGAACAGCTGCTTAACAATGTTTGGGGCACCAATGTTTACGTTGAAGATAGAACGGTTGATGTGCATATTCGTCGCCTGAGAAAGGTGTTAGAGGCGGGTGGACATGCTAAGTTAGTACAAACCGTTCGTGGGGCGGGGTATCGCTTCTCAACACGTAGCTAGAACATCCCTTTAAAGGGGTGAGGCGATATGGAGATATAATGGTCGAACGACTGTCTTGGAAGAAGCTAGCCTGGGAGCTGGCTTTTTTTTATTTACCTTGGCTCGTAGTAGGTGGATTGTTTGGCGGCCTACCTTGGTTATTACTCGGCGCCACCGTAGCG
Organism: Salinivibrio costicola subsp. costicola ATCC 33508 = LMG 11651; assembly: GCA_000565345.1. GTDB lineage: Bacteria > Pseudomonadota > Gammaproteobacteria > Enterobacterales > Vibrionaceae > Salinivibrio > Salinivibrio costicola. Next base: position 15,482 of record AQOF01000045.1, on the reverse strand, counting down.
ATGCTATTGTGGCACTTGCACCAGCAAATAAAGCTGTCTGACTGGTTATGGAAAGACAAAAGCTTAACGCCCCCATCCGGTACGGGATCGTGGGAGCCTTTATTTAATGGTATTTATCGCTTACAAAAGCGTAACCGTCGGCGTCGTAAAGAGCTTGCTAACTTAATTCGCCGTTTTCGTAACGGCGCGGAGTCTTTGCCCGATGCGGTGGTGGTATTTGAGCGCGATGGCGCCATTGTTTGGTGTAACAAACTCGCTCAGGAGCTACTTGGCTTGCGCATGCCGGATGATAACGGCCAGCATATTAGTAACTTGATCCGCGCACCGGAATTTGTCAGTTATATCGCCAATGCCAATTACGATACGGCGCTGGAAATGCGTTCTCATCTGAATAGCGCTCGCACACTCGAATTTCGGACCATGCCCTACGCGGAAGGCGAATATTTGATGGTGGTGCGTGACATCACACAGTTAAAGCAACTGGAAGGTATGCGACGTAATTTTTTCGCCAACGTTTCGCACGAGCTGCGCACACCAATGACGGTATTGCGTGGTACTTAGAAATGACGGAAGATCCGGATATGGTTGTTGGACCCATGTGGCCAAAAGCACATGGTGTGATGACAGAGCAATTATCTCGGATGGAATCCTTGGTTGAGCAACTGCTTACGCTGTCTAAAATTGAAGCTGCAGCCAAACCCGATCTCGACCATCATGTCGATGTTCCCGCGATGCTCGATGTGCTGCAAAAAGAGGCTCAGGCATTAAGTGGTAACAGTGAGCATGTACTTACCTTTGACGTCGACACGGCGTTGAAAGTCCGCGGCAATGATGATCAGCTGCGCAGTGCGATCTCAAACCTTGTTTATAATGCGGTGAAACACACTCCCGCCCAGGCAGAGATCCAGGTGCGTTGGTATCGTTCGAAAAAAGGCCCGCGCTTAGAGGTTATCGACAGTGGTGAGGGCATTCCGCCACAGCATTTAGACCGATTGACTGAGCGATTTTATCGTGTCGACAAAGCGCGATCGCGAGAAACCGGTGGCAGTGGGCTAGGGCTTGCGATAGTTAAACACGCGCTGAGCCACCATGATGCTGAACTGGATATTAAAAGCGAAGTCGGGATAGGTAGCACGTTTGCATTCACGTTGCCGGAGCGGCTCGCATGTTAAAACGCGTTATCTTGTTTGTTTGTCTCGTATGGAGTCTGGATGCGTTAAGCCAAACCCATCCTTTACCGGATTACCAACGTACCAGCGGCATATCCGGCAACTTAAGCTCTGTGGGCTCTGATACGCTCGGTAATCTTATGGCGGCGTGGACAGGCGGATTTAAGCGCTTGCATCCGGGCGTCAATGTGCAGTTGCAGACCCCTGGCTCGGCATCGGCGGCGCCCGCGCTGGTGGAGGGCACTGCGCAACTTGGGCCAATGAGCCGCGCGATGCGTGTCAGTGAGGAAAACGCCTTTCAAGCGCGGTTCGGTTACCCCCCAACCGCAGTCCCAGTTGCGATTGACGCGATGGCCGTCTATGTCCATCAAGACAATCCACTTCGTACTATCAGTTTTCAACAGCTTGACGCGCTCTTTTCCAGAACGCTGTGGTGCGGTGCGAGTGACCCTATTACAACCTGGGGGCAGCTGGGCTTAACCGGCCGCTGGCAGCATCGTGATTTACAGTTGTTTGGCCGAAATTCGGTCTCTGGCACCTATGGTTATTTTAAGCAATCAGCCTGTGTCGCGGCGATTTTCGTGCCGATGTGAATGAGCAGCCCGGTTCGGCGTCGGTGGTACAGTCGGTGGCTTCTTCACTCCATGCTATCGGTTATGCAGGGATCGGTCATCAAGCCTCGGGCGCCCGTATGCTTGCGATTTCTCGTCATGGCGACAAAGCCGTTATCCCTAGTGACAGGGCGATTCGAGAAGGTAAGTACCCACTTACTCGACATCTCTATTTATATATCAACAAAGCGCCGCATCAACCGCTTGCGCCTTTAGATGCCGCATTTATGCGATATATTCTCTCTAAGCAAGGACAAAAAGCCGTCAGCCAGCAAGGATATATTCCATTGCCGGCAGAAACGGTACACGCACAGCGACAGGCGCTGGGATTGGATTAGTCGTTACAGGTCAACGCCCAGTTTACGGATTGCCAGTATTGTTTTTCGGCTTCAAGATCGGCGGCTAATAAGCGGTTATCTTGGAGCCACCTTGCAGGGAAATCGAGCTGCCATGTTCCTTTTTTATCTACATTCAGTGCGATATCAGGTAGTGGCTGGTCGTTACGTTGGGAGTGCAACACACAGGCTAAGCGTAATGCGCAAATGAGGGTTTCAATCAGTTTCGGCTTAAACAAAGTAAACTTGGGCATCTCACTGAGCTTTAGCGCCTTTCGGTGAAAGCGTGCCAATGTCGCGAGCACTGTCTGCTGCTCTTGATTAAAACCCGGCAAATTGGTGTGGTGCAAAATATAGGCTGAATGTTTGTGATAACCCGGATAGCCAATGCTCAGGCCAACTTCATGGAGCAGTGCTGCCCAGTTGAGCAATCCGGCGAGCTCGGACTTTTTACTGCCTTTATCCGGTTCTGCTTGCGCATAAAAGTGGGCCGCCGTTTGCTGTACACGTCGAGCATGACTCAGATCAATATTGTAGCGAGCCGCCATGTCATCTGTGGTGCGGCCGCGGATATCCGTACGCTGAAAACGATCTTCCATCTCATAGAGTAAACCTTCACGCAGTGCCCCGTCGGAAAAGCGCAGTGACTCGATGGCTAACGCATCAAATATCCCCGACAAGATAGCCACACCCGCAGCAAACACAGGTTGCCTATCGCTGATAAGCCTGGCAAATTGATGCTCTCACTGGTTTTAAATGTCAGTAGCGTTTCAATCAAACTATCCAGGCGTTTGCGGGTGATTATGCCATCGTCCGTCACCCAAGCCGATGATGACCTCACGAATCGCTTTCACCGTTCCTGAAGCCCCTAAAGCCACTTGCCAGCCTGCTTGGCGGTATTGGCTTGCGAGACTCTCTAGTTTTTGCCGAGTGGCGAGCTGAGCGGCCGCAAATTGCTTTGAGCTAATGGCCCCTTTGGGGAAAAACCGTTCATTATAGCTCACACAGCCCATGCGTTTGCTATTAACCAGCAGGGGGTCAAAGTTATCACCAATGACTAATTCTGTGCTGCCGCCACCAATATCGATGACGAGTTTGCGGCCGATATTTTGTTGGGTGTGTGACACGCCCATGTAAATCAAACGCGCTTCTTCCTCACCCGAAATAACTTCTATTGGGTAAGGGAAAACTTGATTCGCTCGCTGGATAAACGTCTCGATATTACGAGATTGGCGTAACGTGTGGGTCGCGGCAATGCGGATGTTATCCACGTCAATACCGTTGAGGCGCTCAGCGAACATGGCTAAACATTCCACGCCTCGATCAATCGCTTCATCGCTAAGACAATGGTGGCTGTCTAGCCCCGCAGCCAGACGAACGCGCTGTTTATGGCGGCTGACGATTTGAAGCCCTTCACCGACGACGCGTGCGACGACCATGTGGAAACTGTTGGAGCCGAGATCAACCGCAGCAATCTCGCGCGGTTTATCCTTTGACTGGGGGTGTGTCATGTTGCAACTTTTCCGCGTGTTTGAGTGCTTGGCGTTCTATGTGTTTGAGGTAATCATAGATCTCGACTTGTGAGCGGATCTTTTTCTTGTTACCGCGTTTAACATAGGCGTTAGACATGGCTTTGTCGATGACTCGTGCTTTGGCGCGATCGGCAAATTGAATTTCCAAGATTGCCATGATGCGATCTTTGAGTCTTGGATCGCGAATGGGTGCCCCCACTTCAATACGATTATCAATATTTCGGGTCATCCAATCGGCAGATGAAATATAGATATCACGTTCACCGCCATTTTCAAAGGCAAACACACGTGGATGCTCGAGAAAGCGGTCCACAATACTGATCGCCTTGATGTTTTGACTCACTCCTTTTACACCCGGCACGAGCGAGCACATGCCGCGGACGATAATTCGAATTTTGACCCCTTCATTGCTGGCTTTGTATAAGAGATTAACTAAGCCTCTATCAACGAGATTATTGACTTTAAGCGTAATGCCAGCTTTGCGTTTTGCGCGCGCATGTTCAATCTCGCGCTCGATCAATTTACACATTCGGCGGCGTGAGTTACGCGGCGACACAATCAGGTGGTTAAACTTTACTGGGCGATAAGGGTTCTCGATAAAGTCGAAAACTTTTCGGATCTCTGAGGTGAGTTGTTGATCGGCGGTAAAAAGCGCAAAGTCAGTATAGATTCGTGCCGTTTTTTCATGAAAGTTTCCGGTACCAATATGGCCATAATCGCGAAGTTCGCCATCTTCGCGGCGAGATATCAAGCACAGCTTGGAGTGAATTTTTAGCCCTGGCGTGCCGAATACCACTTTGACCCCTGCGTCGGTCAGTACCCGTGACCACTCGATATTGGCCTCTTCATCAAATCGTGCCTGAAGTTCAACCACCACAGTGACGCGCTTACCGTTATTGGCAGCATCAATCATTGAATTGATAATCCGCGAGTTCTTTGCCACGCGATACACGTTGATCCGAATGCTACGCACTCTAGGGTCAAACGATGCTTGTCGCACCAGCTCGGTCATATGCCGAAAGGTATGATAGGGGTAGTACAACAGTATGTCGCGTTCACGTATGGCCCGAAACGCATTGTTTTGCAATTGAAAATCGGCACTCTCGAAAGGCGGCAGCGGTGCGTTTTCTAGATACTGGCGTCCCACATTGGGAAAGCCGATAAAATCACGAAAGTTATGATAGCGCGCCCCGGGTAGCACACTGTCATAATCAGAAATCTTTAAAACTTGGATGAGTTTGTTCACCATTTCAGGTGGCATATCACGCTGATACACAAACCGAACAGGCAGGGCGGTTAAGCGTTGGTCCAAGCTTTCTGACATATTTTCGAGCAGGCTATGTTCGACTTCGTTGGTCAAATCGTATTCGGCGTCACGCGTCATTTTCATCGCATAAGCGTCGACGGTATCGTAATCGAACAAACCACTGAAAATCTGATCAACACAGAGTCGAATAATATTGTCCAATAAGATAATGGTTTTGCGCTGCCGCTTTCCTTTAGGCTCAGGCACTTTGACGAACCGGTCCAGATCGTCGGTTGGGATCTCAATTAAGGCATATTTTGGCTCTTCACCGGCTTTTTTTAGCTCGACCGCTAAATAGGAATAAGCGTCTTTTAAAAAGCTTAAAACATCGACATCTTTATTGAGCATGATCGGTGTAATGTAAGGCAAGATATTGCTACGAAAATAGCGTTTGAGCCATTGGGCTTGATGCTCCGACAGTTGTCGCTCATTCACCAAAAAGATATTGCGGCGTGCCATCTCAAGCAAAATATCATTATATAGATGATCGAAATCTTGATTGAGCTTGACCACTTTCGCTTGAATTTTACTGAGTAACTCCTTGGCGTGACTATCCACTCCGCGCTCTTCATCAATAATGATACGGCGTTTCACATCGGCAAACCGTACTTGATAAAATTCATCAAGATTGGATGAAAAAATACCTAAAAAGCGAACCCGTTCGATAATCGGCACGCTTTTGTCCGCAGCTTCCTGCAGTACGCGCTCGTTAAAGGAGAGCCAGCTCAGTTCTTTGTCGACATGATGGGAGTCTAAAGTCATAGCGTGTGAGAAAATCCTGTTCTACTGAATAAGATGGCTGTCAAGCAAGACTGCTAAAGCGTCAGACAGCCTTTCAAGGGCTTTGTACAATACGCTGATGTTGGCTGCACTTTGTAGGAACGTATCCAGTGTGTCGATACGTGAAAACAAAATGCATCATGCGTGATCCTTAAGACGATTGTTTAAACAATTATTGAGGTCGTTCAAGGTGTTGTCTATGCTTCACGGCAGTAAACTCACGAAAGTGTGCCCAATATCAACTTGGGCCAGCCTAAAGTCCGTTTGTTGCATATTTATTGCGTACCGCTCAGCAACGCATCGTCCCGGTGTCGAGGCGTTAGCCCGCAAGAGGCAGTATGATTAGCCATCATCCACTTTTTTTATATGGATAATCATAGCGGGCCGATTTGTCACAAAATTGTCATTGTAATGAAATACAATCAAGAGCTTGATTAAAATAAGAGGTGCAAATGACCCACTCCTCACCATCACTTTCTGACACCAAACGTGCGCGACGTTTAAAAGATAAACTGACGCGTCAAACAGTGCGCTTTGGTGGTGTGATGGTACTAGTGACCTTGTTGCTGCTGTTTTTTTATCTTTTAACTGTCGTGATTCCGCTGTTTCATCAAGCCAGTGTGACGTTAAGTGAACGCTTTTCTGTCTCTTCACCTGGAGCGCCACGGTTTGTTGGCGCTGATAATCGCAATCAACTCGTTTATAGCTTGGATGAGACAGGCGTCTTGACGGTAGCGCGTCGTCCTCGTCAGTCATCGATGCCTCAACAGCCTCAACAGCCTCAACAGCCTCAACAGCCTCAACAGCCCCAACAGCCTCAAGAGAAGACAACTTTCCCGCAGGCTGAAACTGTCTTACAACGCGCGCTATCGACCCTCAGTGATCCTGCGATGAGTTGGGCTCAAGCAACGGCGCCTTTTATCGCAGTGGAAAATGCTCCCGGTGAAGTGGGCGTTTGGCAATTACGCTTTGGCAACGATGACCAAGCCAGTGATGCGGTGATCCCGCAGTTATCGCGTATATCTGCGTTTGGTGGACCCGTAACGGTGGATGCGAATAGACAGCCGCTGGATAAGATTGCCCTGGCGATACCGGATAGCTTGCATGGCCAGCCGATAGCGCCTGTGTTGGCGGCTGTGACTGCCGATAATCAATTGATGATCTACCGCGGCCAGCATAAAACATCATTCCCTTTGAGCGCGCCAGTCAATCAGTTGGCATTGTCGGGCGATGGACAACGGTTATTTATCCGTCAGCATCATACTTTATCGGTTTGGCAGGTTAATAATGACATGCCCATTAAGCGCGAACGCCTAGACCTCACTCATGTGAACGATAGCTCGGTGGTTAATATGACGCTGCTAGCGGGGGGACGCTCGTTAATATTGCAGCATCAAAATGGTGACTTGACGCAATGGTTTGATGTCCTCAAAAGTGGTGAGCCGTCATTGACCAACGTGCGTACGTTTTCGCCCGGTGCTGGGGCAAAAATAATAGCGCCAGAGTTACATCGTAAAAGCGTGGCCACCGTGGATGATACTGGGCAGCTGAGCTTGGTACATGTGACCAGTGAAAAACAGCGGCATTTTGATAAACGGTTTACCTCGGTCCCGGAGGCGCTGGCATTTGCTCCTCGCGCCAACGCCTTGATGGCGGTGACACAAAATCAGTGGCAGTGGTTGGCAGTGGATAATCCTCATCCTGAAGTCAGTCTCCATTCTTTATGGCAAAAAGTGTGGTACGAGGGGTACTCATCGCCGCAATATGTGTGGCAGTCGACATCGGCCGACGATAGCTTTGAAGCAAAGTTGAGTGTGGTGCCGGTGATCTTTGGCACACTAAAAGTGGCCGTGGTTGCCTTACTGTTCGCGGTGCCAATGGCCATTGGTGCGGCTATTTATACGGCTTACTTTATGTCATCAGGGTTGAGGCGATGGGTCAAACCGACGGTTGAGACGATTGAAGCATTACCTACGGTGATCATTGGCTTTTTAGCCGGCTTATGGCTTGCCCCTTGGGTTGAAGCACATATTGCTAGCGTCTTTATGTTGTTGATCCTGATCCCGTTTGTGTTGCTGGGGTTGAGCGCCTGTTGGCGAATGATCCCCCGCTATGCTCGCCGTCGCTTGCCGGATAATGCCCAAATACTAGTGATTATCCCGGTGTTGCTGTTAGTGGGGACAATGGCCGTGTCTTTAGGGCCTTGGATTGAGCAGATTTGGCTGGGAGGCGATGCTCGTCAATTCATTACCCACGAGCTAGGCATTGGTTATGATCAACGTAATGCCTTAGTGGTTGGGATCGCGATGGGCTTTGCTGTGGTTCCCACCATATTTTCGATTGCTGAAGATGCGATTTTTTCGGTTCCGCCACATCTAAAGCAAGGTGCGTTAGCACTGGGGGCAACGCATTGGCAAACATTGATGCGGGTTGTGTTGCTTACCGCTAGCCCAGGGATATTCTCGGCGGTGATGATGGGATTAGGTCGCGCGGTGGGTGAAACCATGATTGTGTTGATGGCCACAGGGAATACACCGATTATGGATTGGAACCTGCTCGAAGGGCTTCGGACCTTGTCGGCCAATATTGCGATCGAAATGCCAGAGTCCGAAGTGGGGAGCTCGCATTATCGTGTGTTGTTTTTAACCGCGTTTATTTTGTTTGTTTTCACCTTTGTCTTTAATACGTTGGCTGAACTTGTTCGTCAGCGTTTACGCGACAAATACAGTCACCTTTAATTGAGATGAGAGTGCGCATGCGTCCATGGATAAAATCTGGCACGCCTTGGGTCTGGATGACGGCAGGGATGGTTAGCGTCAGTCTTATTGCCATTCTCGGTGTCTTACTCTTGCTCGGTGTTCGTGGCTTAGGCTATTTTTGGCCCACACCGGTGACCAGTTTTGAGTTACAGACGGAACAGGGCGTAGAAACTGTCGTTGGCCAGATTTATCGAACCGATGAGGTTGATGCGACTCAGCTTATAGACGCCGGTGTTCGCTTACCCGCATACCGGCAATCCGCGTATCAGCGCTTGGTGGTTAAAATTGGCAACCGTGAACGAGAAGGGCTCGACTTTCGTCAGTTACTTGCGTTTCAGATAAAAAGCCAACACACGCCGATTGAGATGGCGATGATTGAGCGCAGCGAGAACGGTGTCTTTTATGGCAAGCCAACAGCGTATATTGATCAAAGCGGTACACGTCATGGATTAGTGATTTCTGCGCTGCGTCAGCAACTGGCGGATTTGGCGGCACGTCGTGATGCGATCAATAAAATTGAACAAGTCCATCTGGCAGGGGTGAACTATCAGCTCGAACAGTTGCGATTAGAGGAAAAATCTCGCGAACTTGAGGGGACGTTGGACAAGCGCGCCCAATCGCAGATTGCATCCCGCCGCACGCAGTTGCTCACTCAGTATCAACAACTGGAGCAAAAGCTCGCACAGCTGCGGGATAAACAGAAAACAGGGCAACTGGTTGTCGAAGATAGCCATGGTGATGAGGTCGCATTGCCGCTCGAGAATGTGCTAAATATTTGGTACCCCAACGTGATGAGCGGCGTCGATAAGCTGACATTTTGGGGGCACCAAGTGGCGGCTTTTCTATCTGAATCACCGCGTGACAGTAATGCCGCAGGTGGGGTTTTTCCGGCGATTTTTGGCACCGTTTTTCTGGTCTTATTAATGGCAGTGATTGTTACCCCTTTGGGCGTGGTCGCGGCGATTTATCTGCATGAATATGCGCCTAAAACGGCGTTCACTCGGTTGATTCGGATTGCGGTAGTTAACCTCGCTGGGGTGCCATCCATTGTTTATGGTGTGTTTGGTTTAGGCTTTTTTGTCTACTTCATTGGTGGCACCATTGACGATATATTTTATCAAGCGGCGCAACCCGCGCCGGTGTTTGGTACGCCGGGCATTCTGTGGTCAGCGTTAACGTTGGCGATCTTAACCTTACCGGTCGTGATAGTCTCAACAGAAGAAGGGCTAGCGCGTATTCCTACAAGCGTCCGTCATGGTGCCTTTGCCTTGGGCGCGACCCAATCTGAAATGCTATGGCGAGTCGTCTTACCGATGGCAAGCCCGGCGATGATGACGGGGTTAATTTTAGCGGTTGCCCGTGCCGCCGGTGAAGTGGCGCCTTTAATGTTGGTTGGGGTGGTGAAAGTGGCACCTTCTCTGCCGGTTGATGGCAACTTTCCTTTTTTACACTTAGAACGGAAGTTTATGCATCTCGGCTACCATATTTATGATGTGGGCTTTCAAAGTGCGCATATCGAGACCGCGCGACCTTTGGTGTATGCCACGTCGTTTTTACTCGTGTCTATGATCGTGGCACTGAACTTATCCGCGATCGGTATCCGTCATTATTTGCGTGAAAAATATCGCGCATTAGAACTGTAACGATAAGGATCCTGCTCGATGTTTTCGATAAACCCACCTATAGGTGCCACGCCGAGCTTAGATTTGGGAAACTTACCGAACGAGCAAACGGCGTTAGCTATTCGGGATTTGAATCTTTATTACGGGGCGACTCAAGCACTGTTTGATATCAGTATGCGTATCCCGAAGGGCAAGGTCACAGCGTTTATTGGCCCTTCTGGGTGTGGGAAGTCGACCTTACTGCGTTGCATTAACCGCATGAATGATTTGGTGGATGGGTGTCGCGTGCGGGGCGAAGTCACCTTACATGGGCAAAACATCTATCACCGCGAAGTTGATGTGCCTGCGTTACGCCGTCAAGTCGGTATGGTATTTCAGCGTCCTAATCCGTTTCCGAAATCCGTTTATGAAAATGTCGTTTTTGGATTGCGGCTGCAAGGCATTCATGATCCCCGAACCTTAGATGATGCGGTGGAGCGTTCACTGCGAGGTGCGGCGCTGTGGGGAGAGGTAAAAGATCGTCTTAACGATAATGCGTTTGGTCTTTCAAGTGGACAGCAGCAGCGGTTGGTGATCGCCCGAGCAATCGCGATTGAGCCAGAAGTGTTATTGCTGGATGAGCCCTCTTCGGCGCTGGATCCTATCTCAACACTGACGATTGAAGAGTTGATCAACGATCTTAAAAAACAATACACAGTGGTGATTGTTACCCATAATATGCAGCAGGCGGCACGGGTGTCAGACCAAACTGCCTTTATTAATATGGGCCGCTTGGTAGAGTACGCGGATACTGACACCTTGTTTACCACACCAAAAAATAAACAGACGGAAGATTACATCACCGGTCGCTACGGATAAGGAGCAGGCCTTGGATAATTACAATATTAGCCGCCATATTTCTGGCCAATTTAATGCTGAGTTAGAAGCGATTCGCACTCACGTCCTAGCGATGGGGGGGCTGGTGGAGCGTCAGCTCACCGATGCTCTTCGTGCCATGCACAATCAAGATGAAGAGCTAGCGCGCCATGTGATTCGTGAAGATCACAAAGTCAATGGCATGGAAGTCGCCATTGACGAGGCCTGCACACGGATTATTGCTAAGCGCCAACCGACGGCAAGCGATCTGCGCCTGGTGATGGCAATCATTAAAACCATCACGGATCTAGAGCGTATTGGCGATGTGGCTGATAGCATCGCGAAAATGGCATTGGACAATGCCAGTCATTCTCAGCAACCTTTTTTGGTTTCTCTAGAGGCATTGGGTCAGCGTGCTGCCAAAATGCTGCATGACGTACTGGATGCGTTTGCGCGGATGGATATTGATGCGGCCATGAAAGTCTACCGTAAAGACGATTCTCTCGATCGTGAGTATGAGGGAATTTTGCGTCAGTTGATGACCTATATGATGGAAGATCCTCGTTCTATCCCTAATGTGCTAAAAGTGATGTGGTCAGCGCGTGCGATCGAGCGCGTGGGCGATCGCTGCCAGAATATTTGTGAGTACATCATCTATTTTGTAAAAGGGAAAGATGTTCGTCACATTCAAAAAGAGGAGCTCGAAAAGCTCCTCAAATAATCGCTACTTGTCATTTAACCAGTCACTGACGGCGTCTGGGACAAAGCTCTGGTCATGCAAAGGCATACGCACGTAACCTTCCTTATTGATTTCCGGCAGGGTTACTGCGGGGTAGTCAATTTCTTGGTAAGGGATTTGTGAGAGTAAGTGGGCGATACAATTGAGCCGAGCGTGTTTTTTGTTATCGGCTTCCACCACCCACCAAGGGCTTTCTTTGGTGTCGGTGTAGGCAAACATGCGGTCTTTGGCTTCACTGTATTGCACCCAACGACTACGAGACTCGAGATCCATTGGGCTGAATTTCCACCGCTTTATTGGGGTGTTAATCCGCTCCGCGAAGCGCTTTTCTTGCTCCTCGTCTGATACCGAGAACCAGTATTTTATTAAGATGATCCCGGAGCGGATCAACATACGCTCTAGCTCGGGACAGGTGCGAAGAAACTCTTCATATTCTTCATCGCTGCAAAAGTTCATGACTCGCTCGACACCGGCGCGGTTATACCAACTGCGGTCAAACAAGACAATTTCACCACCGGCGGGCAGGTGCTCAATGTAACGTTGAAAATACCACTGCGTGCGTTCGCGCTCTGTGGGCTTGTCTAGCGCGACCACGCGACAAACACGCGGATTGAGCTTTTCGGTGATCCGTTTAATCACGCCGCCTTTACCGGCGGCATCGCGCCCTTCAAAAATGACCACCACTTTCAACTGCTCCTGCTTGACCCACTCTTGCAGCTTGACCAACTCAGTTTGTAATTCGGCTAGCTTTTTTTCGTAGTGTTTTTTGCTGATTTTAAGGGGCTTTTTATCCGACAAAGCAGCACTCCTTTTGTGAAAAACATCATTTCAAGTTAGGAAACTCAACGGTGAGATGCAATATCCTTGTCTCTAGGACACAAGCTTCTCGACAAAAAGGTTTGGTCAATCACAGTATGATGAGAGCGGCTGGCGTATTGCATTTAACTGAATCGAGAGACTGCCTGCTTTACCGCCCTGACTTGCATGGGATCAGTGATGGGGTAACCGATCTTTTCACCTTCACCCATCGTCGCCATCGCATGAGTGTGGGCGGCGCTTGCTTTTGTGGTACGCGCGGACAAGTGGATATCTCGTGCGCCGGTGTGAGCGATGATTTCTGCGGCATTATGCGCTGTGATCCCGGCACCTGGCATGATCCGAAGCGGCGTATGACGGACGTAATCGACCCAGGCTTTTAGTGTTTCTTTGCCTTGCTCGGCATGGTTGGCACCACCTGAGGTCAGAATACGTTCCACGGCAGGTCGCGCGATGAGGGCGTCTAACGCTGCCATGTGCTCGGTGCAATGATCAAACGTCCGATGGAACGTCACCCCCATACCTCGGGCTTCGGCCAGCATGGCATCGAGTAACGTTAAGTCTACTGTCCCATCTGGGCGTAAGGCGCCAATCACCACGCCATGACAGCCAGTTTTGCGGGCAGTGGCAATATCTTTAAGCATCACTTCAGCTTCATCATGGCTATAAACAAAGTCCCCTTCTCGTGGACGTATAATCGCGTAAATAGGCACGCGAGCTTGTTGCATCGCTTGATACAGGGTGCCCATACTTGGTGTGAGGCCACCGAGCTTGAGCGAAGCACAAAGCTCGATACGGTCTGCGCCCGCTTGCTGAGCAATCGATAAAGATTGGATACTATCAATACATACTTCGACGGTGACGGTCATAGGTGCTCCTTGTTTGAACGGTCTAGCATAACCGTGACCAGAGCAAGCGTCATGAACAAATCAGACAAGGTGTGACATGTAGAGAAACGGGAGGGAAGGAAGGCGTTGAGAGACAATAAAAAAAGGGCCCGGTTTAGCCGGGCCTCATTATACTGTTACATTGCTTAGTGCGGGGCACGTAACCTTATTACAGGTCGTCAGTGTGCTCAGATAGATACGCGGCAACACCTTCAGGTGACTCAGCCATACCTGCTTTACCTTCTTCCCACTGTGCAGGACAAACTTCGCCATTTTTCTGGTGGAAGTTCAATGCATCAACCATACGTAGCATCTCGTCAATGTTACGGCCTAGTGGCAGGTCGTTAACGACTTGATGGCGAACAACACCGTCTTCGTCGATCAAGAATGAACCACGGAATGCAACGCCCGCTTCTGGGTGTTCAACATCGTATGCTTTACAAATTTCGTGCTTCACATCAGCAACCAGTGGGTATTTCACTGCGCCGATACCGCCATCATCGATAGCTGTCTTACGCCATGCGTTGTGTGAGAACTGAGAGTCGATAGACACACCGATTACCTCAACACCTTTAGCTTGGAAATCGCTCAGGCGCTTATCGAATGCGATCAGTCTGATGGGCACACGAAAGTGAAGTCGAGTGGGTAGAAAAAGACAACTGCTTTCTTGCCTTTGGTGAACTCTTTCAGGTTGAAGTTATCAACGATTTCGCCATTACCTAGTACGGCAGCGGCAGTAAAATCTGGTGCTTGACGACCTACGAGTACCATATCTCAGCTCCTATTTAATTGTTGTCCTGTTAATCAGGTTCCTATATAAGCGAGACAAACTATAGCTAACTTGTTAGATTGAAAAAAGTGGAATTAATAGATTGTTATAATCGGAAAATACGATTGTTTAAAATATGACGTTATGAACAAATATCCTTCATTAAAGCAGCTACACTATCTGGTTACCCTGTCAGAAACGCGTCACTTTGGTGAAGCGGCGAAATTATGCTTTGTCAGCCAGTCGACACTGAGCGCAGGGATTCAAAATCTAGAAGAGTTGATTGGAGCACAGCTGATTGAGCGTGACAATAAAACCTTAGTCCTCACCGGCATGGGTGAAGAGGTGGTACGCCGAAGCCGGGAGATTCTCGCCCGTAGCCAAGATCTTATGGAGCTAACGCAAGTTAAGTCTGATCCCATGCATGGTAAGGTGCGTTTAGGGTGTATTCCGACCATTGCACCTTTTTTACTCTGTGATGTGGTCAAGCAAGTCAATCAACACTATCCAAATTTAGATTTACTGCTGCGCGAGGATACTACCGCCAATTTACTCACGGCGCTTAAACATGGCGAAATGGACATATTGATCCTTGCACTCCCCATGGATATTGGCACCATGACGCGTCGAATTGTTGGCCGCGATCCCTTTAAAATGGTCATGAGCGGCAAACAAGCAGCACAGCTTACATTGCCCGTTGATTATGAATCCCTCCCCGATGAGTCTGTCTTTTTACTAGAGCGTGAACACTGTCTTACCGACCATGCTGTCTCTGCCTGTCAGATGACTGCCTCGCAGAAGATTAATCCTTTTATGGCGACCAGTTTACATACCTTGGTGCAAATGGTGACCAACGGCAATGGTGTGACCTTTATACCGCAAATGGCGATTGATCATGGTTTAATTGCTAATTTAGATGTGCATCTAGAAACCCCACCAGGAAAAGCAGCCTATCGTGATATCGGTATGGTATGGCGGCCATCTTCCAGTCGATTAGAGACCTTTAATAATCTCGCTGATCTGGTGACAGGACTGCTTTCCCCAACAGGTAAAGACATATTGACCGAAAATCAGTGATAAATTCTACATTAAAGGTAAAAAATTAGTTTTATATTCTGTTTGAGTGTCATAAAAACCGCGATGCCGACGTTGGATTATTATCACGAAAAAAAGCAGCACGCCTGAGTGCTGCTTTTATTTTTACAGCTAATATTATGATTTTAAATAAAAAAACAACTTTTTTGTTCAGTTGCTAGTGGCTTGTTTTGTAACTTAATTACGTAAGTGGTTACACTTAAGTGA